>CAXTTV010000042.1:0-28524 GCA_964247295.1 uncultured Ktedonobacteraceae bacterium | reverse complement strand
ACCCATCCACACTATCCCCCCTCCCCCCCCCCCCCCCCCCCCCGCCCCCCCCCCCCCCCCCCCCCCCCCCGGGCTGGCGGGGTGTCCCCGCTTATCTCCCCCCCTCTTTTTAAGCCGCCTTCGGCGGCTTAAAAAGAGAATGAAATAGCCCTGTAAAATATGTCAACAAATGTACAGACATTAAAAAGCATGTTAAAATAACAGTATGAGTGAACTACAAACAAGAATAGAACGTCTGCAACGCAGGGTTCATCAGACAATGGTGCGTCTTTGACGTTGCCACAAAAAAAGAGCAAGTTACAAAAATGGAGGCCGAGAGCCTTGAAGAAGGTTTCTGGTCCGATAATCGTCAGGCTCAGACCCATATGCAGCAGCTTAACGCCATCCGCGAGGAAGTAACCACCTGGGAGGCGATCGATGCCCAACTTTCAGATCTCTCGGGACTGGCCCAACTGGTGGAGGAAGAACCTGACGAAAGTATTATCGCCGAGATTGAGCAGAGCCTGAAGGATCTGGAGGCTCAGATAGAGAAGCTCCAGTTCTCGTTGATGCTCAGTGGTGAACATGATGAGCAGGATGCAATCATTAGTATTCATGCCGGGAGCGGTGGAGTCGATGCCCAGGATTGGGCCGAGATTCTGCTACGTATGTATCTGCGCTGGGCCGAACGTCACAACTTTAAGACCGAGATATACGATTATAGCGAGGGTGAAGAGGCGGGAATTAAAAGCGCGACAGTGGAAATCGCCGGGCGCTATGCCTACGGCTATCTACGATCTGAGGGTGGGACTCACCGCCTGATCCGACTCTCGCGCTTTGACGCCGCCCATCGCCGACATACCTCATTCGCTAAAGTTGAGATACTCCCCGATATCGAAAACAGCATCGAAATCTCGATCCGACCTGAGGATATCGAAGTGGATACCTATCGCTCGACCGGAGCTGGTGGGCAGCATGTCAATAAGACCGACTCCGCCGTACGAATGCGGCACCTTCCATCAGGAATTGTCGTCACTTGTCAGAACGAGCGATCACAGATCCAGAACCGGGAGGTGGCGCTGAAGCTTCTCAAGGCCCGTCTCTACGAACGCGAAGTAAAAAGGCACGAGGAAGAGACGGCCAAGCTAAAAGGCGAGCATGTGCAGGCTGACTTTGGTACGCAGATCCGCACCGTCACCGTCCATCCATATAACATTGTAAAGGACCATCGAACCAACGCCGAGACCAGCGACACCGACGGCTACCTGAATGGAGAAGTGGACCCATTTATCCATGCCTACCTGCAAGAACAGGCTGGCGGGGTAGCGATCGACGAGTAGAAAAGAGGCTGTGGGTCTCTATTCCACAGCCCTCTTTTTTGCCTCAGGCCTGAGCGAAATCTCGAAGACCATAGAAATGCTCAGGATAGCGCAGCTTGCGCAGAGCCTTCACCTCTATCTGACGAATCCGCTCGCGGGTCAGGCTAAAGCGCGTACTTACCTCATCCAATGTATGAAAATAGCCATCCTGTAAGCCATAGCGCAGCTCAATAATCGTGCGCTCACGTTGATTCAACACCACCATTGCCTGCTCAATATGGCCACGCATCTGTTGAAGCGCGACCTGATCGATTGGAGTCGCCATTGTCGTATCCTCTAACGTATCCGCCAGATGATACTGCTCATCATCGGCAACCGGAGCATCTAAAGAGACCGGCTGCTCAGAAGCCTCCAATAGCTCCACCACGCGATCCTTTGTCAGGCCTACCTCAAGGGCGATCTGCTCAGGAGAGGCTTCAATCCCGTACTCTTGATAGATGCGGCGAGCCACCCGCTTCACCTTATAGATCAACTCCACAACGTGGACCGGTACATGGATCGTCCGGGAATGCTCAGCAATCGAACGGGTGATCGCCTGACGAATCCACCAGGTGGCATACGTGCTGAAGCGAAATCCCCGTCTAAAATCAAACTTCTGAGAGGCACGCATCAACCCCATGTTCCCCTCCTGGATCATATCCAGCAACGGTAGGCCCTGATTGGTGTAGCGTTTCGCGATACTCACAACTAGACGGAGATTGGCCTCAATCAAACGCTGACGAGCTCGAAAATCTCCGTGGGAGATGCGCTCGGCCAGTTGCAGTTCCTGCTCGGCTGTAAGCAGAGGAAACGTCCCAATCTCCTTCAAGTAGAGCTTTACCGCATCATCGAGGGCAGGCTGTGATTTTTCATCGCTTGCTTCCCGCTCCTCCTGGTCATCCAAGAAAGGTTCATCAGAAGAAAGGTCGAAGGACTCAGAGAGATCGGACGCAGCCTGTTTGTATTTTTTAGAGGCTCGAAGCTTGTCAGAATACTCATGCTGGAACGAAACCTCGGGAGAAAGTAGATCGACAGAAGAAAAAACAGCGGTTACTCGCGCACCCATACCAAAACTCCTTCATCACAGGTTTTACAGAAAAAGCAGAAAAAAATGAAAACCGGGTAATGAATAGCCCCTCCTCTACAGGAATAACCAACAGTGGCATGCAGTATGCCTCTATCTCCTCTATAGCAAGAAGGATGCCAGAAAAGATAAAAAGTGAAATCCTGAGGAAAGCACCTTCTAGGTTTAGAAAGCGCTACTCTATAAATCGGCATATGAGCTTAAATTCGATAGAGTAGTGTGGGAGAACTGCTCAAAAAAGAGGGCGAACGACAATCAGTGAGAGGCCTGAAGAAAAATGAAGATATTTCAAAAAGTGGGGAAAAATCCGCATGAGCGGCACTAGATATGTAAATACGAATAAATGGAACTACGGCTTGACGGAAATTGTGGTACCTGTTATGCTAGGAACAGAGAGCAGAAGTCCAGGCTTTTCGCTGTATTGTATAATTTGTACTTTCTGCCGCTTTTACATACTGTCATTCTGTTCATATTCAGGCGGAATTGCGGCTATCTTGCCCAAAGAGATGAATAAATTTTCATCAAACTACTGACAGGATCTACAAAGTGTGATATGATGGCGGCGGCATGGACTATAACTGCTGTGGGGACGCGGATGCAGAGGCGGAGGCTCCCCCTTCGGCTGACATCTTCGCTGGACTGAGCCTGAACCAACAGGGATTTCAGGAGGGCGGCGAATAGAAACCTCCAGAGTGAAGGAAGGAAGGAGGCGATATCGTGGAAAACGCTTTTCCCCGTTGTCGCAAATGTGATGCTGGTGATCTGGTTCCGCTTTCGGACTTTGGTAGCCAGGGAGCTTCTATAGAGTATAAGGCCTGGGTCTGTACAAACCCTACCTGTCTCTACAACATTAAGATCCGTAACGGCGATATCATTATCAATGAGCCCATCAGTGATGGCTCAATGCACTCATCGTACCGGGGCAGTCGTTCTTAAGGACAGATTAAGTTGCTCAGGTATACTATACGTATGTGTGGTAGAATTTCCCATGCGGGAACCGGAGGCGAAGGGCAATGCTTTTGCCTTTTGCCTTTTTCTACATTCACCGGATTTCCACCTACTAAAGAGATATAAGGAGTCAGAACTGACGTGCTCAACCGATTTTTTGGGCAGAAGCCTAAAGAAGATCCAAAGCAACCCACAACCACCGAGGAGCGCGTAGATACAGACTCACAGGCCGAGCAACGTGTCAATCTGAAGAACAACCTGTCGCGCACCCGCTCTATCTTTAGCCGGATGGGTGAAATTTTCAAACAGGATGATATCACCGACGATCTGTGGGATGAGCTGGAAGAGTCTCTTATCCTCGCGGATGTGGGTCCAGGAACTACAGATTGGTTAATGCAACGCCTGCGTCAACGCGCTATCGAGGAGCATATGCGCACCGGAAGCCAGGTTCAACGCGCGCTCCGAGAAGAGATGTCTACGCTGCTCGGCAAATCCTCACCCCTCCATTTCGCAAAGCAATCCCCTCTGACTGTGATACTTGTTATCGGTGTTAATGGCTCCGGAAAAACGACGAGTATCGCGAAAATGGCCTATCGCCTCACCAATGAGGGTCACAATGTAACGCTAGCGGCGGCTGATACCTTCCGCGCAGCGGCGATCGATCAGCTTAAAGTCTGGGGCGAGAGAGTCGGTGTGCCGGTGATCGCGCAGAACCCCGGCTCCGATCCCGGCGCGGTGGTCTATGATGCAATCCAGGCGGCGACAGCCCGGCATAGCGATACCTTGATTGTTGACACGGCGGGCCGTTTGCATACAAAATATAATCTGATGGAAGAGCTCCGAAAAATCAATAAGGTGATCCAGAAGCTTTTACCGGATGGCCCTCATGAACTGATTATTGTGATCGATGCAACGACCGGGCAGAATGCGCTCCTGCAAGCGCGTAAGTTCGCGGAAGATATTGGCCTGACCGGTGTGATTATCACCAAGTTGGATGGCACATCCAAAGGAGGCTTTGCCTTCGCGGTCGCTGACGATCTTGGCGTACCTATTAAGTTTATTGGAACTGGGGAAAAAGTGACCGATTTCGCGCCTTTTGAACCACAATCCTTTGTGGCCGCGCTCTTCGCCCAGGATTAAAGAGGAGGATAACGCATGGTCAAAGAAGCCACTTCACCAGAGAAAGCTGCGCGAAAGCTATTCGGCAAGGGGGAAAACTCCAGTGGCAACCTCGCGGTGAAATGCCCAAATTGTAAGGAACTCCTATACGGTCGCGACTGGCAAAAAAACCTTAAAGTCTGTTCGCGCTGCAACTATCACTTCAAACTCACTGCTTATGAACGCATTGCCCTCCTTACCGACCCTGATAGCTTTGTGGAGATCGACTCCAACTTGAGCTCTGTTGATCCCCTGAAGTTTGTGAGCCGCTCTCAAGCTTATGCTGATAAACTGAAGGATGAGCGCGAAAAGGCTGGGATCAACGAGGGCGTTGTCAGTGGACACGCTACAATTGAGTCCCTGCCCCTGGCCCTGGCGGTCATGGATTTCCGTTTTGTGGGTGGGAGTATGGGGACGGTCGTGGGCGAGAAGATCGCGCGCGCGATTGAGCTAGGAATTAAAAAACATATTCCGGTCCTGGTGATCTCTTCCTCAGGGGGCGCGCGCATGCAGGAGGGTCTGTTTTCTCTATACCAGCTCGCCAAAACTTCAGCGGCCCTGAATAAGCTGGCCGAGCACCGACTTCCCTATTTCACGTTGCTTACCGATCCCACAACCGGTGGAGTTACAGCAAGCTTCGCGATGCTTGGCGATGTCGCTCTGGCGGAGCCGGGCGCGCTCATCTGCTTCGCTGGCCCCCGTGTGATTGAGCAAGCAATGCACATTAAAGTGCCAGACATTAATGCTGATTTTGTATTACAGCATGGCATGATCGACTCGGTAATCCATCGGAACGACCTGCGGAGCACACTCTCACATCTGTTGAGGCTCTATAGTCCAACACACAAAACTACTACACCTGAGCCAGTTGAGGTTGTTCAAAGCACCAGCTTGCCTGGAAAAGCCGACTAAGAAGGAATGCTATGGCCTACGATTTAGATTTTGAGAAACCCCTGGCGGATCTGGATAAACGCATCAATGCCCTCCAGAAAAAGGGGGATCGCTTGAAGCCGGATGAGCAGACACAACTGCGGGACCTTAAAAACGAGATCCAGCATCGCACCCGCGATATCTACCAACACTTGAATGGGTGGCAGACGGTTCAGGTCGCGCGCCATAAAGATCGCCCGTACGCTGCCGACTACATTAAGATGATTTTTAATGAGTTCTTTGAGCTGCATGGAGATCGGCGATACGGGGACGATCACGCGATTATGGCTGGCCCGGCCACCCTTGATGGTCAGACCGTGATGCTGATCTGTCAGCAAAAAGGTCGGGATGTTAAAGAGAAGCAGTATCACAACTATGGCATGCCGCATCCCGAGGGCTATCGCAAAACCGCGCGGTTGATGGAGCAAGCAGAGAAATTTGGCTTCCCAATCATCTGTTTGATCGACACTCAGGGAGCTTTCCCCGGATTAGGAGCTGAGGAGCGCGGGCAATCCGAGTCCATCGCTTCCAATCTGGCTCTGATGTTCCGCATCAAAACCCCGATCATCGCCGCCGTTATCGGCGAGGGTGGAAGTGGAGGAGCCCTGGCTATCAGCATCGCCGACCGCGTGCTGATGCTGGAGCATAGCATTTACACCGTCGTTGCCCCGGAGGCTGCCGCCAATATTCTCTGGCGCGACAAAGCCTTCGCCGCTCAGGCCGCAGACGCTATGAAGATCACCGCGAACAATCTTAAGGATCTGGGGCTGATCGATCGAGTTGTCGCGGAACCTCTGGGCGGTGCGCACCGCGACTCTCAAGAGGCCGCGAACAATCTCAAGCGAGCCTTACAGGAGACGCTGGCCGATCTTCGGGAAAAAAGCACTGAAGATCTGGTAGAGCAGCGCTACGAAAAGTATCGGCACTTTGATCAATTCGCGACCATTTAAGCGGAGAGTGTAGCCCGAACCGGAAAAAGATATTGACAAACCGGTCGGGCTACGTTATCATGTGTAGGTCAGGCCAGTGTGGCGGAACGGTATACGCGTCTGTCTCAAAAACAGATCCTGAGAGGGTTGTGGGTTCGAATCCCACCACTGGTATTTTCCTCATCCTTGATATCCAGGAACATCTGGGCAAATAAATGCTCAAGAAAGGTTCCTGGGTGTTTTTGCTCCTCACTACCTACTTCATCAATGATTACGCACCTGACGAAGGTGTTGCTGCCCAACTTACTTCGGCAGCACAAGGAGATTTACTATGAAGAATGTTTCGATTAGACAGAGGGCGACCGTTGCGCTCCTACTGTTTGCCTCTGCCATTCTAAGTTTTTCATTGTTTTTCAAGGATTATGCAATTGTTTGTTATGCTATTGGGTTCATTATGCTCATTAGTGCTCTCGTAGTAGCTATTAGTAATGTGAGAATAGAGCAACGCAAGACTGCACTTATTCTCACTCTAACTATGGCTGTACTAGGAGGTGTAGGAACATATCTACTCGCTGGATTTTAGCACATGTAGTGAAAGTTTGCTTTCATCTTCCCACTACGTGTTGAATGAGGTAGGTTGGACCGCGTGTCTAACCTACCTCATTCACCTGAAAAGAGATCAACAGGTAACCATACGTACTTCCTTTACACCCTGCTACTCCCACCCTACAAGCATGCTCCCTCTCTCGCTTACAAAGCCTTTACGAGTTCCTCAAGTTCGTCTTCGCCCTGAATCTTCAGACCCTGCTTGGCGATCTTTTCCCGCAGCTTGAGAATGCCCTCGATCAAAGCTTCTGGCCGGGGCGGACACCCTGGGACGTACACATCCACCGGCACGATGGTGTCGACTCCCTGGATGGTATAGTAGCTATCATAAAATTCCCCACCAGAATTGGCGCACTGCCCCATGCTCAACACCCATTTGGGCTCTGGCATCTGCTCCCACAGCAACCGCAGGCGTGGGGCCATCTTTACAGAAACGGTGCCCGCGACAATCATTAAGTCAGCCTGACGCGGACTGGAACGAAACACCTCCGAACCAAACCGGGAGAGATCATAATGAGCTTGCGCGCTTGCCATCATCTCAATCGCGCAGCAGGCCAGGCCATATCCCAGAGGCCAGACAGATTTCGATCGAGCCCAGTTTTGAGCCCAATGCAACATGTCACTCATGCTTGTCAATTGGACTGGAAGCTCCTGGTCGCCCGGAGTATATTCTTCCGGGCCACGAGCCATCGCCAGGGGGACGGGCTTACGCCGCGTCTTTTGTTCAGACTGATTTACAGATGAATTGGGGGAAGGTAAGTTTGTACTCATATACTGAACCTCGAATGAGAGAATGAAATGACGAAACAATAAAAGTATGTATGTCATTAAAAGTGGGGGAAATGGTGTTTCTCTCACAAAAAATGAGGTTGAATTCTGGTTCTATGGATAAAAACAAAGAGAGTTTGAAGATTATTCCTGAAGTTCATTTTGATAATCCCATCTGGCTCTCTTCAAGGCTTCAGGAATTCGTACTGGGGATCGTGCTCCCGATGCGCCATCTCTCCTCACCAGCACAGGCAAGGGTATGCCTTGCTTCCTTTGCTCCAAGCGGTGTTGGTGGGCTCTCCCGTTCTTCCTCAGTTCTAGTCCCCTCCTGAGTAGTTACTCATATTGTTATTATTGATTTCAGAGTAAGCTTCATAAACAAGCAAAGAAGTTAAGATAGAAGCTATACCTATCCAAATTTTGAGATTACTTTTGAGATTGCTAAGGAGACTTTTTATGACATACATTTTAGCCGCATGTCAGCTTTTTACTGCACTTATTTTTTTGATGTCTACTACTGGTAAAGTACTTTATCCTGATCAATTTATGAAGGCACTACGAGCTACCTCCATTCCACAAAGAGCACTACTACCATTGGCACTCTCCACAATCACCATTGAATTTATTTTAGCTGTAGGTCTTATATTTACTTGGTCCCTCTTCTTTACTTGGATTGGAATTATTGCGTTATTAGCTATATTTACTATTTGGATGCTTTGGATGTACTTCCGCAAAATATCGTTACAATGTGGTTGTTTTGGCTCCAACGATTCTGCTATTGGTACATCATCAATAATGAGAAACATAGTTTTTATAGTGATTGCTTCTCTAGGTCTTTACCTAACCTCTAAAACGAACAACCTGTTACCTTCAAGTTCTTTTTGGATAACCATTATTGCTACTGTATTTGTTGGCGGCATATTGTTTCTAACGGTATAGCGTTTAAAGCAACTCACAATTAGGAACAAAAAGAAACAACCTTCTTATTCTAAGAAAGAAATACTCACAAATATCATTTAACAGTATTTAAAATTCAATCCTTTTATTCTTACATTTTTCAGCATACGCATACGAGACAACTCCTTAAAAAACGACACCATCAATTCACAAATCAACAGGTAGTTTTTACCTTTGATCATAATTGCTAGTTACGATTTAGCAGGAGACTAGATTTCAATGAAAACACTTTTCAGCATGACAAAGAACAAAGAAAGCAAAAGCAAAGAGGTTTCTCAAATTAGTCGTCGCCAACTATTCAAAAAAGGAGGAATGCTTGCTGGAGCCATTTCGGCACTTAGTCTCACGCCATTTTCTTGGGTAGAAGCTTCTGCACAAGCCGCTATTGATGATATTCAAGTAATTGATTTGACAGGAACACGGGCCGATAAATATGTAAGAGCAACCATTAATTCGGCTGAGTATCAGCAATTCAGTACTGACTTGAATACGCAGTATTCAAACACCTTTACAGTACGAGAAGATTCTCCAGTAGTTGTTCTATTTAAAATGCCTTTAGAGCAGATTGTCAGCGTCCATATTCCTATACAGGGTGGTGCAGGACATAGCTTTTTTGCTGCCACACTACAAGAACACTCGGCCTCGCTGATTGCGACTCGTAGCGGTGTACTAATGCCAGTAAGTAATGGGAACACGACAGCTATAGTTAAACAAAATGGAAATGTAGTACTTGATGCACTCATTACTCCAAAAGGAAATTTCGCTCAAGGTACATTTCATACAACACAAGGTAAAAATATCACGTTTGATGGTTTGAGTGCAAAAGAGGCTGCGTCACTTGTTACACATGCAAGCTCAAATGCTAATATCTGTTGTGTGATCGGAGGACTTGTGGAAATAGCCGGTATTTCTCTGGTATTAGTTCCGTTGATTGTACCTTTATGTGGTGCGGCATGTGCTGTAACTCTTGGTGCTGGATGTATTGCCTGCGTTGCAGGCGCAACAGGACTAGGAGGATTTCTTGTTGGAGCAGTAGTTGATAATTGTTCACACAACCGGAATTACTACATTCCAGTTTGTTAAAAACAAAAGGTACCGCTGCTTATACAAATTTTTGTAACTACTCAGGACCACATTTTGTGTTGTAAGAGATTTCAGCAACTACATCTAGTAGCGATAAACTCAACAGTAATCCGAAAAAAGCCCAAAAACGACCTTTGAATGGCTATTATCTCATCAATATCGGATACTTTTGAGCTCAAAAATGCTCTATAGGGTATCTGAGTAGTTACAAATTTTTATATCTATTCGTCGATTTTCTGGTAAATCAATATACAATCATTTAGCGATCAAGTGAAGCAAAAGGATTTTGATACATGAAACGTAAACTTCGTCAAAGTCAAAACCTAACTGAACAAAGAAACACTCAACTCAATCGCCGTCAACTCTTTAAAAAGGGGGGAATAATAGCTGGGGTAGTAGCAGCATTGAGTTTCACGCCTTTTCCTTTGACTGAAAATTCTGCCCATGCCTCAACTAATCCGATTCAAATAATTAGTTTGACGGGAGTACAAGCTTCTAAATATATAGAAGCAACTGTTACTTCAAATAGCTACAAACAATTTCTTAGTCAGCTAGATCACCAGTATCCACATACTTTTAATGTACAAGAAACACACATCAAAGTTTCTCTTATACAAACCACATCCGATAAAGTTGTTAGCATCCACGTTCCCATTCAAGGAGGTGCTGGTTACAGTTTCTACAATATAGCAATGCTTCTTAACGCAACAATTCTTACAACACGAAGCGGTTTGTTTCTTCCAGAAGACAAAGGAAATATTTCAGCTCTTATCAGACAAAATAATCAAATCGTTTTCGATGCTATACTTACGTCTACAGGAAACTTCTTACAGGGTACTCTTATAGCAAGAGATAATAAAAGAATTTCTCTACAGGGGCTAAGCCCAAAAGAGGTTGCCGCACAAGTTATTCCTCCAACCGCATCTGGAAGTGGTAATTGGTGGAGTTGTATCAATAATTGCTTATCCGGCGAAGGTATTGCTAGCTGGGTTGTTGGAGCTGTGGGCATAGCCTGTGCAGTAGCTTGTATTGGAACAGCCGGTGTTGCTTGCGTTGTCTGCATAGCAGGGGCCGCTGGTATTACAGGAGGCGCTGCTGGTTATTGCGTTGCTGATTGTTCAAACTAGCATAAAATAGATATAAAAGAGCAGCAGAGAATTTTGGAGCTACCATTCAAAGTTCTTTGAAACACGCTTAATCGGCTCTATTTGAGTGATTTCAACAGCAGTCACATGAATTGGCATGAGGCTGCTGCTGAAATTTCATCGAAAAAGGAGAATTTGATATGAACGTACCAATTAGACAGCGGCTAGTCGTTACATTACTCTTACTATTTGTCTCTTCTATTATGGGTTCATTAACTTTCAAAGCATACGCAGCTATTTTTTACATCATTGCATTTATCCTTATTATTAGCGCTTTGATATTAGCTGTTGGTCAGGTGAATATCCAGCAACGCAAAACTGCTCTTATCCTCATTCCAATCGTTATCATGCTTGGCGGTATAGGAACCTACTTCCTGCTTGGTCTTTTGCATCGGTAGACAGATTATACGGATAGAGAAAGATGCCTTTGAGCTTTGAACATTCAAGCTACTGTTGACAACGAAACATTTTCCCAACAGAAAAGAGAGGATTTTGTATGCCTCTCTTCTCCTAAAGAGCCTTTTTATGACCTTTGTGACATCTAATGATTATTTACTATGCTTTTTATCGGCCTGCTGGACCTTCTTGACGGCGTCGCGGATCCCCTGCTCGGCCTGGGCCTTTGGAATTCTCTCTACGCCATCCAGTTCGTCTTCGGGCTCTCCACTGACCTTTTTAGATCCGTTGGCATGGGCATGCCCTTTATGAGCGTCCTCGTCATGCACTCTCTTGACCGCCTGCTGGATCTCTTTCTTAGCCTGCTCAGGTGAGATGGTTTCTACGTCGTCTAGCTCGTCTTTTTCGTTTTTGCTTGCCATGATCCATACTCCTTTTTGTTGATTTTCCTACTAACTCCATGCGCAAGTATGTCGAGTTATCTAAGAAGTAAGCTTGCCAGTTGAGAACGCTCTTCCTCAGGTTCCCTCCACCACGCGATCTCCCTTTACGTTCCTCTGGAAAGGAGCAAGCAACCGATGTATGCACGCACAAAATAGACCCGAAGTTTCAAACAATTCCCATGTCAGATCTCACGCCTGAACGGGATGCTCACTCCAGATCCGAATGGCTCGGAAGACCATGAGCGCCCCAAAGGCGAAGGCGTAAAAGCCAATAGCTTCGACGATAAGCAGGATACTACCTACTGGTCGAGAGATCAGGGCGATCCCCAACATGACGGAGATAAAGCCGGCCAGGGCCAGCGGCCATTCAAAACCGTGAATGGACCTGTGAAAAAAGGCGGCTATCAGTTCCAACACGCCAGTTATCAAGGCCCAGGCGGTGATAAGCGAAAGCAAGATGAGGCTGGTGACTCCCGGCCAGATGAAGGTTAAAAGGCCAATGATGATCCCGGCTACTCCTTCCAGGAAGATGACCCACCAGTAACGAAAATGTGATCTCTGGTGAATCGCCAGCACGCAGGCGAGAATACCGTCCGCCAGGGAATAACCGGCAAAGAAAAACACCAGGATTAGCAGGGTCAGACCAGGAAACAGTATGGTTAGGGCTCCAAACAATACAGCGATAATACCGCGTAATACCAGGGTCTGCCAGGATCGCTGTATGTTACGCGCAGGGCTCTGAATTATCACGTCGATCTCTCCTCTAGCTTTTTCGCAAATCAAAGATCTTTTCTATAAGAGATCTGCGAAGGCTAAAGAGGGGAGTATTTCAGTTTAAAGAGTCATGAGAATTCTCCAGGCCCCTGGAAATCAAGAGGCGGTTTCAGCCTCGACTGGGTGAATAGTGTCCAGAGCCTTCTGGAGATCAGTGGCGGCGATCTCAATGAGAAAGCCACGCTTCCCTCCGTTAATGTAGATACGCTCCAGATCCAGGATGCTCCGCTGGATATAGATCGGCAGGACGGTCTGCGTCCCAAAGGGGCTGATCCCACCAACCTGATAACCGGTGAGCTTGTTGGCGCGCTCAGGCTGAACCGGTTGAACCTGCCGGGCTCCGATCTCTCGCGCTAACTGCTTTGTGGAGACCGCACGATCCCCATGCATGAGAATTATCAGCGGTTGATGCTCATCGGTCTCCATAATCAGGGTTTTAATGACGTTGTGCTCCGGCACTCCGAGAATCTCAGCCGCCTGCTCCGTCCCTCCATGCTCTTCATAAGTGTAAAGGTGAGGCACAAACTCGATCTTTTTCTGGCGCAACAGGCGGATCGCCGGGGTCACAGGATACGATACTTTCGCCATCCGCTTTTTCCCTCCTATGAGATTATGCCCCATTATAGCTATCTTTCCAGGGGAGAGCCAGTTTATGATCTATGAGGTGTCACTTTACCTGACTGAGCAAGCTGCCAGCACTCCCGAGCAATCTCCCAATCCTCCAATGTATGCACCAGGAGGATGGGAGTGCTGGAATCCTGTGTAGAAATTACCGTGTCAGCCGGTGATTTGGCGTTCTGCTGCTCATCCAGTTTGAGGCCCATAAAGGCCAGGGACTCGCAGGTGGCGGCCCGAACATCAGATGAGTTCTCACCCACACCTCCGGTAAACACCAGGGCGTCCAGGCCATTAAGGACCGGGAGCATGGAGCCGATAAATCCACGGAGCCGATGAATATAGAGATCAAAGGCCAGTTTTGCTCGCTCGTTGCCTTCATCTCTGGCTTTGAGTACCTCTCGAAGATCGCTTGAGACGCCGGAGATCCCCTTCAATCCAGATTCTTTGTTCAGCATCTTTTCCAGACCATCTGCGGTCTCCTTTTGCTGACGCATCAGATAGATCAAAATACTGGGATCAACGGTGCCGGAGCGCGTCCCCATCATCACACCTTCTAGGGGGGTAAAACCCATTGTTGTATCCAGGCTGTGCCCATTCTGGATGGCCGAGACCGAGCAGCCGTTCCCCAGATGGCAGATGATCAGGCGCTGGGCCTTTTCGTCTTTGCGCAATAGTTGCGCGACCCGCCGGGTGCAGTAGCTGAGGCTGATACCATGAAAGCCGTAGCGCTGAATCTCCTGCTCATACCACCAGTAAGGGCCGGGATAAACCCGCGACTCTAGAGGCAACCGGCGGTGAAAGGCGGTATCGAAGGCCGCGACCTGAGGGGTCTGGGGCAAGATCTTCTCAACTGCGGTAATTCCTTCCAGGTTCGCGGGATTGTGCAGGGGAGCAAAATGAAAAAGATCTTGAATCGTCTGCTTTACTTCAGGCGTTACGGGCACACTCTCGGAGTAGCGAGGGCCCCCATGGACGACGCGATGCCCAACGATCGCGATCTCTAATGGATCTTCAACCACCCGATCCTGGCCGCTCCAAATCGACGAGAGGAGCCGTTCAACCACCTCAATTCGCTGATCTGTCGAGAGTTCATACTCCTGTTTCCCATGCTTTGTAGTTATCTGTATCTGGCTTTTGCCCGCACTTTTACCCCAATCGGCTAACCCCTCCCAGAGTGGTTCGGGGGCGGTCTCGGGCAGCATATCCCCAATCTCGTACACATAACTTTTTTGCGTACTGGAACCAGCATTTAAAACGAGAATCTTCATTGGTTCCCCCTTTGAGCAGGTATATCGCCTGCGCCACAGCTATGACTGTGGCGCAGGCGATATTTGATGTTATCGTTCAACGGCTATCAGACAGTTGTATGAGCCGACTCACTCCAGTTCCAGGTCCAATCGCGAATCTCTGGCAGATCTTCAAAATGCTCACGGACGTAGCTATGGTGTCGGGCCAGCATCTCCTCACATTCCTGAAGCAGCGGGGCGATCAGATGATTGACACGGCTGACGCTCCGCAGGGCTATCATTGCCAGATGGTAGCGGCTTACACCATTGAGCACGACCATGTCAAAAGGTGTGGTTGTCGTTCCCTGTTCGTTAAAACCACGCACATGGAAACGACCAGGACGCGGACGGCCGTGAATCAACTGATGGATAGCTCTTTGATAGCCATGGAAAGCAAACACCACTGGCTTCTCCTCGGTGAAGTGCTCCACAAACACCGAGTCATCCAGACCATGCGGATGCACATCGGGCGGATAGAGAGTCATTAGATCCACAACGTTGACCACACGGATCTTAAGCTCGGGAATCCGCTCCATTAACCACTGAGCAGCCGCGACCGTCTCCATCGTCATCACATCACCGGCGCAGCCGAGCACGACATCCGGCTCCAGATCTCCCTCATTCCCTGCCCATTTCCAGATCGAGAGCCCACGAGCACAGTGCTCGATCGCCTCATCCATCGGAAGGTATTGAAGATGCGGCTGTTTGTCAATCACAATCAGATTGATGTAATCGCGGCTACGGAAACAGTGATCTGTTACGGAGAGCAGGCAGTTTGCATCGGGAGGCAGATAGACACGAGCCACCGTCCCCTTACGGGACAACATGGTATCGATCAGGCCAGGGCCCTGATGACTGAAGCCGTTATGATCGTTGCGCCAGCAGGTAGAGGTCAGCAGAATGTTGTCCGATGAGATGGGCTTACGCCACGATAGATTCCGCGAGCCCTCCAGCCATTTAGAATGCTGTACTACCATTGAGTCAACGATCATTGCGAAGGCCTCATAGGTAGCGAAGAGGCCGTGTCGTCCGGTCAGCAGATAACCCTCTAACCAGCCCTCACACAGGTGCTCGCTCAAGACTTCCATGACGCGTCCTGCCCGAGCGAGATGATCATCTTTGGGCTCAATCGTCTCCTCAAATGTACGATGCTCTACATCAAAAACGTCGCCCAGACGGTTGGAGTTGGTCTCATCGGGACAGAATAACCGGAAGTTCCGCTGCTGCTCATTCATCTTGAACATATCGCGCATCATCTTCCCCATCTGGCGCGTTGCTTCGATATAGCTGGTCGCGGGCTTTTTCACTTCAATAGCATAATCGCGAAAGTCAGGCAGATCCAGATCAACCAGCAGCCGTCCACCGTTGGCATGGGGATTCGAGCCCATCCTTAGATCGCCTTTGGGAGCAAGCTCTGCCAATTCGGGAATGAGCTTGCCACGCTCATCAAACAGTTCCTCGGGATGATAGCTTTTCATCCAACCTTCGAGCATCCGAAGTTGCTCAGGATCGGTCCTGACCTCGGTTAGGGGGACCTGATGGGCGCGGAATGTCCCCTCGATCGGCACACCTTTATATTCTTTTGGCCCGGTCCACCCCTTGGGGGTACGCAAAACAATCATCGGCCAGCGGGGCACTCCGGTCGATCCTTGCTCGCCGCGAGCCCGTTCCTGAATGTTGCGAATTTCCTGGTAACACTGGTCGAGGGTTTCCGCGAATTGCAGATGCATTTTGTGAGGATCGTCCCCCTTCACAAAATGCACATTGTAACCATGACCAGTCAAAAGATTATTGATCGACTGATCATCCCGGCGTCCCAATACTGTTGGCCCTGAGATTTTATAGCCGTTGAGGTGAAGGATCGGCAGCACGGCCCCATCGCGCGCGGGATCCAGAAAATCGATACACTTCCACGATCCCTCTAGCGGACCGGTTTCAGCCTCACCATCACCAACCACTGCTGCCGCGATCAGATCGGGATTATCGAAGACCGCGCCAAAGGCATGGACCAGTACATAACCCAGTTCGCCGCCCTCATGGATCGATCCCGGTGTCGGAACGCTCACATGACTGGGCACACCACCCGGAGTCGAGAATTGGCGGAACAGGCGCTTGATCCCCTCTTCAGTCTCGGGGATCTCTGGATAAACCTCTGAATACGTTCCCTCAAGATAAACATTCGCAAGCACGGCTGGCCCACCATGCCCCGGCCCCGCGAGATAAATCATGTCAATATTCTGCTCCCGAATCAGTCGGTTCAGATGAGCATAAATAAAGCTCAGTCCCGGCGAGGTCCCCCAGTGACCCATAAGGCGCGGCTTGATGTTCTCGGGGCGCAGCGGTTCCTTGAGTAAGGGGTTTGCCTGTAGATAGATCTGGCCAACAGTTAAGTAGTTCGCGGCTCTCCAATAACGATCCATAAGATCGAGACGCGCCTGGTCAAGAGTGGACATACAGAAGACCTCCATAGGGACATAGTTGAAATATCTTTAAGACTTTACCAGCCATGGGAACGGCGATGTTCCAAAACAAGGGTCACATCTGATTCACGCAGGGGCATACACGAACGCGACATGCCCAAAGGATATGTGCAGGCAGATGGCCCAATTTTTCAAAAGATTTTGATACTCCTTCAAGCATACTGGTGCTAGAATTATAAAAAGGACAAAAATAATGCGCGCTCTGATAGTTACTCAGTAACCTCACATATAAGCATAGCACAGAAAGAGCATCTCATGGACACACGCACAATTTTAAATAAAATAGACCATCGGCCCTACCCTCTCCCCAAAGGCTCCTGGATTATGACTCAGGTCTGGCGCGATCTACTTTTCGCTCACTGGCCGATTCCTGTAGAGCAGATGCGTCCCCTGGTTCCAGCGGAACTCCACCTGGATACCTTTGACGGGCAGGCCTGGGTCGGAATCGTCCCCTTTCATATGACTGATGTTCGACTGCGCGGCACCCCCTACACTCCCTATATCTCTCGCTTTTTCGAGATGAACGTTCGCACATACGTTAGTGTAAATGGGATCGGAGGCGTCTATTTCTTTAGCCTGGACGCCAATAGTCCTCTTGCCGTTCTGGGGGCACGTCGGCTTTTCGCTCTCCCTTACTACAATGCAATTATGAGCGGTCAACGCAAGGGCGAGGAGATACTCTATCAGAACCACCGAAATCACCGTGGCGTTGCCAACGCCGACTTCACAGGAGCGTACAAGCCAGTTGCCCCGGCCTTCCCGGCTGCCCCTGGCTCTATCGAGCACTGGCTTACCGAACGCTATAGCCTCTACACCGTAGTGCGCCACCGCGTCTATAGAGGCGATATCCATCATCCACAATGGTCATTACAACCAGCCGCGCTCACAACCGAGATCGATACAATGGGAGTCTCTCATGGCATTCAGCGGCCAGGTACAGCTCCCTTGCTTCAGTATGCTCAGACTCAGGAGGTGATTATCTGGCCCCTGCACAGAATCTTCCCGCTTTAAATTCTGGTAGAAGGCAACTATACAGGCATATGTATTATATAAATAGCTGTTCTTTATACAGGAACACTATGCAAATATAGTACATTTATATGCTTGAAAGGTTGAAAATGAAAACAACAGGTGGTAAGGGCGGAAAGGTTGAAGTATTTTCAGAATCGAGAGCGGAGCTCTCACTAAGGGGAGAGGAGGAAGGAGCATATCAACTTTTACGAGACAGTCTCACCTTTTCCAGTCCCGTATTGATTGGGATAGGGCTTGTCATCCTGGCTCTTGGGCTGAACCTATATCAGATTGGAGCCCCGAGCATGTGGTTTGACGAACTGCTCTCGGTGGAACGCGCCCGTCAGGATCTTCCGACGCTCTGGAAAGTCGTAACGATCAGCCAGCCAAACATGGCGCTTTACTATTTCTTTCTACACTTCTGGTTACAGATCACGGATGTACTCGGCATCTTACCCACAGAGACAGTGGTGCGCTTCCCTTCAGCGATTTGCGCGGCCATCGCCTCAATGCTGGTCTTTATAATCGGTCGGCGTCTCATTGGTCTGTGGGCGGGAATGGTCGCGGCCCTGCTTTACATGCTAAATGATCTACAACTGATTTACACACAAGAGACACGCTCCTACGCCATTCAATTAGCGCTGATCTGTCTCGGCTGGTACGCTCTCCTGATGCTGATGGCGCGTGATCCCGGCAATAAACGCTTGTGGATCTGCTATAGCATCTGTATGATCCTCTCGGTCTACATTCACCTTTTCAGCATGCTTGTATTTTTTTCGCAAGGGATCGCGATCGCGGCGCTGCTCATTGTTCCTACGGCTTGGAGAGCCACTGCTCGAAGCCAGTGGAAGCAGATCGGTCTGAGCGGTGGAGCGGTCTTGATCGGCATTTTTCCAATGGTCAGGGCCAGCAGTCATGGTTCACTGACCGGATGGATACCGGTTCCTCACCCTTCGGCGATCACTTCGCTCATTAATACCATCGTTAACTATGATCAACTCTACCGTACCTGCCTGCTCGCTTTCTGCCTGCTCGCGATTATAGCCGGGCTGGCAACACACTCAAGCCTGATGCGAAAGCGACTCTACGCTCTTTTAGATCAGAACAGGATGGGAGCAAAAGTCAGAGATCTTTTTCCTCTTAGTTTATGTCTGCTCTGCTGGCTGGTAATTCCGATTGTGGTCAGCTATCTCGTCTCGCAGGGCAGCATTCGCCTTTTTCTTCCCCGATATCTTGTAGTAACTGTGCCGCCGCTGTTTCTCCTGGTTAGTTTGGGCTTATCACTTTTCGCGAAACGCCGCCTGGTCAGCCTGGGGTTGACCCTGATTTTAGTGCTGTTAGCGGCCCGACAGGTCCCCATGTATTATCAGAGTGCGCAGGTAGAGGATTGGAATTATACAGCGCACTGGCTGGAACGGGTGGCCCACCCGGACGATGGGGTGATCTGCTATGACAACGCTAATGGCTGTCAACTCGGGATCTCCTACTATCTTCAGATCGATCAAAGCCCAATCCAGCTCCCAAAGGATGCACCAGGCTATGTGCCCTGGATCGTCTATGACCTGCATCAGCACCGTTCTGACCCCAAGCAGGCGCTCAACCCAGAGCAGATTGAGGCTTATTCGGCAAAACATCCCCGCTTTTTCTATATTGTTGGTCGCCCAACAAATGGACCAGCCGTACAGCGCACACAGAATTGGCTGGACAAGCACTATCATCTGATCGCCTTGAGTCGGCAGCGTACCGTCAGCATCTTTCTGTACGAGCCGCTTCAACAATAGCTGAACCCGCAAAAAAGCAGGAGAGATAGATGCTCTCCTGCCCTGTTTCTAGACGCTGGCGGAGCAGTAGGCTGGCAAAGATCCACTAAACTTATCGGGATGAATGATCTGGGCGACACAGCGCAGTCCCTGAACCAGCCGCGGGCCCGGTCGCTGCATAATATCCACGTTTAGATGGTAGACCTTGTGATCCTTCACAGCGGTAATAGTATTCCAGTTAGCCCGCTTATACACAGCCTTAGGGTCTCCACCATAGGCCGGATCCTCAGTGAGCAGAACATAATTGGGATTATCTTTGATTACTGCCTCATCGGTCACCTGAGGATAACCAGCGTTGGTAGTGTTATCATGAAACACATTTGTTGATCCGGCATCCACAGCCAGCTCATCACCAAAGGAACCACCACCGAAAACAAAAGGTTTGCCCGGCGTACTGTAGTCTATTTCAAGAAGGACTTTGGGCGTAGGAGCGCCAGCAACCGTAGTTTTCACCTGGGTGATCTGTTGCTGAAGATCCTGAGTGATTTTGTTAGCGGCCTCAGTTGTTGAGGTCAGGCGACCTACCAATTGAATCTGGGGCAATAGTTGCGTAAAGTTCACCTGGGGAAGATCGACCACCCGCAGACCAAGGCTCTGGAACTGGCTATCGTAGGTTTTCGTCAACCCACCGTAGCCCAACACCAGATCTGGCTTAAGGGAGACAATCTTCTCAACATTGTATTTTCCGCTGGCATCCGAAACCTTCTCTTTACCGGCGAGCGAGGATGGATAGTTGGTATTGAAATCAACGCCCACAACCTTACTCTCCAGACCTAGAGCGGCCAGCGTCTCACTCTCACTGGGAGCCAGAGAGACGATGCGCTTTGGGGCGTCGGCTGGAATCACAATTTCCTTGCCATAGTAATCGATTGCCCTGGCACTTGAAACGGTAGTAGGCGTAGCTGAAGTAGTGGGAGTCGAACCACCCGTCGAGGTTTGAGTCTGTCCACAGGCACTCACCATCAAAAAACAGCAACAAAATAAAAAGAGCGTGGATAAACGCGAAGACAGAGAAGAAGACATCCGATTGAACCTCCAAATATGAACATGCGGCTTCCCAAGCGGAAAAGGAGGTTTTGTAGGAGCGACGAACAGGAGGGCACCACAAAAGGACAGGCCCTGCCAGTTCGCTCCACTCCTTTAACGCGAAGGATGAAGAGCAACAAACATCGGGCAGGTCTCCTGACTTCTGGCTCAAGCACCGTTCAAATCAGCCTTCCCATTCATACAATGAACAGTGGCAAATTCCTGGATCTGAACAGCTCACCAGTTACAGTAGCGCGACTGCGTTGGATTTCCACCAACTTCCCTTTTTCTCTCATTAGAGCACCCGATGCGAATTACAAGCCTGCAGTAGTATAGCTATCATAATCCAAAAATGTCAATGCTCTACATTATGGAAAGTTCACCTGAACGCTATTTCTAGCGTTCAGATAAGCAATGGTCGAAATACAGGCTAGAGGCTTTTAATAATCTCACGAATCTCCCCAACAATCTCTACCCAGGCTTTATCTTTGTCATGCCATTCGGATACCGGCTTGCCATTCCTGGGAAGTATCACAATCTTGCCAAGAGGAGTATCCTCTAAACTGCTTGTCGAACGCAAAAGAATGGGGACAACACGCGCCCGTTCCTCGTACTGCATTTTCAATGCTCGCATTGCCTGCTCCTCGTACAGAACATCAGAGGCGAGAAGATCAGGGCTGATTAACAACAAAATGAGCTGCGATCGCTCTAAAAAGCCTGTAGCCCAGGTATGCGGACGCCCAGCCTCTACATTCATGGCACGCCATTCCTTAATCAACCCATTTCTCCTCATGATTGCGAGGTGAGTCTCAAGACCTTTCCGTAGCGCCTCATCCTCGGAGGCATACACATAAAATAGATTAATCCCGTTGGTCTTGTTGGCATCCAATGGCTTATGAGGATCAGGCACAGTGTTCTCATTCAATCCATATATATGAATAGTATTATGATCTCCGATACTCATAGCTTTCGCATTAAACGTGCCACCAGAAATATTGGTGCCTTTTTCATCCTCTGACATGGTTCCCTCCCTGTCACAAGTCTTTACCTCAAGGCTCTACTCTGATCCCTTTGATTTATTTGAGCTCTGCTCCCCCATGTTGATGGTCGACTTTGAGCCAATGTTCATGGCTCCGGCATTAAAATTACCACCTGTTACCATCAAACCTTGATTAATAATGGTTTCCTGACGCTCTCTTAATTGACGAGTATCTATATTGTGATCCTGTAAGAACTGAATAAGTGTCTCAAAAATCTGATACTCAATAAGCTTAACATGCATTTCATTATCAAGTCGCTGGAAATAGCGTTGATATTGGTTGGAACTAACTTTTTCACGCAGGCTTGTTATCGCCCCATAATCAAAGGAAGGATTGTCCTGGATCTCATTACTAATCTGCTGCTCCTTTCTACCTGGAGAAAAATACCTGAGAATGCTCGATAGTATCCTGATGAGAGGAAAAAGGAAAATTACAAACGTTCTCCAGGCAACTATACCCTTGCATACAAACAAACCTCTACGTATATTAAAGCTATTTGTGAGTTGATCTATCTCACGGTATCGCTCCTGAACAGGTGTGAGTAACTGATAGTTTCCCTCTACAAACAGACTTTTGGCAGTACCAACCACTTCGTTCCTCCCACTAAGATAGAACCTCACAAAAACGGAGAGGATGAGATCATTTCTCCAGGATTTCACTTGTATGCACTGATAATACCGAATATCCTCTACCGGGCGCTCCTTAAAATTATCAATAAATCGCTGATCAACATTGTTTACAGGTGCCTCAGATTCATCGGGTAACAAATTTTGCAGTACGCCTTCAGATTGACTACGAAGTTCCTTTCCATTTGCGTAAATTTTATCTTTTATATCCAGGTTTTCTAATTTCAAGGCATCGAGAGATTTTGCCTGTTCGGTATAAAGATCTTTGACCTCAAAGGGCTGTGGAGCTATAAGCTGCTGAGAACCAAAGGCTTCTTTACCTCTGGATACATCTACAACAAAAGACCATCCACCTACTTTTACTCCTGACCCCGCAAAAGGAGAATAACCACTGTAAACTACAAGATTACCATCCTTTTGTGGAAAACGATCACGTAACCATTGCTCCTCCAATGTGTCCAGGGATTTTCCGCCCGTATCAATCCTGAATTTTTTGCGGGTCAAGAGTTGCGCTTCCGATCCAAAGTAACACCACAATCGTTCCACAATCACTATGATCAATGGTACAGCTATAAGAGGAAAGTAGATAACGACGGGGAGGAAGGCTACGAGTAACAGCCAATTTACATTTCCTTTATATCCATCTATTTTTATAGCTAGAAAAACTAGAGCAATCAAGATAAATATACTGTAGAAAGTGAAGAAAAATGGAAATCTCAGAAAAATTGCAGTCACTATTGGTGATACTTTTTCTTGAAAACCTATCGGGAGATAATAAAAAAAGCTGGAAGTTAACGCGTTTAGAGGATTTTGGACCAGACCAAACAACCAGCAGGCAATAAACGTTCCAGGCAACAAGAATACATCGCGTATGAATGTTCTCGTACGCGCAGCCTTCGCCCAGCGCACAACCGGCACGATATCAACCCCATATGCTTCGCCAGGCGCTTTGACCACCTTATCAAAAATATCATCCAGGACATATTCACGAAATTTCTCATCAGTATGCACAGCCGCACACATGTAACGTGTCACTTCGTCTACAGATTGATGAGCATTGGGATTACCGATAGGCTGGTGCGATGGAGCGGTGTTGTATATAACCTGCTGTTGTTTCTTCTGGATATCCTCAGTTAGCGCCTGGGATGGCTGGTTGGCAGGAGAATTATACGCTGGCTGGAATTGTTGTTTCTGAAGACTCCTTGTTGAAGCAGCTACCCGCGATTGTGAACCTGTCTGCCAAATTCCTGTGAGAGATGATGTCGTAGGCCTCCCACTCAGGTCACAAAAGATGACAACCTCTCCTAAGGTAAGCTGGTCTCCATCATGAAGATCTTGTTGTTGTTGTTTCAGTACAGGACGATTGTTTACCATTACCCGGCAATGCTCGTCATGGATTTGAATATAGACGCGCCCCCGGTCGTTCACAATATAAGCATGTTCAGGCTGGATCGAATTATGCGTGATAATCAATGTATTGTTCTGGCCGTCCGCGTTGGTGCTACCAATCTTTATGAAGGATTTATTTGCTGATTGATATGTTTTTCCTTTGAAGGGGTCACTATCGAAGGTGAGGGTAATCCATGGGAAATGAGAGGAAGGATTTTGCATAGATATTTCTCCCAATATCTTTTTTCCAATAATACTACCTATGCATAGTAAACGCGTAAATAAGATTAAATTATAGGATTATGTTTTTTATTAAAAATTTATTGTAAAAGATGAAAAAGAAGGAAGTCGCTATATTGAAAAGAAGGAGAGGGAGACCCACCTACGTGTATAGCAATTGTGACAGGAGTGATCCCCGTTCCCACAGGTCCACACGTGACCCGATCTACCTCATTCCACTTCCCTTCTCTGACAGGAACCTCTTTTCCTTTTTCCAGCGGAGCCGCAAGCACATCCCCTACGAATATTTTGCCTACGATCTACAATTATGCTTTTTTTACCAGGCTAGAGCAGTGGTTCTTCAGACAAACGCTTGATGTCTATCGCCTGCCCCGCGACGAGCAGATAAACTTTTTCGGCGGCTCCCCCAACACGCTGGTTCACCCAGCCCAGGGTGTCTCGATAGAAACGGCTGCGAGCATCAATCGGGACCAGTCCCAACCCAACTTCGTTACTTACGACGAGGATAGTTTTCTGATCTGGTAGTGCTCTGACTGCCTCTAAAAAGGCTTCGATCCACTCCAATGCCTTCTCGGCTGCGCTCCCACCCTCGGGCAAGGCCGCGCCCGGATCGTGTATCTCGCTCAAATACCCTTGCTCGGTCATCCAGTTGGAGAGCCAGAGCGTTAAACAATCTAGAATGATGATCTCAGCTCTTTCCCCAGCCTGTTTTACTGCCCCCGCGAGATCCAATGGTTCCTCGATTGTAAGCCAATCCGCTGGCCGCTCCCCTCGGTGGCGCGCGATCCGCTCACCCATCTCTTGATCCCCGGCGGTGGCAGTGGCGATAAAGGCGACTCGCTTCCCACTATCGCGCGCCAGTCTCTCCACAAATGCGCTTTTCCCACTTCTGGCCCCTCCCAATACAAGCCAGAGCCGCCCTCCTAATCCCTCAGACTCAGGTTTCTCCACTATCTTTTCTACCTTTTAACGACTATAAGAAAAACTTAAAAAGAGCGGTAAAGAGTAGCAGGGACCCTACCTCAGAGATCTCGGCGATCGCTCCATAGATATCGCCGGTTAATCCTCCCAACCGGCGGGTCACCCAGACACCCATAGCTAGTGAAACCAACGTGACACCTCCCCAACAAAGTAAGCCGAGGATGTGGCCGGAAAACCAGGAAATCACTATCGAGGCCAGGGCGGCCATGATCAGATGGGTCTGTGAGACTGCTTTCCGGAAGCTGATACCTAATCCTTCGGGCCGCGCACCGGGAAACATTCTCAATGCCAGAACCATGGCCCAGCGCGACGCCGGGAGCGAGATCACCAGGGCTTGCGGCAAACATGAGATGGGAAGGCTGGCAAACAAAGCAAATTTGATAAGCAGTACGCTTATCCCACCCAACACCCCAAAGCCTCCAACCCGGCTGTCACGCATAATCTCTAGCATGCGCTTACGAGATCTGACGCTGAACAGACCATCGCAGCTATCCATCAGGCCGTCCAGATGCAGACCGCCTGTGAGCAGGATCAGGCCGACTACTAGGGGGGCCGCGATCAGCAGAGGAGGAAAGATCAGGGAGGCCAGCCACATCCCTCCCCAGAGCGGAAGCGCTATCAATAATCCCACTATCGGGAAATAGCCACCGCCAATAAATAGACGCGGTGCCTGCTCGTCTGTCCGAAATAGTTGATCACTTCCAGGCAATGGCAACGTTGAAAGAAAGCGGGTCGCAGCCAATAGCTCGGTGTACTGCTCAATAAACCAGTTTCGTCGAACAGGAGAGTCACCAGGATTAACCATGAAAATCGGCTCCTGAAAATTGCTGCGGAAGCTGACGCACGGTACTCATCGACTCCTCCAGGTTCAGCAGGGCCAGCGTCCCAATCGGTATGCGTGCCTCCGGCTCCGATAAAAGATCGATGGCGCTTAAAGAGCCATGATCGAGCCGCAACTGCCACTGCCGGGCCAGCGGCATCCGCAATAAACGACAGAGCAGCGCCCGAAGGGTCCCCCCATGACTGACCAGCAGAGCATCTCCCTCTATCCAATCTGGATCGGTCATGATCGCTGCCAGCGCTGGTTCAAAACGCCGAACTACGTCCAGCAACGATTCACCATTGAACGCGGGAAACCGCTCGGGATCTGAGAAAAAGGCAAGCTGGCCTGGAAATCTGGCCGCGATCTCCTGATAGGTAAGCCCTTCCCACGCCCCAAAGTTAATCTCACGCCAGGCATCCAGTTGTTTGAGCAGGAGCGGATCTGCTTGATGGCGCGCGATGATATCAGCCGTCTCACTGGCCCGTAGAAGCGTACTACTATAAATAACCGAGATCCGGATTGGCTGGAGCTGTTGAGCAGCCCAGATCGCCTGCTGACGCCCAATAGCACTGAGAGGAATATCGCTCCAGCCGGTATAACGGTGTTGGAGGTTCCAAATGGTCGCGCCATGACGTACCAGCCAGAGGCGCTTTCTTACAGGCGGGGATAGATCTTGCATGATAGATCCTTTCTATCTTCACACCCTAAAGCAGGCTCAATTATAAAGTTCGGCTCACCTTCTGTCAAAACAGTCCAACTTGACGATCGCTTGAAGATGGACATACGATAGAGGCGTCTATATTTGTGAGAAGGGTACTTTTACATGGCAGAGATATCACAAGAGCAGCGTCTATTTGAACGCTTATATCGTCTTCCAACACTGGATCAGCAGGCGATGGAGCAGGCGCGGGCCCATCAACAGCAACTTACAAAACCAGCCGGGAGCCTGGGCCGACTGGAGGATCTGGCGATCCAGCTCGCGGGCATTCAGGGCACCGCCTTACCTACTATTGAGCAGAAGGCCGTAGTGGTCATGGCGGCGGATCATGGCGTGACGGCTGAAGGGGTCAGCGCTTTTCCCTTTGAGGTTACCCAACAGATGGTCCTGAACTTTTTGCATCAGGGGGCAGCGATTAATGTGCTGGCACGACTGGCGAATGCACGTGTAATTGTGGTTGATATGGGGGTCGCCGGCGACCTCCCACCCCATCCAGAGCTGATCTCACGCAAAATCACGCCAGGGACAGCGAATATAGCGAAGGGGCCAGCCATGACGCGCGCGCACGCCCTGGGGGCGATTCAGGCCGGGATCGAGATCGGAGATGCATTGATTGAACAGGGCGTTCGGTTGATCGCGACGGGCGAGATGGGGATCGGCAATACCACGTCCTCCAGCGCCCTCACGGCAGTCCTGATTGGTACGCCGGTCGCGCGGATTACCGGACGCGGCACCGGGCTGAATGATCAGCAGTTGCAGCATAAAATCTCGGTGATTGAACAGGCAATTGCTATGAAAAAGCCAGATCGCAATGACCCACTCGATGTGCTCAGGAAGGTTGGGGGCCTGGAGATCGCTGGTCTGGTCGGAGTGATTATTGCCGCCGCTACCCGCCGCGTCCCGGTACTGATCGACGGCTTTATCTCTAGCGCGGCAGCTCTGGTCGCGGTCGCCCTCAAGCCAGAACTAAAGGCATTTCTGGTAGGGAGCCATAGCTCGGTTGAACCTGGCCACCAGACCATTTTACAGCATCTTGAGATCATGCCCCTGCTCAACCTACAATTGCGCTTGGGTGAAGGAAGCGGAGCCGCCCTGGCAATGCCGATTCTTGAAGCCGCAACGCGCATTCAGGGCGAGATGACGACCTTTGAGCAGGCAGCAGTCAGTCAGAAGCAGGCCGAGTAAAAACATCCTTGTTGCCACTCCACAGGTTCGTGGCAACAAAGGGCCTCAGGAATACAATTCCATCAAGTAATAATCGTTAGAACATTTAAACTATTCTTGAGTAAATAGCCTTAAAATTTCAGTGGTTATTCGATACTAGATTCTCTTGGCCCTTGTCCTTTTCTAAGAACTTTTGTTATACTGATAGCACATTCAGGCTGAACCTTAAGGAACGGGCGGAGGCAGAAGGTTCATTGAGGCAGAAGTACCCCTATTCTTAATCTGGAGGTTTTTGTTTTATGAGCGATCCCGTTGTGACCCATATCGGTACCGTGGCAGAGGATTCGGCATCACAGATTGCCAACCACACTCGCTCGCATGGAGCACTGGATGCCGATATCATCATCAAGAATGCCCCCGACCCCATCTTTATCTCGGATCTGGAGGGCAAGATCCTCTCAGCTAATGACGCTGTCTATGAACTTCTGGGCTTCCGTACCGATGAGATTTTAGAGCAGTCGCTGTCCCGTTTTATTAGTCCGGAGGAGACCCGTGAATTCACTGCAGCCCTGCGCGAGGTTATCGAACGTGGCGCGACTCGCAACGCCCGGCTGAATCCCCGCAGCGCCTCCAATGAGGTGATCCCCACAACATTAAATGCCTCGGCGCTGAGAGATGCCGAGGGCAAAGTGATCGGCGCTATCGGTATCCTTCGCGATATGCGCGAGCTGGACAAAGCTCTGG
>CAXTTV010000041.1:0-28688 GCA_964247295.1 uncultured Ktedonobacteraceae bacterium | reverse complement strand
ACGTACACGGGTTCTCTGCTCACCAACAGACTCCGCAAAAAAATGAACTGCACCCGAAGCAGGGAAAGCAGGGGCCGACTATTTAATTCTCATGGAGAAGACGAAAGCAGAAATCACAGGATCAAGTTCTCCCAAAGTGAATGTATCAAAACGTTAACCTTTGCGAACATGCTTTATCAGGTGGTTTTCAGTAGCTGAGAGACTGCCTGATGTTGTCGAGATCTACCTCTCTTTAAGATTGGAACAACATCATGGTAGAAGAAAAGCACACAATAGACAAGGGTAAAATATAAATCCCGCATCGGTCATCTCTCTGCTCTTCAACGCTCTTCGCGAGCCGCTGATGAAACGCCTCTGCATATACGTATGGACGGGCCTGGCTTCGATGGGATGGATATACCTGATGGCTCACAGCATCCTAAACTTCAATTTACTTTGTTTATTCCAACTGCTGACATATTTGCAACAATGCGTGCTCACCAGTCATCAATGGATCTAGCAAAGAAATATGCAGTATCAGACAAAAAAATTGGTATAGAACAGTTTCTCACGACGACACGTCGTCAGAATTTTCTGATTCCTCCTCGCCTACATCGGGCTTTTCCATTAATAGAGCTATCAAACTGATTGGTTTAGATGATCAAACATGCATCGCTAAGCGGATTATGCTCGATCTCTTATTTCTATGCCTTTTTCATCAGACGTGCCAGGGTAGCTTAGGAACAACCAGGACGAACTTTGTGCAGGTTGGAGGGCTGGCATAGAGGAGGGATAAACATCGAGACAATTTTATACAGGGAGGCAAGTTCTCATGTTTCGATGGATCAGTCAGGCAGTAATCAGGGCTACTACAACTGGAAGGTAAAGGGAGCAGGACATAAAATAGTTAAAGTGGGAAAGCTCTAGCGTAGGTGCCAGCTCTTTGCGACTTCCAAAAACAAAAACTCGGGTGCCAGGATTCGAACCTGGGAATAACGGATCCAAAGACCGCCGCCTTACCGCTTGGCCACACCCGAATACGATAAGAATACTACACGACCTTCGCGATTTTGTCAAGCCATTTTTTTCTCTTGACGCCCTCTAAATGGCGGTGCTATGCTGCATAAAAGGGAGGCGCGATGTTGGCGTCTCCTGTCTGCTCTGCTGTCGAGAGGATATATCTAAAAAATGGGCATTTTGGAATCTCGCATCGATCGTTATAGCCCTGAGTTTTCTACGAATACCCGGTATTTCCTGCAACTTCTTGAACAGTTGCGGAACCACATCACACAGGTACAACAGGGCGGGGGCGAAGAGGCCATCGCGAAACACCGCAAACGCAATAAATTGCTTCCGAGAGAAAGAATCAATCTGCTCTGCGATCCCAATACGCCATTTCTTGAGCTCAGCCCTCTGGCCGCCTGGGAGATGTATGATCAGGAGGCTCCCTCAGCCGGGATTGTTACCGGGATCGGGCTGGTCGAGGGCCAGGAGTGCCTGATTGTGGCAAACGATGCGACGGTCAAAGGGGGTACCTACTATCCGATGACGGTGAAAAAACATCTGCGCGCCCAGGAGATCGCGGAACAGAACCACCTTCCCTGTATTTATCTGGTGGATTCTGGCGGGGCCTTCCTGCCACTTCAAGCCGATGTTTTTCCCGATCGCGACCACTTCGGTCGGATCTTTTATAATCAGGCGCGGATGTCTAGCCAGCGTATCCCACAGATCGCAGCGGTGATGGGCTCTTGCACCGCCGGCGGGGCCTATGTGCCCGCTATGAGTGATGAGACGGTGATTGTGCGCGGCAATGGGACGATTTTTCTGGGTGGTCCCCCTCTGGTAAAGGCCGCGACAGGAGAAGAGGTGACAGCCGAGGAGTTGGGCGGGGCCGATGTCCATAGCCGGACCTCGGGTGTGACGGATCATTATGCGATCAGTGATGAAAACGCCCTGGCGATCTGCCGCAGCATTGTCTCTAATCTCAACCGACGTAAATATGTACCCTGGGATGTGCGTGAGCCCGAACCTCCTCGCTACGATCCCGAGGAGCTGCTGGGGATTGTGCCTGCCGATGGCCGCAAGGCCTACGATGTACGCGAGGTGATCGCCCGGCTGGTGGATAACAGTTACTTTCATGAGTTTAAGGAATTGTACGGCACGACGCTGGTCTGCGGCTTCGCTCGATTGATGGGCTATCCCGTGGGAATTATCGCCAATAATGGCATTCTTTTCTCGGAGAGCGCTCTCAAGGCTACTCACTTTATTGAGCTCTGTTCCCAACGCAATACCCCCCTGATCTTCCTGCAAAATATTACGGGCTTTATGGTCGGTAAGCAGTATGAAAATGGGGGGATCGCGAAAGACGGTGCCAAGATGGTTATGGCGGTCGCGAATGCTCCGGTCCCCAAGTTTACGGTGATTATCGGCGGCTCCTTTGGGGCCGGGAACTATGGGATGTGTGGACGGGCCTACTCCCCTCGCCAGCTCTGGATGTGGCCCAATGCGCGCATTTCGGTGATGGGCGGAGAACAGGCCGCCAGCGTTCTAGCAACGGTCCGCAAAGAGGGAATGGCGGCGCGCGGCAAAGCGATGTCGCCCGAGGATGAGGCAACATTCAAGCAACCGATTCTCGATAAATATGAGGAAGAGGGCAATCCGTATTATAGTACCGCTCGCCTCTGGGACGATGGCATCATCGATCCCCGTGATACTCGTACGGTGCTGGGATTGGGGATCGCTGCCGCGCTCAATGCGCCGATGCCTGAAAATTCCTTTGGTGTTTTCCGCATGTAATTTCTAACGCGCTATCCCTCTTTTTCTTTTTATCTTTCCAGAAGGAGCTAAAAAGCATGCCTGCTTATACAACGATCAGTGTCGATCATAAACACTCCAACAAGGTGGCTGTGGTTACGATGCAGCGGCCACAGGTCCATAATGCGTTCAATGTTGAACTTATTGAGGAGTTGAGCGCAGCCTTTACTGATCTTAGTCAGGATACAAACCTGCACGCGGTGGTGCTGACGGGGGCAAGCCCTTCGTTTAGTGCCGGGGCTGATATCAGTATGATGAAGGATGCGGCTAGCAATGGCGAGGAGCAAAATATCGCCGAAGCCCGGCGAATGGCGAAGCTTTTTGATCTGATTAATACCTTTCCCTGCCCGGTGGTGGCGCGCGTCAACGGAACGGCGATGGGCGGCGGCCTGGGGCTGATCTCGGTCTGCGATATTGTGATCGCGGTGGAGCAGGCCCGGCTGGCCTTTAGCGAGGTGAAGTTGGGGATCGCGCCGGCGGTGATCTCTCCCTATGTGCTGCGGAAAATTGGAGAGAACCAGGCGCGAGTGCTGTTCACGACCGGCGAGCGCTTTAACGCGATCCGGGGGCAGCAGGTCGGATTGGTCCATCTCGTGACGACGCCAGAGAGGCTGGATGCGACAGTCGAGCAGACGCTGATGGAGTTGCTGAGCAGTGCGCCTGAGGCTCTGCGCGTCTGTAAAAAGCTAGCAATGACGGTTGGCTCAATGCCTCAAGAAGAGGCCCACGCCTTTACAACACACACGATCGCTTCGCTGCGTGGCGGAGCTGAGGGGCAGGAGGGCCTGCGATCCTTCCTTGAGAAACGCAAACCGAACTGGACAGTATAAGCATGTTTAAGAAAATTTTGATTGCCAATCGGGGAGAGATAGCGGTACGGGTGATGGCAACCTGCCGTGAGATGGGGATTGCCACGGTCGCGGTCTACTCTGAGGCGGATCGACAGGCCCAGCATGTACTGGCCGCCGATGAGGCGTACTATCTGGGCCCCGCACCAGCGCGGGAAAGCTATCTACATATCCCGGCGATCCTGGAAGCGGCTCGACAAAGTGGGGCGGAGGCGATCCATCCCGGCTACGGCTTCCTCTCAGAGAACGCGGATTTTGTCGAGGCCTGCTCGCAGGCGGGGCTGGTGTTTATCGGTCCACCCGCCTCAGCGATGCGGCTGATGGGCTCAAAGATTGGGGCCAAGCAACTGGCGGAGTCGGTCAAGGCTCCAACGATTCCAGGCTATAAAGGCGAGCACCAGGATACCCCGACATTTCTAGAGGAGGCCGGGCGGATCGGCTATCCCCTGCTGATCAAAGCCTCCGCCGGTGGTGGCGGTAAGGGTATGCGTGAAGTTCATCGACCAGAGGATTTCGCGGACCAACTGGCTGGAGCCCAGCGTGAGGCGCTTTCGGCCTTTGGAGATGGTACTGTCTTTTTAGAAAAACTGATTCAGCAACCACGCCATATCGAGATCCAGGTGCTGGGCGATAGCTTCGACCATCTGATCCATCTGGGGGAACGCGAATGCTCGATCCAGCGCCGCCACCAGAAGATTGTGGAGGAAAGCCCCTCTTCTGTGCTGGCTCCTGAGCTGCGCGCCCGCATGGGAAACACCGCTGTCAATATTGCCAGAGCTGCCAGTTATGTCAATGCCGGCACGATGGAGTTTATGCTGGATACCGATGGGCAGTTCTACTTTCTAGAGATGAATACGCGGCTCCAGGTTGAGCATCCCGTAACCGAATTTGTGACCGGGCTGGACCTGGTGCGACAACAGATCCTCATCGCCTCCGGCCTGCCCCTGACGATCACCCAGGAGCAGATCACGCCGCGCGGGCACGCGATCGAGGTACGTATCTACGCCGAGGACCCGGAACAGGGATTTATCCCATCTACTGGGACAGTCACCCGATTTATCGCACCAATCGGGCCGGGTATCCGTCTGGACAGCGGGATCGTAGACGGCGATGAGATTAGCCAGTATTACGATCCTATGATCGCCAAATTGATCGTCTCGGCTGAAGATCGACCTTCCGCAGTCGCACGTCTGAAAACCGCCCTGGAGCGGACCGCGATCTTTGGCGTCACGACAAATCTGCCATTGCTCCATGCAGTTATCAGTCATCCGGCCTTTCTAGAGGGTCAGACCACCACAGGTTTTTTAAATGAGTACCATCTGCTGGATATGCGGGAACAGGCCATGCCGGACGAAGTTCCCATCGCCGCAGCCCTGTACGATATTACCAGAGAAGGATCATCCGGCAGTCCCTGGCAACGCCTCGGTCCCTGGCGTCTGACGGGTGAGGGAAGAAGGTTCAGCTATCACTACCAGGAAAAGGAGCAGACGGTACTGCTGATCCCCAGTGGTAGCGAGAGGGACTGGCAGATCAGCCTTAATGGGGGAGAAAGGCGTTCAGTTAGATATATCACCTGTGAAGAAAACATATTGCACATGCAGATAGGTCAATCACAATGGCAAATCTTTGTAGACCAGACAGCAGCCGAGACAGGGGTGTTTTTCAAAGGTCAGCGCTATCGACTGGTCCGAAAACAGGCACCCGATGTCAATACCACCGGACATGGTGGTGTGGCGCTGCATTCTCAGAAGGCCCTGACCGCTCCCATGGCGGGAACAATCGTCAAGGTGAATGTGGAACCCGGCGCAAGCGTCACGCATCGTCAGGTCCTGGTCATCCTCACAGCGATGAAGATGGAGCACAGCATTGTCGCCCCCTACGATGGCACGGTCCGCCATGTGCTGCATAAGGAGGGGGATGTGGTTAAAGGCGGCGTAGTAATTGTCGAAATGGAATAGGAAAGGATCAAGCTATGCAGATTGGATTTGTTGGTATTGGTGTGATGGGGAGGCCAATGTGCCTGAACCTGTTAAAAGCGGGTCATCAAGTCACAATCTTCGCGCGCCATCCAGAGAAGCCAGAGGTTCAGGAGGTCTTGAAGGCGGGAAGCCATCAGGCTCCCTCCCCACGCGCGGTCGCGATGACTTCGGATCTAGTGATTACCATGCTCCCCAATTCGCCCCAGGTGAAAGAGGTAGTCACGGGCCAGCAAGGATTGCTAGAGGGCGCACGCAAAGGCTTGATTGTCGTTGATATGAGCACAATCGCACCCGATGTCAGTCGGGAAATCGCGCAACAGATCGGAGAGAAAGGTGGGCATTTCCTGGACGCTCCGGTCAGCGGTGGCTCAATGGGAGCAGTGAATGGCACGCTAACAATTATGGTCGGCGGCGAAAAAGAGATTTTTGAGTTGGCCCTTCCAGCCTTTGAGGCCATGGGCAAAAAGGAGAATATTTTCTATGTCGGTCCTCATGGCTCCGGCGAGAGTGTGAAACTAATCAACAATATGTTATGTGGAGTGATCGCGGCAGCCGATGCTGAAGCTCTGGTTTTGGGAGTCAAGGCCGGCGTGGATCTGGAGACGATGACGAAGATTGTAGGGGTCAGCAGCGGAGCCAACTGGCAGCTCGCCAATCAGTTCCCGATCCGGGCCTTTAACGGCAGCTTCCAGCCCGGATTTATGACCGACCTGTTGCATAAAGATCTGGGGCTGGCCCTGGATCTGGCAGCCGAGAATCAAGTTGCAACACCCCTGACCGCGTTGGCCCGCCAGCAATATGAGATGGCTCGCGCGGCAGGCTTCAATCGAGAGGACTATACCTCTTTGCTAAAAGTATTGGAGCAGTCAGCTGGGGTGAAAGTTCGGGATAAAGAGGCCAAGGCAGACTAAAGGATCAGGAAGGGTACATCTCCTGGTCGCGCAGGGGGGCGAACGCTCGCCCCTCACTTTTTTTAGCGCAGAATCAGAGAATCCATCATAAGTTGATGCGCCATATTCATACCCAGGACCAGGACCGCCGCCAGCCCAAAGTAGAGCAGGCCAATCAAAATCCGCGTCCCCTTTGAAACAGTATAGTAGCCGAGCGTATCCTCTGAATCAGACCGACGCATCCAGATCTGGCTGCCAGCCATAAAAATGAAAAGTAACAGCCAGAAGGAGCTACTCCCCTGAATCCAGGACCAGATCTGAAATCCCAAAAGGCCAATAAAGCCGATAATCCAGATCCGCCGATCCACCGCCGCTAGAATGCGCCCACCATCGAAGGGGAGCACCGGGATAAGGTTGAACAGATTGATAAAAAATCCAAAGTAGGCCAGCGGAGCCCAGATCGAACCGGGCTGACTCTGAGCAATCAAGAAACAGACTGAAGCACCAAGCGCTCCCGCGAGCGGTCCCGCGATTCCCACCTCCGCCTCATCTTTCGCATTCGAGGGCATGCGCTTCATTAGCACCGCCGCCCCCAGCAATGGTATAAAGACCATCCCACCGATCGGCATCCCCTTTAGCTTCATAACCAGGGCATGGCCCATCTCATGGACAAAGAGCAGAGCCACAATCCCAACGGCAAAAGGCCAGCCAAACAGAAAAGAATATGCCACAATCGAGATGACGGCACTAAAACCGGCGACTCCGAATTTCAGTACAAATGGGAACCATTTCAGGTTCAGGAGAAGGGCACCGAGCGTCGCGAGAATCCCGCCACGCTTAAAAATTTTTCGCCCACTCCCTGTATCCTCCGCCTCTACCGAGCTATGTTCAGCGGCTGCCCGCTGAGCCTCGCCGGCGTCAACCGTATAGCCCTCCAGGCTAGCCGGACCAGTATAGGCTCCCGTTTGACCAGAATCAGTAGTCTGGGGCCATTTCACCGGGGGAGCCGAGGAATAATAGGTGTTTGGATTAGCGTAATCAACCCCTTCTGAAGTAGAGGAGGGCCGAACCACTCCTCGCTCCTCCGAGCCTGACTCACGATCAGCGTCCCAATACATAGAGAACCTCTATTCTGATATCTGCACGTAGAATATTTAAAGATATTTCTTGAAATGTCTTTCTGACTAAAATTGTAGCATTAGATGGGAGAGGCTGAAAGCAATGGAAGAACTGAGACTCTCTAGATAATAACACATTTACACGCAAAAACATTTCTGCCCGCACTTTCTCAGCACGGGCAGAAATCGGATTTTCTTGTTTGCGATCTAGCCAAGGAAATGGAAAATCAGGTTAAACACATATATTATGACAAGTAAAGTAATTACCACGTTCGCGGTCCAGGCGATCCCATTGAAGATCAATCCGTTGACCCGCTTCCCCATGAGCCGCCGATTGTTGACCAGTAGAATAATAAAGGTCAAAAGGATCGGCAGCATCGCGGCGTTCAGGCCCTGTAAAAAGACCAGGACCTGGATAATCGGCAGGTTTGGGATCATCGTGACCAGGACACCCAGCACGATCAGGCCGGTAAAAATACTCTGGAAGACAGGGGCTTCCTTAAAACTACGGGAGACGCCGCGCTCAAATCCAAAGGCTTCACAGATACCATAAGAGGTTGAGAGCGGTAATACCGCCGCAGCCAGCAGTGAAGCCCCAAATAGACCAATTCCGAAGAGGATCGTCGCATAGGGTCCCGCGAAATCCTTGAGGGCGAAGGCGGCATCAATCGCCGACTCCACTGGCTTGTGATGAGGAAATAAGGTAGCTCCGGTCGCGATAATCACAAATACCGCGATCAATACAGCGAAAACAGTTCCGCTATACACATCTAGTTGTTCATACAGATAATCGCTGGAGGGTATCCCCTTGTCGGCGACGGATGACTGAACGAAAAACTGCATATAGGGACTGATAGTGGTCCCGATCAAGCCCACAACAAGCAAAAGGTAGGCGCTCTGGGTACTGAAATGCGGCGCGACAATGCTATGCGCGACCTGACCCCAATCGGGATGAGAGGCAAAAGCTGCCGGTACATACGCTAAAAATCCCAGCGACATCATCAGGAAGATTTTTTCGACCCGCCGATAGGACCCTTTAATGACCAGAAACCAGAGGATGATGCCCGATAATGGAACGACAAGATAAATCCAGAGCGTATGGGGATCATTTGCCAGTACCTGTACGCTGGCGGCAATCCCTAAAAATTCGGAGATGGTAACGCCTGTATTAGCGATTAATAGAGCCAGCATTGCCAGGGCGGACCAGCGCACACCGTACTCTTCGCGAATAAGATCTGCCAGTCCCTTGCCGGTGACGGCTCCCATGCGGGCGCACATCTCCTGAACAATCGCAAGACAAAAGCCAGCAATCAATAGGGCCCAGATGAGATCGTAGCCATACGAAGCTCCAGCCTGTGAGAAGGTGGCGATCCCACCCGCATCGTTCCCGGCGTTCGCCGCGATCAGACCAGGGCCTAGAATAGCAAACAACTTAAAAAATCCAGAGGAGCGGTTGAGGCGCAGACGCGGTCGGGCGATCCCGCTCCGCCTGCGCCTCCGGCTCTTTATTAATGATGTCTGGCTCGCCTCGGGCGAGGTCTGACCGGGAGTATTCTGCATAACATACGTTCGATGAACAACCGATGAACGCTGGCTGTCTCTCTTCCTCTCTGTCGAGATCGTTTCACAAAAATCATACCATTCTGGTCAGGTACTGGCAAGCAGGATCAGGCCCGCGCGGTTTTCACGCCCTCAAGATAGAGCCGCAACAGGTTCAAAGCCCACAGCACGGAGACCCGCTTCTGATCCTCCCGAGAGCCACGCCAGCCCGGTCCCATACTGGTAACAAAGCCCTCGGGCGTCGAAATCGCAATATACACGGTGCCAACCGGCTTTCCCTCTTGCGTATCTGGGCCAGCGACACCGGTAATCCCCACTCCAAAGGTGGTTTCAAAACGCTCGCGGATCTTCTGAGCCATCGCTCTGGCGGTCTCTTCGCTCACAGCTCCATGCTGCTCCAGAATCTTATGCGGCACGCCCATCTCTTCCTTAAGATCAGTGCTATAGCTAACCACTCCCCCCCTAAAATAGGTGGAGCTTCCAGCGGCATCGGTTAGCGTACTGGAAAGCAGCCCACCGGTGAGCGACTCCATCACCGAGATTGTCCATTTACCAGCGGTCAGGAGATCCCCCACAACACTCTGCAAGGTCTGCTTATTCACACCAAAAATATGGTGTTTTAGTACCTGTCGAACCAGGATCTCCATCTCGGCTACCTGTTGCTCAGCCTGCTCATGGGTCTGGGCTTTTGCGGTCACGCGGACATCAACGGCGTCTGACTTGGCATAAGTCGCGATTGTGGGATTATCGCTATGGAGCAGTTCTCCCAGAGCCTCCTCAACATTCGACTCTCCCATGCCGGAGACGCGCAGCAGTCGAGTAAAGATCTGCCCACCAGTATAGGAGCTCAGGCGCGGAATGGCTTCCTGCTCCCACATCCGATGCATCTCGCGCGGCACACCCGGCATCGCCACAATAATCTTGTTATCACGCTGCACAAACCAGCCTGGAGCCGTCCCCACAGGATTCGGCAGGGACTGGGCCGAAGGGATCAACGTGGCCTGCTTCAGGTTTCGCTCCGGCATCTGATAGTGGCGGGTCGCGAACATCGCTCGCAGATTTGCCTCTAGCTCCGGGTCTACCTGCATCGTCTCACCCATCAAGGAACTGATGGCCTCGCGGGTAAGATCGTCTTCGGTCGGTCCCAGGCCACCGGTCATAACGACAAGATCCGAGCGATTCCAGGCCCGCTCCAGCGTCTCCACGATTCTGCCCAGATTATCTCCAACCTGAGATACAAAAAAAAGATCAATCCCTTGAGCGGCCAGGCTTTGAGCAAGATAGGTCGCGTTCGTATCCGAAATATGTCCTAGCAGTAACTCAGTACCGCAGGAGAGAACCTCTGCGCGCATAACATCCTCCAGAGGGAAACCAGATCTCCCCCCAATCCCAATAGTATCTTTTTCAAACAAAAGAGTAGAACTCCCCTCATCATAGCATACAGAAAACAAAGAAGCAGAAAAATCAACATATTGTATCAGCTAGCAAATAAAAATCAAGATGTTGTATCAAAATGCTTGCCAAAGCGGATGAATACGAGTATACTGGAAGGCGTAGGAACAAACAAACTAATCTATGAGCTAAAGAAAATAGAACGCGCAAGGATGCAATTAACGACAGCAGGGGCCTAACACGGTCCCGCTTATTTCTTTCCACGGTCACAAAGGAGCATTAAGCATGCTGGATCATAAGGGTAGCGCCCCACAGGAGCAGAACATAGGGCCAGATGCGAAGCAAACGCATCTGGAAGGGATTCGCGAGAAAGTTTTTACTGATCGGTACTCGCTAAAAGATGCCACGGGGAAACCTCTAGAAGATTATCCCGAAGTTTTATGGGCGCGCGTGGCCCGTGGGATCGCCGAGGTAGAAGAGACCGAAGAGCAGAAAAAGCTCTGGGAAAAACGTTTCTACGAGATCCTCAACGACTTCAAATTTGTACCCGGCGGACGCATCCTCGCCGGCGCGGGCTCTGGTCATCAGGTTACATTTTACAATTGCTACGTGATATCGTCCCCGGAGGATAGTCGGCAGGGCATACTCGACAACCTGAAGGTAATGACGGAGATTATGGCGCGCGGTGGAGGCGTCGGAATTAACCTCTCGACTTTGCGACCGAGAGGCTCGTACATTCGTACCGTGAATGGGACGGCCTCGGGCCCCTGCTCCTGGGCCCAGCTTTATTCGGTCGCGACCGGCGATGTGATTCAGCAGGGGGGCTGCTTTGGACCCGGTGAGCGTATCTCCACGAATAAGGGCCTGATCCCGGCCAGCGAACTGGCGGACCGTCTGGATTCTGGTGAGTATATTCAAGCCCAGACTCATAAAGGGCCGCACCCCTTCACAGCGGTGTTCCGCAACGGCCAGAAAGATCTTTATGAGGTCCGAACCGCTCGCGGCTATAATGTCCGAGTCACGCTGGATCACAAGATGGGCGTCCTCCGTGCCGGTGAGATTATCACGATTCCGCTGCGCGATCTGAAAATTGGCGATGAGATCCTCCTACTATCAGGAGAAAGCACAAAAGCCGGATCTCTATCGTCAGAACTGATAATGGATCAGGCCTGCACTCTGGGCACTACCTATGGTCAAGGTTCTAATGAGCCTCTACCCGAGGCTCTGTTCCGCTCATCTACCGAAAGCGTTCAGGCATTTATTCAGGGGTACCGTAATGCCGCGAATCAGGAGATCGCCAGTAGCAATCGAGATCTGATTCAAGATCTACAGCAGATCCTGCTGACCCATGGCACCATCGCCGAGATCAGCTCTGAAGGCCCTATCTATCACCTTAACGTCACTAAGACCCATAATCCAGAATCCGTAAGAGTACCTGCCTCTGCTGGGAAGCAGATTTCGGGCAGGGTCGCTCTGCTTGAGAAACCCGCTGATCTATCTCAGGTACTGTCAGATGCGATCGCTTCGATCACACCACTTGGCATCTCTGAAGTCTTCGACTTTGAGGTGGAAGAGGTTCATCTGCTCTCCGGCGGCGGCGTTTATACGTCGAATTCTAGGCGCGGCGCATTAATGCTGATGCTTGACGACGATCATCCCGATGTTGAAGAGTTTATTACCGTAAAGCGTCAGTCCGGCAAGATCGAGCACGCTAACCTCTCCGTCGCTATCTCCGATCGCTTTATGGAGGCGGTTAAAAACGACGCTGACTGGGATCTCGTCTGGCAGGGCAAGGTCATGAAGACAATCCGAGCCAAAGAGCTGTGGGATCTTATCTGCACCTCAGCCTGGGAGTCCGCCGAGCCCGGCATGGTCTTCATGGATCGTTGTAATACCGAGGCCAACACCTGGTACTACGAGAAGATCCGCTGCGTCAATCCCTGCGTTACAGGCGATACTCTTGTCTCTACCGAAAATGGATACACCTATGCACGCGATTTACAGTTAGGGATGAAGGTTCGGACACCCGCTGGACTAAAACCGATTGAAAAGTTGTATAACAATGGCCTTCAGAAGATCTATCGCGTCGATTTTTCCGATGGTGCCTACTTGAGAGGTACGGCAGATCACAAACTTAAAGTTGTACGTGACAAAAAATATCAATGGGTACCACTATCTGAGCTCTCGGAAGGCGACAATATTCTGGTTGTTCCTAATGAAACCTTCGGGCCTCGTCAAAGCCTGCCCAGAGCAGCACAGGAATATATCGCCAGACGCGAACTCACTATAGCAGACTACTATGATCGTAATCTCGGCCTGATTATAGGCACGACCTTTGAAGATGGTGCAGTAGCTCAGCATGTGGATCTACACATGCAATATGATGAGCTCACTTTACTGCTGACTCACGCTGGTATAACTCCACATGTTGAAAAGCCACAAAAGGCAATCCCTACAGAATTTTTGAGTATGGAAAAAGAATTTCTGGTTGGGATGTTGAACGGTCTTTTCTCAACACATGGTAGCGTACTGATGGAACAAGATAATCCAACGCTACGCTTCCATACTTCCTCATATGAATTGGCACAACAGGTACGCCTGATTCTGCTACAATTCGGGATTCATGGTCACATCCATCGTGCGTTGCCCGATGGAAATCTAGAATCTGATGGCCGCTCTCCAGACAGAACGAGCGAAAAATTCGATGTCATAGTCATGAATGAAGGTATCGCACGCTTCTACTCGGAGATCGGCCTGAGCCACCCAGAAAAATCAGCTCGCTTGAAGGAAATCGCTGAAAACTGGCATTACAATGGTGGAACCTGGACGGCTGGAGTTGTCTCAATTGAAGATACAGGAATCGAAGAGGAAGTCTATGATCTCTACGAGCCTGAAACCCTGACCTGGATCACCAATGGATACTGCTCATTCGATTGTGGTGAGCAACCGCTGCCACCTTATGGCGTTTGTAACCTGGGGGCGATTAATCTATCGGCGTTTGTGCAGGAGAAGCAGTTCGATTATGCTGAGCTGGCCGAGACTTCCAGGGTGGCGATGCGCTTCCTCGATAATGTGATCGATGCGAATGAGTACTTTATTGAGGAGAACCGCGTCGCTCAGCTTGGGACCCGCCGCACCGGCCTCGGGACAATGGGGCTGGCCGATGCTCTTCTTAAAATGGAGGTCGCCTACGGTAGCGATCAGTCGCTTGAGATTATCGAGCGTATCTACACAACGATCCGTGACGCCGCCTATGAGGCTTCATCAGATATTGCGGTAGAAAAAGGCGCTTTCTCTAACTTTGATCAGGACAAGTTTATGCAGGGCAAGTTTATTCAACGTCTGCCCAAACCAATCCAGCAAAAAATCAGCACACAAGGTATCCGCAATGCGGTGATCCTGACCCAGGCTCCAACGGGTACGACCAGCCTGCTGGCGGGTGTGAGTTCGGGAATTGAGCCAGTGTATGATTTCGCGATGGTCCGGCGGGATCGCACAGGCGAGCATATTCTGTACCATCCTCTTTTGCAGGAATGGCGGGATCAGCATCCCAATGAGCCAACTCCAGGCTACTTTGTGGCCTCAAATGATCTAAAGCCGGAGGAGCACGTCCGGGTGCAGGCAACGATCCAGAAGTACACCGACTCCAGCATCAGTAAGACGGTAAATGCTCCCAACAATCACACGGTGGAGGATGTCCAGAAGCTGTACCGAATGGCCTACGAGATGGGCTGTAAGGGAATTACCTACTATCGCGATGGTTCCCGCGATGCGGTACTGACTCGCGTGGCCGATGAGCAGAAGGCCAAGGAGCCGGCCCAGCCTGAGACTCAGCCGGTCCTCTCAATTCAGCAGGGGATCAAACCCCGGCCAGCAGTGGTTCAGGGCTACACTCGTCAGGTGAATTCGCCAGAGGGCAAGGTCAATATCACCGTGAATAGCGATGAGAATGGTCCGCTAGAGGTGTTTGTCAACGTTGGTAAGGCCGGTAGCGATATAGCCGCCCTGGCTGAGGCCCTCGGTCGCCTGATCTCCCTGAACCTGCGGGTGCTGAGCCCGATCTCACAGAGCGATCGCGTCCAGGAGATCGCCGAACAGCTCAGGGGCATCGGTGGGAGCCGCACGGTTGGCTTCGGTCCTCAGCAGGTTCGCTCGCTGCCAGATGCGGTAGCTCGCGCACTTGAGCAGCACATTGAGATCACCGCTAATGTGGAGCAGGCGACCTCGCCAATCAAAGCAATTAAGCAGGAGATTGGCAAGATCAACGAGCAGGAAAGCTCAAACGATGGGAACTACTTTGACTCGTCCGAGAAACCTACGAACTTCGGCAATCTGAAGGTGACGGGAAATCTCTGCCCTCAGTGCGGTAGCAATACGATGGTCTATGAAGAAGGCTGTCGCAAATGCTATAGCTGTGGTCACAGCGAGTGTTAATAAAGTAAGGTAATAGGGGCTCCACCCCAAACTCCAGGCAGGAGGGCAATTGCCCTCCTGCAACCTCCCCGAGCGATGTATGACCTCTGACCCTTGACGCTCCCTACATCTGCGGCGTATGCTAAAAACATTGTTACTTTATAAAAGTAAGTATAGCAGAACTAAAAGTGTCTGAACCGAGGAGAGTATTTTCATTATGGCAACTTCCAGCACACCTGCAAAGGTAAACTTCCATTTTGATCCAGCCTGTCCCCTGGCCTGGCGGACCGCCCTGTGGATTCGCGAGGCGCGCAAGGTCCGTCCCATTGACGTTACATGGCGTTTCTTTAGCCTGGAGATTGTGAACCGTAAAGAGGGTGCAACCCCCAACTTCCAGACGGATCTAAGCTGGCCCCCATTGCGGACCCTGGCCCTGGTTCGCAAAGAGCAGGGGAATGAAGCGGTTGAGCGGCTCTATCTGGCACTGGGAAACGCCTTTCATGGCCCCGAGGGTGGCAGTATGGCCCGCCTCTCCGATCTCAATATTATTCGGGACGCTTTGAAAAAGGCCGATCTTGACCCGGCCCTGGTCGATCGAGCTGTGGCTGATGAGAGCACCTATCAGGAGATCGTGAAAGATCATGAAGAGGCCAAAGAGCGCTATCTGGCCTTTGGGGTACCTACAATCGCTCTGGAGGGCAGTGATATTGGTTTTTATGGTCCGGTCATCAATACCGTTCCCAAGGGGGAAGAGGCCGGCGAGCTGTGGGATCATTATCACTGGCTGCTGCATCAGCCCAATATCTATGAATTGAAGCGTGAGCGCGGCAGGGCAACCTGGGGTCCCGTCTCTTCAGAAAACTAACAATAGAGTCGCAGGCTTCTTTTTCAGAGAGAAGCCTGCGACTCTGCTGGGAAAGGAAGATGGCAAGGGGATCAATTCTCGTCTCCACGGGTCCACACGTGACCCGACCTACCTCATTCGACTCCATTTCTCTCGATCGGAACCTCTTTCCCTTTTCTCGATAGCATCGCCCCCATCTCTATACTCGACTAAAGCCGCGAAAAAGGGAGCATGCACACCAGAAACATTCCCTGGATTGAGACAATAATCAGACTCGCCAGCGCACAGATTAAAATGCTATACAGATCAATCTGTATCCAGGGAAGACTCTCAGGCAGCAAGCCCATGCCGGTAAACGCGAGTGCCAGCCCAACTGTCCAGGCCAGAGCATTCGCTGGAACCCAGAACAGCGTTGAAGCAACAATCTGATAGAGCACGCACCACTGGCACAATCAGATCACACCTCCCAGTAAAGCTGAGTATAAGAGAACCGCACTGACCTGAACAGCCACCGGTGTATTGGTTCCAACAAAGTCAACGCGCGATCCTAGAGCGATTCCCGCGCTCCAGGAAATAGTCGCGCCAAACGATGAGGCCAGAACCCAGCGTCGTAGCGGCAAATTCGATAGGTAATGACTTAACGCCTGCCACTGGAACCATCCGATAATCATACCGGCCATCGCTCCAGCAAACAGAATGATGAGCATTCCCCAAACCAGACGAGCAGGATCGGCGGCCTTCTCTAACAATTCGGAAAGCGAGCCACCAAAGGCAATCGCAAAGCCAAGACCCAGCCATTGCCCCAGCGTCGTCAACATCGCCCATTGCCACCAGAAGCCCCAGCGCCTTCTCAGATCTGCATCCTGCATGCTTTTCTCTTCCTCATACATATAACCCTCCCCCAGGCACACAGATCATCAAACTATAACACTTGATCTTTTAAAATCTAGCTTCAACAAGCGTGCAAAACGGCGCTCTACAGAGACAGCTTACTGATGGGATCAAGGGCATAAACGCGAAACTTATTGGTGACGTTTCAGGAAACGTTCCATCCGCACCAGGGCATCCTCTAACTTGTCGTACGCGGTACAATAAGCGGCCCGTACAAAACCAATACCAGCCGTCCCAAAAGAGCTGCCGGGAACCACAGCAACCTGCTCTTCAAACAATAGCTTCTCCGCGAACTCTTCGTCTGTCATACCGGTATGAGCGATCGAGGGAAAAGCGTAAAAAGCTCCGCGTGGCTCAAAGCAGGGAAGACCCATACGATTTAAGCCATCGACAAACATACGGCGTCGGCGATCATAATCCTCACGCATCGTCTCAACATCGGGCTCTCCATGGCGCAACGCCTCCAAGGCAGCCTCCTGGGCCGACGTGCCCGCGCACATCAGCGTATACTGATGGACTTTCACCATCGCCTCTAAAATCTGCGGCGGGGCCGCAACATAGCCAACGCGCCAGCCGGTCATGGCATAGGCCTTTGAGAACCCATCCAGCAAAATGGTGCGTTCACGCATCCCCGGCAGGGCGGCGAAACTTACATGCTCAACTCCGTACACCAGACGGCTATACACCTCGTCGATCGCCACAATGAGATCGTGCTCCACGGCCAGCTTCGCGATTGCTTCCAGCTCGACCTTTGGTACGATCGCCCCGGTCGGATTATTCGGGTTCCCGATCAGGATCATTTTCGTGCGCGGCGTGATCACTTTTTCAATATCGATCGCGCGGACTCCAAAATCATATTCGGCATAGGTTGGGACCGGCACAGGAACACCACCGGCAAAAACAATGTCCGCGTCATAGGCCACATAGCCGGGATCGGGAGAGATCACCTCATCTCCGGGATCAATAATGGTACGCATCGCCAGATCCACACCCTCGCTGACACCTACCGTTACCAGAATCTCTGTGGCTGGATCATAAGTGACCCCATAACAGCGCTGAAGCATGGACGCGATCTCTTCCCGCAACTCTAACATCCCAAAATTGGAGGTATAGCGCGTATGGCCCAGCTCGATCGAGCGAATACCCGCCTGACGAATATGCTCAGGCGTGATAAAATCAGGCTCACCAACCCCCAGCGAGATCACATCGGGCATGGTATTAATAATATCAAAAAACTTTCTGATGCCCGAGGGTTTCACCTGACGAACTCGTTGAGACAAAACCTCACGTTTGAGCGTATCCATAAGCGATTTTCCGTCCTTCTCTTAAAAAGGGATGAGTGAGCACATCTGGCACTCCGTTAAGGAACTGCCGTCCCCTATCCCCTACTTCTTAACCCAAAAAGATCCACAAGCGGATAATTGCCTGGTGCAATCTTCTATGATATTCTAGAGCAGCCTGCCAGTTACCAGCGTTTTTTCTCCATAGTGGACACACACCTTGAATGTAACATATATGCGGGTCGAAAAACAATGCAAGACCGATCACATTTATTTAGGATTGATAAAGACCAGTTTTCAACTGGGGCTCTTCCCGTACTGTTAGATACCGATATCGGTGATGATATCGATGATGCTCTGGCTCTGGCCCTGCTCATTCAATCACCCGAGATACATCTGGTTGGGGTTTCTACAGTTTTCGGCAATACACTGGTCCGAGCAATGTTGGCTTACCACGTTCTTCACACATATGGACGTATATATGTGCCTGTTGTGGCAGGGCAAGCCAGACCGCTTCTCCTCAACCAGCGACCATCAGGCGTTCCGCAGGCGATGATCCTCTCCGATTGTCAACAGTGTAGCGCGAAGCACCAACATTCCTATGCTAGCGGTCCAGATCTGATTCGGAAAATGGCCCGAAACTATCCCTACACCTTAACGCTTGTATGCATCGGCCCGTTAACGAATATCGCGACCGCGCTTCAGCAAGATCCTCAGATCCGGGGAATGATAAGGGAAATAGTGATGATGGGGGGAAGTAGCGGAGCTCCATTTCCCGAATGGAATGTGCGGGGAGACGCTCAGGCGGCAAAAGTGGTCTTGAACTCGGGTATCCCAATCACCATGATTGGCTTTAATGTCACAACCAGATGCCAGTTGCGCGATCAAGATCTTGAACAGTTTCGAGAAAGCGAAGATCCACGAGTGCAGCTACTGCACAGGCTCATAGAGATCTGGCAGACCCACCGCCCTGGCTGGCATCCAGGGCGGCCCTTCCTGCATGATCCTCTGACGATCGCCGCGCTCTGTCAACCAGAGCTTTTTACGTTCGCGCGGAGACCTGTCCATGTGATGATACAAAGGCCCTTTACAGGCACGATGATCCCCCGAATTATCGGGGGATCAGTGGTTCAAGCGGCAATAGATCTGGACGCCTCGGGAGCACGCACGTGGATTTTACAGCGCCTTTTGAAGTCCACGCTCTCCCAGGCTACGGAGGTCGGAGATCATCGCGGGTAAGATCTGGATCAGCCGCTCAACCTCGGCCCCAGTATTCTCTTTACCCAGAGTCAGGCGCAGGCTACCGCGCTGCCAGGATTCTGGCACACCCATGGCCAATAGGACATGCGAAGGCTCGATCGAGCCTGAGGTACAGGCCGATCCTGATGAGGCCGCGACCCCCTGAAGATCCAGGTTCAAGAGCACCGACTCACCCTCCAGATTCTCAAAGCAGAAGCTGGCATTATTGGGCAGACGCCCGGTGGGATGACCGGTGAGATGGCAGCCGGGAATCACCAGCAGTGCTTCGATCAAGCGATCTCGTAAGCCCATCAAGCGTGCGTTGGTCTCCGGCATCTCGCTATAAGCCAGCCGCAGAGCCGCAGCGGCCCCGACGATCCCCGCGACATTCTCAGTCCCGGCACGGCGGCCCCGCTCTTGAGATCCCCCCTGCTGCTGAGGCAGCAAGCGAACCCCCTGACGCGTATAGAGGATACCCACCCCCTTGGGACCATAAAATTTATGGGCCGAAAGCGAAAGCAGATCAATATTCATCGCCTTCACATCAATCGGTAAAGCTCCGCCAGCCTGAACCGCATCAACGTGGAAGGGAACCTTTTTAGCGCGGCAGATCTTCCCGATCTCCGCGATCGGCTCAATCGTCCCAACCTCATTATTGGCATACATTACCGAGACCAGCACCGTCTGGTCCGTAATCGCCCGCGCCACATCCTCAGGATTCACCTGTCCATAGGAGTTCACAGGCAGATAGGTAGTCTGGAAGCCAAACCGGTCCAGATAGTTACAGGTGTGCAGAACGGCGTGATGCTCAATCGAGGTAGTGATAATATGATTGCCTTTTTTTTGTGAGGAGAAGGCCACTCCTTTAATCGCAAGATTGTCGCTTTCAGAGCCACCACCAGTAAAGGTAATCTCCGAAGAACGCGCTCCAATAGCCTCAGCGACTTGCTCACGGGCTGAGTCCACCGCCTGCATCGCGTGCCGCCCCAACGTATAGATGCTACTGGCATTGCCATACTCAGAAGTAAAGTAGGGCAACATCACATCCAGCACTCGCTTATCCAGAGGAGTCGTTGCCGCATGGTCCAGGTACATAATCGAGTCTGACATAGAACAAGATCCTTCTTTAAGAAAGGTGCGACCTGAGGAATGGTGACAGGGAGCGCAGATTTTGTGATTAAAGATACTTTATTGTATCACAATCAGGGGCCAGGGCTTCAGGCCCCCATCTTGAATACATAGAGGCCGATCGCGGTCTGAGCGGAATTGCTGGGGACCAGCGGCTGCCAGGCCAGGACTTTCTGCGGATCTGCATGCCCCCGCGCAACCATCAGACTGGAAGGAAACTGGAGATCGCCTTCCGCAGGTTCTCTTGTGATCAGGAGATCAGGATAATTTTCTGGCAGTTTCTTGTGATCAGGGTTGAAACTGGCAAGGTTTTTGCTGTCAAGCATCACATTTCCTTGCTGATCCGGGTTCAAACGGCCAATCAGCAACATCTGATGAGGACGAGATCCATTCACAAGCCAGGCCGTGTAAACCTGATTGCCGGGCAGAGATTGCAGATGGGCCACACGGAGAGAAAGCCCGTCCATCGTCGCGTACGTATCCTCAAATTGAAATGAGCCGGCGACAGGCTGCGCCACGCCACTGGGAGCGTGGGTCTCCTGACCAAACTGCCGCAAAGCAATAAAGGATATCAAGAGCAGGGCCACCAGCACCAGACCTGTTACAGATACGAACAGGCGACGATGAAGACGCCACGCGTCTAAAAACGGGTTTTGGGCGGATTTCTCGCGAGTCTGCTCCCCCCAAAGACCAGGCAATCCCGCAGTATTAACACTTCCCAGGCGCAAACCACAACGCCCACAAAAAACGGCATTTGGATTACAGATGGTACGACAATTAGAACAGCGCATAGTGATCACAAATACCTATCTATATCTATTTTTCGATACGGACAAAGCGAAAATCTTCGCCGTACCGGCTCAGGACTATTGAGACTTTTTCTTTTTAAAGAAGCTTTCATTCATACTACCACTACGGAAGCCAGAAAGGTCCATTGTGATATAAAGATAGCCAATTTTGCGGAGTTCATCAACGATTGTTCGGCCAACCTCTTCATCAAGCAGGCGCGGCATATCCCCACGTTCAACCTCAATCCGGGCTATCTGATCATGATGACGGACCCGGAACTGACGAAAGCCGAGATTACGTAGCACCTTTTCCGCCCGGTACACTTTTTGAAGCGTCTCTACATCGACCTTTGTGCCGTAGGGAATTCGCGAGGAGAAGCAGGCCATCGCCGGCTTATCCCAGACGGGAACCCCGAGATATTTCGCCAGCGCGCGGATCTCCACTTTGCCCATGCCAGCTTCTTTCAAGGGACTACGCACACCAAACTCGCGAGCCGCCTTCTGACCGGGCCGAAAATCTCCCAGATCATCCTGGTTCAGACCATACGCGATAGAGCGGACCTGATGCTCACGGGCCAGCGGCTCCAACTGGGTAAACAACTCGGTCTTACAAAAGTAGCAACGGTTCAAATCGTTCTTTGTGTAGCGCTCATCTTCCAGTTCATTGGTCTGAAGCGAGATCACCGGAATCCCCATCTGCCGGGCCGCTTCAAGTGCCTCGGTGGTCTCTTCCTGGGCATAGGCCGGCGAGGAGGCGATCGCACCGATTGCTCTCTCCCCTAAGACATCGCGAGCGACCTTCAGGAGGAGGGCGCTATCGACGCCACCGGAGTAGGCCACCATTACAGACTCCATCTCGCGCAAAATCTCTTGCAGGTGTACATATTTCGCTTGAATCTCGACATCTAATTTTTCATTTGTATTGGTCGGGGTTGGATATACCATGCTCTTTTTTCTCCGTATAATAGGCGACGATGACCCATTATAACATCTACAACTTCAACCCCTGATCAGGTACGCGGATCAAAGTACACAAGCATATACTAATATAACGCTGACAGGTGAGATTTTTTAGTCTGAGTGATCACCTTTCTGTGAATTATTGTCAAAGTTAGAAAGAAGATGGTTGTGAGAAAGAAAAGATTTCTCGATCGCGCTGAGAAGATCATCCACATCAAAAGGTTTGAAGACGACGTGAACACCTTTGGAGGTTAAATAGCCCTCCTGATCCCGAACATCCTGAATGGAGACGGTACAGATAATGATGGGAATTTGCGAGGTGTCTTGCGACATTTTCAACATCTGAAGCATTTGCCAGCCGAGCTTCTGCTCGCCAAACATATAATCCAGAATGATAAGATCGGGATTTAGCTCTGCCACCTCTTTCACCTTTAATGGAAAAGAGGAAAGTGTGACATGATAATCCCCTTCATCCTCTAAAATCGTACGGAAAAGATCAAGAATCTCCTGAGTGTCATTAATCACGAGAACATGCTTTTTATCAGTATGTTTCATCAATCTCTGCCTTTCTAACGAGCTTTCAAGATCAAAAATCACAGGAAAAGGAAGACAAAAATAGATTGAAGATGTCCAGCCCTTATACAATTATCCTAGACATCCTTTGCTTACTTAGACGCGTTTCCCAGATCCATAGATAAAAAAGTTGGGTTTCTCTTGCACCGTCATCTGTAGATGGGCCCTGGAAAAGCGGGAGGTCAAATCCTGAGGATCATAGAAATTTTTGATGATCTGGAATGTTCGACCATCGTTCAATATCCTGGTTATAACCTGTTGATCTTTATCAAGCAGGGGCTGATCCGATGTGGTATCATTTGGCTTAGGCTGGCTGTCAACAAAAAAGACTTTCCCTCCTGGCTTCAAGGCTGAGGCAACCATGCTTAAAAAGCTATCCAGGCGATCCAGTGGAACATGGGAGATCCAAAAACAGAAGCAGACAGCGTCATAGGTACGGTTCGGCTGCCATTGAAACAGGTCCGCTTGAACGTAGGACACGCGCTCACTCCCAAGACGAGCATGGTTAATTGCGAGCATCTCCTGAGAAGCATCTACAGCAGTAACTGTTGTAGCAGTCTTCAACAATTGCTCAGTCCAGATCCCGGTGCCGGGAGCGAGCTCCAATACATCGCCGGTCAGATTCTGGTGCTTAAGATGCTTGAAAAGATCGGCGACCTCAGCATTCCAATGAGCATTTCCTTGCTCACCAAGATCAAAACGCCCCTGACGATAAAACCACTGATTATATTCGCCTGCTCGGGCCCGATAATAGTCCTGCATCTCCTGTAGGATCTCTGAGGAGATCTGTTTTTCCATGATCTTGCATCCTTTCAGGCAACAAGGCATGATATCCTAAACCATAAGGTTGTTCTTCATTGTATATCAAGAATCCTATTATATACATTGATGCTCAAAGGAATAAAAACGATAGATGGAACAAGAAAAAGAACAAGATCAGGCACGCAAAGATTTGGCTGATTTCTGGCTACAACGCAGCCATCACCTAGCGAATACGATTCGTTATCAGGAGGCGCTGGCGGCTATTGAACGCGCTCTACAACTCGACGATCAAAACAGTGAGATCTGGTATGCCAGGGGAACATTCCTGGCGATGAATGCAGACTATGCTCAGGCCCTTGAGAACTTTGAACGGGCATTACACTTGAGATCTGATTACGCCGCCGCCTGGGATGGCAAGGCCTGGGTCCTGGGGATACTTGGGAAGAAAGCTGAGGCGCTGGCCGCCGTTGAACAGGCCCTGAAGTTTGATCCAGACTATTTTGAGGCTCAGAGACGACGCCAGCGCCTGGAGATGCTTTAGCGATCTGATTCCAGCAGACGACTCACCCACGCTATAATATCCTGCTGCACCTGCTCAATCGACCGGGCCGCATCAATTACTTTGATCCGCTCTGGCTCGGCACGTGCCAGATCTAAAAAGGCTCCACGCACCTGTTGAAAAAAGCGTTCGGACTCTGAGTCCAGCCGGTTGGGCTCACTTCCGTCGTTAAGGGTCCGCTGCCCGGTCCTTGAAACCACTTGAGAGGCCTCTATGTCCAGCAGAAGCGTAAGATCTGGCGAGCGCTGCCCCGTCGCCAGTCGCGAAAGTTCACGGATCATCGCCGGTCCCAGGCCTCTCGCGTACCCCTGATAGGCAATGCTGGCATCAAAACAACGATCTGTCAGGACCAGCCGTCCCTCGACGAGAGCCGGAACCACAACCCGCGCGAAATGTTGCGCCCGGTCCGCCTGAAAAAGAAAAGCCTCAGCCAGGGGCGAAACATCTAATTCTGGCCGATCCAGCAGGAGCCGACGGATCTCAAGTCCCAGCGGCGTGCCCCCCGGCTCTCGCGTACGCAGATAGGGAATCTGCTCTTGAATCAGCCATTGCTCCAGCAGATCCATCTGCGTCGTCTTGCCAGATCCATCCAGCCCCTCAAAAGAAATCAAACGCCCTCTCATAGATTATTTTCCATACGTACGATAGAGATCATGATCCCAATCAAGATAGGGCTTAGGTAACATATCCTCTGGGGTCCATTCCTTTGCATCCCGACCATATTTGCCACGATATTCCTTAAGTGTCTCACCCACATATTCAAAGGTGAGCTGACAGATGCGGAACCCGACCGGCACCCAGATTGTAGTCTGGGTGTGATTGCTGATCTCCATCGTCCAATGACCGATATAGCCTACATCTCCGACACCGGCACAACGACAGACAGAGAGGCCTGAACGCGCGACCGTGCTCCGAGAATACATCTTCGCGAGATAGCCGTTGTGCCCCCCAATGACCTCCTGGGTATGCGCGAGAATCGTCGTCCCCGGTCGGATCGCCATTCTCCGGGTGGTGGCCTGTCGCGGCTGCCCCCAATAGAGTCGCACATCCTCAGGATTCTCCAGGCTCATCGCCTCAATGTTGGCATCACCCTGAAAATACCACTCCCCTAATCGGCAGTCATAGGAATTCGTTCCCAGTTGCCTCTCATCGAATGGCTCTATCACAATATTGCCAGTCTTTACCTCTTCCACAATTCGCTTGTCCGAAAGTAACATGCTTGCTCCCTCAAATAAAAAACCATGTGTTTGAGAACTTTTCTATAATAAGCGATTGCTTTCCGCGAAGCAATCTTGCATCGCAGCTTTATTTTTGGAGAGCCCTGGTGATCTTCTCGCGATGCTCATCGTCATGATCATTAAGAGCCTGAATCAGATACTCGGCAAGGGTGCCCTCAAAGGCCCATGGGACCGGAGCCGCGATCTGCTCCTCTCCAAGATCCTGAAGCAGGTCCATTAATTGCTGACGCGTTTGCCCCAACTCCTCTACTTGCTCAACAAACGTGTAAAGCTCGCGGTCCTCCACCTGCTCAGCGTTCCAGGCATCCTGATCAGCGGTTGCCTGCATGAAAGCATCGGGAGCTTTGCCCGTGCGGAGACGTTCGGGAAGCGTCTCGACAATCAATAATTCCCAGGCCGCGATGTGAGCCAGCACATTTTTTACAGACCAGGAGCCAATCACATTAGGCTTCTCAAGCAAAGTCACCGGTATCCCCTGGAACGAGCCCTTTAAAGTTGCTCGCGATTTCGCCAGTTCCTCGGTAAGAGTAGATAAAGTAGACATCAGAATCCTTCCTAAAAAAAATACATTTTCGAGAGATGATCCGAAAAGATACAAATATATCCCGATTGCGCTTATGGTTCCCGCCGATCTTGAAGACAGGGATCAGCAAATGAGCTTTGAGCTCTGGCGACCTTTTGCCATAAAGAGGATGTGAAATGTCGGGCTTCGTCGGCTGCGAGAGCCTGAGAGAAGGGAAAGAATGCCCGCCCATACTCCTCGCTATGTCGATGAATCCAGCGGCTAATAATCGTAATTTGGTCTACCTCGGCCTTCCCTACAATACTGGGCGGCGTTCCTAGATGAGCTGCTTTCTCCAAAAGATTTAACGCTACCCCTTCAAATGCCTGCTGCTCCTGAACGACCGCCCGCTGATCTACCAACCGACCGTGTCTGATCAGAAAAAGCTCATTATACCCCGCGCGAGCAGAGGGATACACGATCAAAAGATTATTGGCCTCAACCGCTCCCGACATTAATTGCTGACCAACCAGCACCTCATCAACACTACGTAGAGTATCACGGATCGCGGCAGCCCGTTCAAAGTTCAGGTGCTCGGCGGCAATCTGCATCTGTTGACGCAACCGATCCAAAAGATCGCCGCGCTCCCCACCCAGGAAAGCGCAGACCTGCTCAATCATCGCGTGATAGCTCTGCTGATCCGCATCCCCCAGACAGGGAGCTGAACAACGCTTCAAGTGATAGCGCAGACAGGGAGTAGATGGATCGGCGGCGGGAGGCAGGGCGCGGGTACAGGTCCGAACCGGGAAAAGCTTTTCAATCAGCTCCAGGGTAATCTGCACTAGCCGTCGACTGCGAAACGGTCCAAAGTAGCGCGCGCCATCAGCCGCGACCTCGCGGGTCGCATAGACTCTGGGGAAGGCATGCTGGACATCTACTTTAATAAAGGGATACTCATCGTAGTCGCGCAACAAAGTATTGTACGGAGGCTGCAACTGCTTAATCAATTGCGACTCCACCAGCAGCGCCTCCAGCTCAGATCCCAGAACCCGTGTCTCAATCTCCTTTACATTTGGCAGCAGGTTATCCATCTTGCGGGTATACCCCAGCGGCTGATGATAGTACGATGCCAGACGCTCCTTTAGACATTTCGCCTTGCCAACATAAAGCACCTGACTATGTTCATCCTTCATCAGATAGACGCCCGGCTCATTGGGAAAGTCACGTCGCCATGCCTGATTCAAAAAAAGGCTCCCAGTAGGGCGCGAAGGAGCGTAGGACTGTGATCCCAGCTTGCCATCAGCCCGAACCAGATCCTGCTTCTTGCCGCGTAACTGCCCTTTAATATCGCCAGACCAGGCAACTGGCAATTGCAGACGACGCTGAAGATGTCCCAGCGTCTCAATCCCCTGAGCTCTGGCCCTGGTCAGCATCTCCACAAACACCTCGGCGGTCACCGTCGCATCACCCAGGGCGCGGTGGCGATCCACCACCGAGATCCCAAGATGATTGGCGACCAGATCCAGTTTAAAACGGCGAAGATCGGGAACCAGCCGCCGGGCCAGCATAATCGTATCCAGTCCCTCTAAAGGGAAACCATAGCCAGCCAGTTGGGCCTCATACGATAGAAAAGAAAGATCAAAGCTAATATTGTGGCCCACGAGAATAGAGCCCTCAATAAACGTGAGAAAAGCTGGGAGAACCTCCTCGGCAGGTGGCGCATCGGTCAGCATCTCGGGCTGTATCCCTGTGAACTGGACAATAAAGGAAGGAAGTGAGCGTCGGGGATGGATCAAGCTTTGAAAAGACTCAAGCAATTGGCCGCCACGCACATGCACACCGGCCAGCTCGATCACGCGATCAGGACCGGGGCGGGCCCCCGTCGTCTCGGTATCGATCACCACAAAATCGATCTCATCGAGAGAGCGATTTGTCACCCGCCAGGAGGTCAGAGACCAGGATTGTGACTCAATTGACTCAAAAAGAGGAGAGCTTTTCAGCAACTGTCGCAACAGTGTCAGCCAGAGAGCCTGATTGCCCGTCTCGGAGTGGACACCATAGAGGTGTTCCAGCAAGGCAGTCTCCGAGACCGGTCGGCCAGCAGACTTTAAAAGCTCGTGGGCGCGTCGCAGCAAAGCGCCTCGGGGAGCAACATCGTTCCCATCCTCCAGCGACATACACATCTCTTTCCTGTAACATAAGTACCTGTTAGATCGTATGTACAAAAAATAGCATGCCTCACGCGAAAAGACAAGCACAAATAATTAGCGCTATAGCGCGTTTATTAGAAAGACAGGTGGGACAAGAGTAACCCATTAAAGCTCTGGAACGTTGTTTATATTAAGCGGTAGATTAATCCACAACATATACTTTTTGATAAGCTTCATTATCTTTGACTCATTCATCTACTAATGCTCACAGGCCGCAAGGACTGAAAACATAGATAATAGAGAAAGGACTAATGCCATGTTATTCTGTAGCCGATGCGGCCTTCAGGTGGGACCTAATGATATTCATTGTCCACGTTGTGGATCACTGATTGAAAAGGGGCAGGATCAGGTAGAGGAGATCCATCCTAATGACGCTACCCTCAATATTCCACCGCAGCAGATGGGTACGGCTGCCAGGCAGAGCTATGAGACCGAACTGATGCGACAATCGCGCAATAATTTACAGGCTATTTCGGGGGGAAGTATCAACAATCCTTATACTTCGCAGCTTCAGCAACCTTTCGCCCCCTACGAAGAGCCGCAAGCAATTGCCCCCTTTGATCAGCAGCCTACGGGCCTCCCGTATTATACTTACGCGGATAGCACAAATGTCGCTTCTGATCCAGTTGGGTTTTACAACATTTATCAAGAACAGCCCATGAGTAGCCCTGTCCCACCTGCTCCTCCCGCCCCGCCCCGCCGCAAAGGGAAAGGGAAACTC
>CAXTTV010000040.1:0-28848 GCA_964247295.1 uncultured Ktedonobacteraceae bacterium | reverse complement strand
CCTCTATTCTTTTGACCGAGATTGTATCACAATGTCCCTGTCCGTACGATGAGAAACTATAATTTTTATTGACTTACTCCACTCCCCTTATTTATAATATCAACAGATGTGATAAGAATATACCTCTCTATAGATCTTTTAGTTATTTATTTTAACGACCTCTAAAACTGGTAAGATAGGTTCTTGTGAATCCTAGCCCTCTCTTTCGTGTAAGTATGGGGATCACTTCTGGCTTGCTTACGATTCTTAGAACGCTTGCGTTTGCAATATATTCAATGTTTTTTTAATAACGTGGCTCTCTTCTATCACAGGAATGCTAAAGCTTTATGGAAAAACTACTTGTCGGTTCCCTTTTGAACAGGTATAAACTTCTAAACCTTATTGGTCGTGGGGGAATGGCCGAGGTTTATCTAGCCCAAGATCAACAGTATCAGCGCCTGGTCGCTGTTAAAGTGGTGAATATTCATGCGAGGGAGCATATTGAACGCTTCCGCCGTGAAATTCAGACGCAGAGATCTCTTGTTCATCCACATATCCTCCCAATTCTGGGTCATGGCGAGGTGAGCGATTGGGCCTATATGGTAATGCCCTATATTGTAGGTGGGACGCTGAATGATCTCTTAGAACAGGGCCCACTCACTCTGGAACGAACTGGCACTCTGCTGACCCAGATTGCCTCAGCTCTAGATTTCGCGCATGCTCATGGGTATATCCATCGTGACCTGAAGCCCGGAAACATTCTGCTGGATGAGGAAGGGCGGGCTTATCTGGCCGATTTCGGCCTGGCAAAAAACGATGAGCAGGATAGCCTGACGCGCACCGGATATCTTATGGGAACGCCCGAGTATATGGCTCCTGAGCTGACCACACGCCTCCCTACACCTTCCTGTGATATCTATTCTATGGGTATACTTACCTTTCAGATGCTGACTGGCGAGCCACCTTTTACCGGCGATCTGGCTCTTCATATCTATATGAAGCATCTTACTGAGCAGCCTCCGCGTCCCCGGTCGCTGAATCCAGCGGTCTCAGAAGCGGTTGAGCAGGTGATTCTCTGCGCGATGGCGAAGCAGCCGGAATATCGCTTCGCTACCCCTGGAACAATGGCCCAGGCTTATCAGCTTGCCTCACAGAACTCTCCCCACTTTGTCGATCTGATCCCCAGGGGGGCTTTGGATATCGGCTCACAGTTATCGGACTCCCAATCCCATATGTTGACAGATCTATCAGAGAAAAAGCGTTACCAGGATATACCAACGGAAAAAAATCCCGGATACTTTCTATTAAAAGGCCATCCAGTTCTGCTGACCAGTCTTATAGTGGTACTGTTACTGGTAGTGGGAATGAGCTCGGTATTTCTGCTGCATCTTTCTGGCGACTCTTCGTTGACGGCACCGCATAATTCAGTCTCTGTGAACGATCACCTTCGCAAACCAACAAAAGCAGCCACTCCGATTGGCTCATCAAGCCAATCGCTTCAACAACGAACACAGCCACGGGTAAACGACAATACTAAAACAGTGCCTACGACCCAAACACCAGTAATCAATCAAACGACTAAAACAGTGCCTACGAAAACGCCGACAACAAGCACATCAAATACAAATACACAGCAAACATCGGGCGCAAATACACAGCAAACATCGGGCGCAAATACACAGCAAACATCGGGTACCGATACAACAGGTCAATCACCATCGTCTTCAACGATCATCACAACAAATCAACTTCCACCGAGCCTGATACCGACGACAACAACCTCAGGATCAGGGAAAAATCCTGTGAATTTTCCGCCGGGGAGCGTACTCAATTGCCTGGGCAGTTCTGATCCTAATTGTAAATAATTGAAGGGCTGTCCCTGCTTTAGGGACAGCCCTTCATAAATAAAGGAAATAGGAATAGCAATATCACGATGCCGATGAATGCTAGCGGAAATGGCTGTCGTGGACACGGCAAAAAGGAAGTTATGGTTTATAGCTTTCCATTATCCTGCATATAAATACGCTAACACATGTATATATTTGTATGTATCCATGCGTGTATCTACTATATTGTGCTGCATGTTTCTTTAGTTGATATAATTTTCAATTTTTCATTAAATTCAGCCGCCAATGCTTTTATAAAACAAAGAGAAAGACAGTCAGTATATGGTGCCAAAAAGCATTAACACACTTATTTATAAAGAGCCGGTTGCCTGAAGTTCCATTTCTGGCAGGTCCGGTGGAGCAGAAGGAACAGGATAGCTATGGCCGATTTAGAAGGAACCACTCTGGGTCGCTACCAGATCATCAGTCGCTTGGGTCAGGGTGGGATGTCTGTGGTGTACCTGGGTTACGATGAGAACATGCATCGAAATGTGGCGATTAAGGTAGTGGGCAACTCATATGTTGAATATATTGAACGCTTCCGTCGTGAAGCTGAGGCAATCGGTCGCTTAAGCCATGATCATATTTTGCCGGCGTTCGACTATGGCGAACAGTCTCCGTGGCATTTTCTGGTGATGCCCTATATTGAAGATGGAACGCTCCGCAATCTAATTGATGAGGGGCCACTTTCTTTGGACTATGCTGGGGAGATTCTGGTTCAGATTGCCAGTGCTTTGCAATTCGCTCACGATCAGGGAATTATTCATCGTGACCTCAAGCCATCAAATATTCTGCTCCGCGATGATCACTATATCTATCTGGCGGACTTTGGTCTGGCGAAAGAGCTGGATAGCAATAATGTGAAGGAGCTATCACTGGCGTGCACTCTACTAGGAACACCGGAATATATGGCCCCGTAATTGGCTCATGGGCCGGCAACCACCAGTAGTGATATTTACGCGCTCGGTATTCTCCTGTATCAGATGCTGACGGGCGAGGCTCCTTTTACTGGCGATACCCCTCTCTCTGTGTACTGGAAACAGGTACAGGAACTCCCCCCTCCACCAACCACTCTAAACCCTGATATCCCTATCGCGGTGGAGCGCGTTATCCTCAGGGCACTTGAGAAAGATCCTCGTGACCGTTTCCAAACTCCAGAAGATTTGTCTGGAGCATACCTGCGTGCGCTGACGATGCCAGATGCTGATATCATGGATAATTTACCGACGGGCGTTGACTCAGAGGAACTTGAGGATCTGCCTGTACCTCATCCCCACAGACCTGTTGTCAATTATGATGAACCACTGTACCAGGAGGAGGGGCTAATTTTATCAGGCGATCCAGTTGTGGCCCCGACAGCAGTAGCTTACGATGAGTCGGCTTTCGCGCTTTCCGCGCCGCGCAGGAGTCGTCTGTCTCGTATCCGGGCTTCGATCCCAGCAATGCCACCGCTCAAAACGATTAGTCGCTCGATCCGACCTGTTCGTAGACGAAGCTCTCTTGTATCTGCCGACGGAGCTATCGATACCGCCTTATCAGTTGACCCAGATATGCCAGAGCCAACACCATTGTCGATCCCCGAGGCGACAACTCCTCGCAAAGGGCGTACATTGATTCGTCGACGGCGTGCAAGTAGCTCACACCCGTCACGCCCCTCAGCGAGTTACGGTCTTAACTCAGGAGGCAGGACATTGATCGCCCTTTGGATCATGCTGATCCTGATCGTCGGGGTTGCGCTGATTATTCTGGCCTTCTATTACCTGGGTGGCGGCCATCTCCTTTAAAGGAGATGGCTACCTCAACGGCACTTACATGTGCCTTCCTTCAATTCTATCGGGTAAGGGTGTCCTCGACCACAGAGGCCATGGCCTTGATGAATAGGGGATCGGTATTAAGCGAGCTGGTACGCGAGAACTGGATCTCGTGCTCCTCGGCCTGTTCACGCGCGCCTACCTCGATGTCGTAAAGAATTTCCAGGTGGTCAGCTAGAAATTGAACCGGGGCGATGAGGACCGCGTGTTTCCCTTTGGCTGCCAGTTCCGGCATCATATCGGCAAAGTCAGGCTTCAACCATTCCTCAGGCGTGTGACCAGCGCTCTGATAACAGAAGCTCCAGCGATCGTCCGCTAAACCAGCTTTTCGCGCGATCGCGCTGGCTGTTTCCTTTAGATTATTAATATAGATGGGCTCACGCTCAACCACCGGCTTTGGCATGCTATGGGCGCTTAAAAGTACTGGCACCTGGTCACGTTCAGGCTCTGGAAACGCCTCTAAAGCATGTGTGACTTTAGAGGCGACGGCCTGCACAAAGTCCGGCTGAAGGTGCCAGTCACCAGCAATCTTTAAGGTAAGGTCAGGTCGATGAAGTGCTTCGACGGACTGGGTGATGGTCTTGACATATCCACTCATAATGATTGGGGAATATTGGGGAGACATGATCAAGCCGATAATCGTGTCAACCTCTTGAGCCAGCTCAGGGATGAGATCGGTAATGTAGGGAGGCGCGAAACGCATCCCGGCCATGACTCGAAAGGATGGGCCGTCGGGATGACAAGCATTCAACTCCTTCTCCAGCTCCATAGCCTGCTCCTGGGTGATCTTTAACAGAGGTGAACCACCGATAAGATCATAGCGACGGCGGAACTCTTCCAATAGTTCAGGCTCCGGTTTGCGCCCACCACGTACATTCGTCATATATTCTTCAATGTCATCCAATGTGGCAGGCGAGCCATACGTCATTAACATCACACCAACACGTTGCGTTGTCATAGAAAAATCCTCTTGAGCAAGAGATAAGTCGACAACCGTTTTATAGCTTGCCGACGAAGAGTATATACAAAACGCTGCTACCTACCGTGCGCTTTCCTCGTGAACGGCCTCAACCAGCCGCTTCAGCAATGAGGGATCTGTCTGCTGAAGGACACCATGACCCAAATTAAAGATATGGCCTGGACGGTTCCCAACCCGGCTCAATACATCACGCATACCAGCCTCAACCACATCCCAGCCAGCGATCAGCCGGGTAGAGTCCAGATTGCCCTGGATACCTTTGTTATAGCCGATGCGCTTCCAGGCATCATCCAGATCGACACGCGAGTCCACGCTCACAATATCAGCTCCGGCCTCTGACATCAGCTCAATTAGTGAGGCATTGCCGGTTCCAAAATGAATGGTCGGCGCACTGGTCTGCTCTTTCACCGTCTGGAAGATCCGCTGACTGTAGGGGAACACATACTCGCGATAGGCGCTGGGGCTGAGGTTTCCCACCCAGCTATCGAAAAGCTGAACGACATCAGCCCCGGCCTTCACCTGAGCAACAAGATAATCAGCGGTCACCGTTGTCAATTTTTCCATGAGAGCGTGCCAGGTGCTGGGCTGCCCATACATCAGGGCTTTGGCATTCGCGTAGTCGCGGGTTGGCTTCCCTTCGATCAGGTAGCAGGCCAGGGTAAAAGGCGCGCCGGCAAAGCCGATCACGGCGGTCTTGTCGCTCAGTTCGCGCTTCACCATCGAGGTGGCCTCAAGCACATACGGGGTCCCTTCCTCGGGTGAGACAATGTGGAGAGCATCCACATCCTGCTGCGCGCGGATCGGGTTGTGGATAATCGGGCCAACATCAGGCTTAATCTCCAGCGAGACCCCCATCCCTTCCAGGGGCAGCATGATATCGGCGTAGAGGACCGCGCCATCCACACCCAACAGATGGACCGGCATCAGGGTCACCTGAGTACAGAGATCGGGCGTCTTCGCCATCGTTAAAATATCATATTTCTTGCGCAGCTCACGGTACTCTTCCAGACAGCGACCGGCCTGACGCATAAACCAAACAGGAGTGGCATCGGGCTGTTGATGGTTACAGGCGGCCATAAAACGATCGACCCCGGTATGGGTCCGGGATTCGAGAGAATTCTCTTGAGGCATACGACTCTTTTTATCCTTACGTAAAAATTTTCAGGTGTGATCAGATCAGCAGAAAAAGTTTCCTGTTGATAAAAACTAATTAGACATATCATAGCGTGGTGGGGCAGGAATGACAAGCCAAAATGTACACAAAGCTACGAGAATTTCGTGAAAATGCACAGGAAATAGAGAATTTCGTGAAGTGAATAGGGAGACACATTATCTAAGATCATTCGGGGATGAGATCAACCATCTGGTAGCCTGCCTCATAGCTAATTTCACCGAGGGTGAGCGGTATCTCATGTGTAAATAGTGGACATGAGTACACAAATGTATGATATTCACCCTTCTCCCCACTGGGATCTATCCCCGCCTCTTCAAAATCCTGGATGAGGGTCGCGCTCAACGGCACTCCTAACCAGGACTCTCTGGTCGTGCGCTCTTCACGGCTGGTCACCAGAGCACCATAACCACGTGCGATACATTCGCGAACCAGTTGCGCGGATGACTCCTGCCAGATCGGCTCGATATGTTGAAAGCCAGCGGCACGCGTCCGCTCCTCATACCAGGCTCGAACATCGGCCAGGTGAATATCGCCAAAAATAATACCGGTGACACCCCGTCGCTTGAGATCCGCTAGCATCTCTAAGAAAACCATTTCAAAATTTTCTCTGGTCGTGCCATAGCTCAATAATGTTAGATTGAGAGCCTTTGCCTGAGCCTCAAGCAGTGCCAGCGGTACCCCATGATAACGGATACGAGCGCTCTGCTGATCATACAAGGCACAAAGGTAACGGACATTTCGCCCGGCCTTTATCGAGCGATCCAAAGCCAGAATACTGTCTTTGCCTCCACTAAAGCTTACCGCATACATCTCTTCCTTTTTCATCCTTGTGACCTCTCTTACAGTTGAGAAAAGCTGGCCAGGTGCGCCAGGAGTGAGATGGGAGACCGATCCTCGCCGTAAGCAAGTAACTCTGTTGGGAAAGTGTGAATGTGAGACCAAAAAGGATACGTGGACGCGACGTAGAACGGCCCGCAGAGCGCAGAGACGCGTGCCGCTTCGGCGCGCAGCGCCATGCATCCGAGTCCCATCATTGGACCCGTTGCCTTGCGCACGCTTCGCGAAGCGCTCCTACCGCACCCAGGGGCCTACCTCTCTTTCCCAGCCTTTGACATTTCTCAGCAGAGTCGCTTGCTTACGATAGGATTTTCGCGATCGCTACCATCTGATCCTGGCTCAGGTTGCCGTTGATCTTAATGCCAACACCCTTCTCAGTCCAGGAAAGTGTGTTGATACCGTTATTACTGGTAAAGGTTCCCGCGCTACTCCGCACATTTATCGCTGCGCCACCACCAGGCAGGTTTGCCAGAGATTTACCCTCAGCGATCGTAAAGCTTTGATTTCCCTTGATGTAGTTCAGCGTAAAGATCTGGTTCCCTTGAGCGCCCAGCACCGTGACACCATTCAGTTGATAATCGGTCTCACTGCCCGGAACACTCAGCAGATGATAACCGGCCTGCCTCTGCGCTTCAACCAGCGAGATGGAGTTCCCATTGTTCCCATTGGCCGCCTGTTGAAGCGGCAACACCTTTACACCATCGGGAGCTTTGAAGCTAAAGATAGTGTCGGACAATTGCTCATTAAGAGCAAGCCGGGGCAGGTCTAACTGAACCTGTCCAAAGTTCTGAATATTGAGATGGATGCGATCCGGTAGCTTTGTCTTATTATCAACATAGACATTACCATCGTACTGGAAGTTGGCTCCGGCCCCCAGGCCATTTCCACTGCCAGGAGCACCCACTCCAGCGGTATCCCCATTTGAGACCACATGAACTTGAGTGGTCTCGTGACCATCAACCTGGACCTTCTGATTCACCAATTTACCCTGGCTCTGAGAGAAAACCGACTGCACGATTCCTAGAATAAACTGGCTCTGACCACCGCTGGAGCCTGTACCCGCCTGCTGGGCCTGGCTGATAGATCCGTTATAAACTGCCTTTTTTGTGGGATCGTACTGCCAGATCTGCTTCCCATCAGAAACAGTTATTGAGCCGGTTGAGAACTGTGAGAGAGTAGAGCTTTTCACCTCGGTCCGGTTCTTGTCTGGGCCAGAGTTCCAGATCTCGGAAGCCACAGTCCCACTCAAATTCTGACCGGTCAGTTCTAGATTAAACAGGCCATGCAGCGTCTTCGCGGAGTTCAGGGTCTGGCCAACTTGACGCAACAACTGCTGCCCTTGATCCGGGGTCGGGGATGGCGTTGGCGCGGTCTGTTTCGCGGTCGATTGCTGGTTCTGATTCGTCGTCTCGCCGCAAGCCACGAGGAATATCACTAAGAAACAGGACAGGAGGACAAAGTTCCAGAATCCTTTTCGTCCAAAGAGCTTCATAAAAAAACCTTTCCAGGTTCAAACGAGATAGTTGTACCTCTATGCGTATCTGAAGCTATTGTATCTCATTTTTATAGAAGATATTGATGATCGATCCCACCACTTTCCCGATGATGCGACCCGCTAACACACCAATCGCTACCCCAACCACTAAAAAGAAGAGGTCACTTAAAAGCTGGACTTTGAGAAAAGCATTCACAATCGCGCCAACAATTAACCCGGTGATAGCAAAGACTATCCCCACTCCAAAATTTGTTTTCTGACCCTTTCTCTCATCTCCCCCGCTTAAAAAGCCGATGATACCGGCCACAATCGCCAGGATGGTGGGAATAGTCAGCGTTCCCACGATCTTTTCTCCATAGATTGGAAGGGCAAATGCCCAGGTTAAGATACTGATCGTTGTTCCAGAGACCGTTCGCGTAACTTTTTTTCCAGGATTCAGGAGCGATCCCAAGATAAAACCGGTCAATGCTCCCAGGACAATGCAGATGAGTAGAATCGTGGCTGAGTTGAGTGGTTGCAGGCTGTTATTTACAATCAGAGTAAAGCGATAAAGGAGCGAGTCAGGTGGTACATCACCCAGATATGGCGCTAAGATCGCAAAGACTATACCACCTATACCTCCTGATACCGCCCCAGATGTGGCTTCAAATGCCTTTTTCCAGGTAGCTTGTCTGTGGGCAAACTCTCTTTCTTTTTGTTCAGCCTCTAATACAGCATTTTGATTCTCCTGCTCTAGACGCTCGATTGCCTGCTGCTTGCGTGTGAGATCCTCGTGCAGGGCCTGCTCATAATTGTTAGGCGGGGGAAGACCGACAGTTGGAGCAAGGTTAGCTGGATCTCCATAGAAGGGTGAATCTTTCCAGAGCCGCTCCAACTGTCGGAGGGCAGCAATCTGGTCGTTCTCGTTGAGGGCCTGTTGAGCCTGTTCGTACAACCAGGCGTGCTGCTCATTCCAGTTCGCGATCCCTAGCCGGCTACGAATATTTCTTTCAAGGCTGCCCTGGTCTTGCATGAGAATCTGCCCCTGAAGCTCCTGTTGGGACGGTCTGAACCTCAAAAGATTTTCCCATGCCGCGATCTCACCCTGCCAACGTCCCTGGTTACAGGCCTCACGCGCCTGATTCAAGAAGATGGTGACCATCTGACGCAGTTCCATGATCTGGTTACTTACCGACTCTTTTTGAGCTCTGGTCAAGTCAGGCATGGAGATCAATTTTTCTAATAATCGAAAGGCTCGCTCTTCATCTCCAGAAGACTGAGCCTTTAGCGCTTCCCGCCATATCTGGACAAATGCTCCCTGAAGGGGGACGGTCTGTCCAGACGTCCTTTTCTGGGGAGGGAGAAGAGGCATCAGAGCTTGCGAGCCCGTAGTCACGCTTTCTTTGTCTGCGGATGATGTTACTGGATCTGCTTCTGCCGCTATGGTCCGTTCATTATTGGAAGGCATAGTTAGAGATCCCAAACGCGGCGTGGTTGATAGATTGGGTTGGGACGCGACAATTGAGGCAGAGTGTGAACTACCATCAAAATTGGGTTGGGCAGCTACGGTCGCGGCGGAATGCCGTGGAGTCACGTCTGGATCTGGCTCCGCCGCGACTGTGGGATCGCTGTGCGGCATTGGAACGTTCACCGACTGAACGCTAACCGTGGGGGCGGAATATGGGGCAGTCTCGATCTGACTGGCCTGCTCAAACGCGAGCGAGAAGGCCTCAATGCTGGGAAAGCGCTGATCCACATCTTTACTCAGAGCTTTCAATATGACATCTTCTACGGCTGGGTGGAGCGTCGGAATAATAGCTCGCAGGGAGGGAGGAGCCGCCATCACATGCTGGGCATAGATCTCAACAGCGCTCCCACGAAAGGGCAGGTCTCCACTAATCCACTCATAGACAATCACTGCCAGTGAATATTGATCGCTAGCGATCCGAGGCTTCCCCTGGATCTGTTCGGGAGCCATATAGCCGGGTGTGCCCATCCCATCTTGAGTATGCTGCTCCATCGTGCTCTGCGCGATCAAAGCAATGCCAAAATCGCTCAAGAGGATCTCATTTTGGCGACCAACCAACATATTCGCGGGCTTAATATCGCGATGGATCAATCTTTCGCGGTGGGCATAGCTTAGGGCAGCGGAAACCTGCTTAATATAGGAGACAATGATAGGCAGAGGAACCTGCGCGCCCTTGGGATGGCGCTGGCGCAAGGTGCCATTGGGCGCGTAATCCATCACTAGATAGGGCATCTCGTTCTCAATACCAAATTCCAGGACTCGCACAATATTAGGGTGGATCAGGCGGGCAACCGTTCTAGCCTCAGCACGAAACCGATCCACATCCTCAAGATCCAGACGGGTATGCAACACTTTAATCGCCGCCTGCGTCCCCAGGTGCATATGCTCGCCCAGGTAGACCTGCGCGAACCCCCCCACGCCAATTTTGCTGATAATCTGATAATTCCCCAGTCGTTTTCCAATATAATCGACCATCTTCTGTACATCAGCCTTTCCGCTTTTCAGGCCATCTCAGCTTATATACTCTATGATAGTAATACCTATGAGGCACAAAACTTTATAATAATCGCAGTATAGCATAGGTGCTGGCGCTACTGCGCGGTAATTTCAAACTCTACCTGTTGCTGCACCTGGCCGGGTCGAAGAATGCCGACAGCAACCTTCCAGGGGCCGCTCATCGAGAACTGGATCTGACTCTGGTAGGTCCCTCCACCACCGGATTGGGCATCGACGCGATCGGTCCCCATATCCATAGTCTCCATAGTAGTAGCAAAGCGGACTCGCGCATCCGTCACTGGCTTCTGACTGGCCCGGTCTACAATACTGACACTCAGGAGCGCGGGCTGTGTTAATAGAGGTGGGTTTGGTTGCACATTCAGCACAACCTGATAAGGACCGGCACTCTGTCGCTGGATCGGCGGAGTAGCCTTTCTTGGGATAATATTTGTGATAATCGTTCCCAGCCAGGTAATCCCTACCAGAAATCCCAGACCCAGGGCTAGCACAACAAAACTTTTTCTCATTGGTTATTCATTACTCCTACGATAAGTCCTAATGGCTTGACAACTGGACTCGCTTTTTATTTGCGAGAACTGGCAATGTACAGTATAATATGATGCGATACGGCATCAACTAAAATCAACCGGCACCTGTTGCCGATAGAGTTTCGTTGCCACTTTTAGCTTCGCCGGCTGCCCAGTTTTGCGCTCCACTCCTGCTGTCACAGGTTCTGGCGCACAGTACAACGGCGAGAGTCCACAAGCCCGGATGAGGCACAGAGGTTCAGAGTTGCACCTTGAGAACACTTTTCCGCAACACCTTGAACCGCTGCTGTCTTCTCCCCCTTGCCTTTCGCCACAAGAAACGAGGAGAACATGTATAAAGGTCGATCGGGCATGTGGTCCTGGCTGTTACATCGCATTACGGGTCTGGGTGTACTGCTATTCCTGCTTGTCCATATCGTTGATATCTCGTTGCTTAATTTTGGTCCTCAGGTGTACAACGACGGTATCGCCCTTTTCGGCACCCCCATCGTTCGTGTTATCTCGCTCGCCCTTATCGGTGCCGTTTTCTTTCATGCCTATAACGGTGTCCGCATTATTCTGATTGATTTCTGGCCCAAGGGCGTGAAATATCAGGCAACGATGTTCGCGGTGGTGATGGTGGCGACAATTATCTGCTTCCTTCCTATTGCTTACTTTGTGCTTAAGCCGATCTTTGAGAGCACTCCGACTGTTGCGCGTCCTTTATAAAGGCCTGCCGCCTATGGCGGCGAGGAGGGAAGGGGAAAGTGAGTACTGGTCTCATGGGATGAGATCTGCCCCACACTCCCGCCGGGGACCGCGCCCCTGGACCCCACTCAATCGAGATTATTATACTAACGTTATCTAGGAGAGATAAAATGATCAAGATCTCTAATGGTTACGGTCCGCGCCCGAGCGGAGGTGGCTTCGAGACTTTTTCCTGGTACTTTTTCCGGATCTCTGGTATTGGTCTTATTTTCCTTGCCATTATCCACTTGCTTCTGATGCATGTAACAAATGATGTTTCCTGCACCAGCTACCAGTTTGTGGCGATCCGCTATACAAATCCATTCTGGCGACTATATGACTGGTTGCTACTGACCCTGGCACTTTTCCATGGGATGAATGGCCTCGCGGTGGTGACAAGGGATTATGTGAGCAGTCGTGGCCTGCGCCTGACGGTCCAGTCGTTGATCGCGACTCTCACTCTGGCGGCGTTTATGCTTGGGACCATTACCCTTATTACGTTTCAGCCTGTCGCCGGTTCCCTTGGCGCGAGCTGTATCCACTAGGCTTAGAGCGAGGAACTCGTTATGTATTATAAATTTGATGTGGTGATTGTTGGCTCGGGCGGTGCTGGGCTGATGGCGGCGATGCAGCTTCCCAATGCCAGCGTAGCGGTACTCACCAAGGTGTATCCCACTCGCTCTCACACTGGCGCGGCTCAGGGTGGGGTCGCGGCGGCCCTCGGCAACCAGGAAGAGGACCACTGGAAGTGGCATATGTACGATACGGTGAAGGGCGGCGATTATCTCGTGGACCAGCCGGCAGCCGAGGTGCTGGCGCGCGAGGCTATCGACGCGGTCTATGAGCTGGAACATCGGGGCCTGCCTTTTAATCGAACAAACGATGGCCGTATCGACCAGCGTCGTTTCGGTGGACATACCCGCAATTTTGGTGAGGGCCCGGTCCGGCGATCCTGCTATGCTGCTGACCGCACCGGCCATATGATCCTCCAGACGATGTATCAGAACGCGATTAAAAATCAGGTCCGTTTCTATAACGAGTTCCTGGTCCTTGATGTATTGATGAACGATGGGCAGGCCTGTGGTGTGACGGCGATGGAGATCCGTACAGGCGAGATCCATACCTTCCACGCTAAAGCGATCCTGTTCGCGACCGGCGGCTATGGTCGGGCCTGGCGCGTAACCAGCAATGCCTTTGCCTGTACTGGGGATGGCATGGCGATCGCGTATCGCCGGGGTCTGCCGCTGGAAGATATGGAGATGTACCAGTTCCACCCCACGGGCATCTATAGGGTTGGTGTCCTGCTGAGTGAGGCGGCCCGTGGCGAGGGCGGAAAGCTGCTCAATGGCAAGGGCGAATACTTTATGGAACGCTATATGCCAACCCTGAAGGATCTGGCCCCCCGCGATATTGTCTCACGCTGTATTATTCAAGAGGTCAATGAGGGTCGCGGAGTCGATGGCAAGGACTATGTGTACCTGGATGTTCGCCATCTGGGCGCGAAGGCGATCGCGGAGAAGCTGCCAGACATTACGGATTTCGCCCGTAACTATCTGGGTGTAGAGCCGATCACGGAGCCGGTGCCGATCCAGCCGACGGCTCACTATGCGATGGGTGGCATTCCAACCGATATCGACGCCCGCGCGGTGATCGATTCCAACAATACACCGATTCCCGGCCTCTATGCGGCGGGTGAGGTCGCCTGCGTCTCAGTTCATGGCTCGAACCGCCTGGGAACCAACTCACTGGTAGATTTGATTGTATTTGGTCGCCGGGCTGGCAAACATATGGCGAAGTTTATCGCTGAGGCGGATCATGCGCCCCTGCCTTCCGGTCACGAGGACTTCTCGCGCGAGATGGTGGAGAACTTGTTCGATTCGACCGGTAAAGAGTCGGCGGCTCGTATTCGTAGCGCGATGCAAAACGAGATGGACGAGAATGTCCGCGTGGAGCGCAATGAGCAGGGCCTGCGTCACGCTCTGGATGCGATCGCAAATCTTAAAGAAGACTATAAGAAGGTCCAGCTTCAAGATAAGAGTCGCAAGTTCAATACCGAGCTGGTCGAGGCGATTGAGCTGGGTTTCCTGCTGGATTGCGCGGAGGCGACAACGGTCGGAGCTCTGGCCCGCCAGGAGAGCCGGGGTGCTCATTACCGCACTGATTATCAGAAGCGTGATGACATCAACTGGCTAAAGCATACGCTGGCCTCCAGAGATGTGAAGTCAGGCGAGCTAAAGCTGGATTATAAGCCGGTCGAGATGGTCGACGATCCAATATTCGTGCCCAAGGAAAGAAAATACTAGGGGAAACTACCATGAAAGTTCTGATGCGTATCAAGCGCTTCGATCCCGATAAAGATAAAAAGCCCTATTGGGCCGAGTATTCGGTTGAGGCCGATCCCATCGACCGCCTGCTCGATGCCTTAAATACGGTGAAGTGGACAATGGACGGCTCGCTGACATATCGTCGCTCCTGCGCTCACGGCGTCTGTGGCTCCGATGCGATGCGGATCAATGGTCGCAACCGTCTGGCCTGTAAAGTGTTGATGCGTGACGTGGGCGCAAAGGTGACAATTGAGCCAATGCTGGGCTACTCGGTGATCCGCGATCTGGTGGTGGATATGGATGCCTTCTTTGAGAAGTATAAGGCGGTCAAGCCCTATCTGATTACCTATGATAGCGAGCCAGGAACGGAGCGCTTACAATCTGCTTCACAGCGGGAGCGCTTCGATGAAGGTACCAAGTGTATTCTCTGCGGAGCCTGTACTGGGTCCTGCCCCTCGATCTGGGGTAGTCAGGACTGGGTTGGTCCGGCCTCAATCGTCAATGCGCACCGCTTTATCTTCGATAGTCGCGACCAGGGGGCCACTGAGCGCATGCAGATTCTCGGAAAGGGCGATGGTGTCTGGCGCTGCCGCACGATCTTTAACTGCACTGATGCCTGCCCACGCGGTATCCCGGTGACCGATCTGATCGAGCAGGTGAAACGCGCGATCGTTTACAATGACAATACTGGCGAGTAAGCTCCAGGCCCGATCGCGGCTCGATCCTCTCCAGGTCGGGCCGCTCTTCTTTATAAAGAAGAAAGAAAAAGGAGGTTTTCTGATAATGGCGATCCCTATTCCCACTGAGACTTGGCAGCACCGCGACATTATGACAAATGGTATTCGCATGCACTATGTGACCCAGGGCAACGGGCCCCTGATAGTGCTGATGCATGGCTTCCCAGAATTCTGGTTCTCCTGGCGTCACCAGATTCCGGCGCTGGCCGATCTTGGCTATACCGTAGTCGCGCCAGATTTGCGAGGCTACAACGACACAGATAAACCGCGCACTGGCTATGACGTTCCAAATCTGTTGCTGGATATCAAAGGCTTGATTGTTGGTCTAGGATTTCGGGAAGCCGTGATTGTTGGACACGATTGGGGTGGAGCGCTGGCTTGGGCCTTCGCGGATCGTTATCCCGAGCTGACCTCTCACTTGATTGTGCTTAATGCTCCGAACCCGGCGGCGATGCAGAGAGATATCAAGACGCCGGAGCAGAGGCGCAAAAGCTGGTATATTCTCGCCTTTCAGATCCCCTGGTTGCCCGAGTTTATCCTTCTTCAGAACCATGCGGCGCGGATCGGTGAGCTAATCCAGATGGCGGCTTACCAGAAAGCTGCTTTCCCAGACGAAGTGCTTGACTTCTATCGGGAAGCGATGAGCAAGCCGGGCGCGATGACGGCAAGCATCAACTATTATCGCCAGTTAAAGTGGTCTCTTAATCACAACTGGCAACAGATGCGGCTCTCGATGCCCACCCTGCTTATCTGGGGAGAACAGGATACCGCGCTAGGGATCTCGCTCACCGAGGGCCTTGAGCAGTGGGTTCCAGGCATTCATATTCATCGTATCTCCGATAGCGGTCACTGGGTTCAGCAGGAAAAGCCAGAGCTGGTCAATCAATTTCTCATAGATTTCCTGCGAAAACCTTGACTAAAACCGGCGTGTACATGAGCTCATCAGGCGCTACAGCGCGTAAACGGCGCGCCTACGATGTGACATTACAGCAATAAAGATCGGTCTGTAAAGAGTGCAGCAGATATAGGGAAGCAGAAGTATTATTTTCCTGATCCATCGCTTGCCGCAACCACTGTTTCGCGCACTCTTTACACATACCGTGGGAAGCCTCATATTCCTTCTCAACAGGCCCATTGGAGATGCTCTCGCCTCGCTCATTGATTAGTCGTAAACACCACGCACACTGCTTCATCATCCCAATTCCCCTTCCCCTCGAAAGACTAATCCTGAATTTCTCGCTATAAATATTTGTCTTCAATTTTGAGTCGCGCCGGCCTGGACGCGTTAGAATTATGTCCGTTTCTTTTCGCGCGGGCCTGAGAATGTTGCGGTACAATTACCGAACGGAACATTTTCTAGAATATTGGAGCTAAGATTTCGATTGCTCTGGTCCTGAGCGTAAATGGCAATAGGAACTTCTTTACAACTATGCACAACAATAATTTTGTGAAAGCCCCCTCGATCATCGGCCTGAACCGGAGGTTGAACCTGAGGAGCCATTCCCCGCCGATCCACAACCAGCGAGATCCGATCTCCCACCTGAAAATGGCTGCCACATATCTCCATACGTCCACTTCCTGGATCATCGGGATCGATCTGAACGTGGCAGATCTCAATGATCGAGGACTGTGTTTGCGGGGTAGCCGTGGCGACCACACTGGTTGGAGTGGCCTGCGCAACGACTGACGCGGTCGGAGTTACACCCAAACTTTGTCCATTGCTGCCGGGTTGCTGAGATGGCTCGATAGTTGGAGTCAACTGCCTTGAAGGGATGGTAACACCCGTCGACTTCGTCCCGGTGTTCTCCGATCGGTCCAGCCCAAACGTGGGTAAAAGAGAGGTATGACCGGACGCGAACGTAACCAACACCCCAAGGAACAAACAGAGAAACAGGGCAGATAAGGGAGCCAGTCCGGGTATCCGAAAACTATCAAGATAAAACGGATTGTAAAACAAGCAGCTCTGCTCTCGCTCAACCCTGGCGATAACCGTCTCGGCCAACGGCTCGGGATAATACAGGTTCCGCTGCATCTGTCGCACTACCTGGAGCTGGTCGCTTACCTGAATATACCCCTCACAGATCCGCTGACAGCTTGAACACTGCACAATATGCTGGTGGAGCTGCTTTATATCTTCCAGATTCTGTTGACGTACATATGCCAGCAGGCTGCTCTCTTCTGGATGTCGCGTCCCATCTTTATACTGTAACCACCGCATATCTTTTGCCCGCCCGTCCGTGATATTTATTGATGATTGTGCGCGATACTCTGCTCATACGCGCCCCGAAAACGCCCAACACTTCTAGCGATGCGCTTTCTAACAGCATCCGCGCCTATCCCCAAGATTCTGCCGATATCGTCATAAGAAAAGCCGTTGCCATAATGCAACTGGAGGATCGCGGCATCTTTCGGCTTCAAGGCTCCCAGAGCCTGCTGAACCAGCATCCTGGTCTCAGTCTCTGCTTCCGGCCCGGCCACCTGTAAATGCGCATCCACATATCCCCCCTTTTCTTCCAGGCCCACAAACTGCTTAAGCCTCTTCCTTTTCAGGTGCCGGAGCCCATAGTTTGTCGCGATCCGGTAGATCCAGGCCTCCAGCAACAGATCAGGTGAAGTCTTCCCAATCTCCTTATACACCTGCATAAACGTATCTTGTGCAAGGTCGAGGGCAACTTCACGATCTCCAACGAGCCGGTGCAGGTATCCCACCAGGGGTTGCTGCAATCGCTCGATCAGAACCTGAAAAGCCTGAGCATCTTTTGCCCGCAAGCGTTCTACCACCCAAACATCCGTCACCATTTTGCCTTCGCCTTATTCCGTTTCTGCTGCTTTTGATGCCTCTACTTACTATAATCATTAACAAACGGGAATTCGGACACTTTTTGGACGAGTAAAAAAAACTCATAAAAGTATAGATAACAAACCGGGTTGTAAAATAATATCTAACGAAAAGCGCGCACACCCTGGAGCGAAATGAGAAATAGCGCGTAAGAATCAGGATTGCCGACAATCCGATATAGCGATGCCCGAGGCGGGCTTGCTCAGGTCCAGATACTGGCTGGCACACAGATTCAAGGTCCAGTTGTTTCCATGTTCATAGGTATAGGCGTTGGTGGTGGGCAGGCTATTATAGGAGCTGTCCAGGCCCAGATCCACACCGGTCCCCTTTACATGCAGTTCGGTCGAGTGGATGAGAGCAAACATTTCTCACATATGTTCAGGTCTCTTGTTGTACAAATGAGCAGACGTGTGAAAATGAACACGGGAGGGAAGGTCTGGGAGAAGGGTGGTTGAACGACGAAGGGGAGTGCGTCCCATTCCCACAGGTCCACATGTGACCCGATCTACGCAGTCTCCCCTCCTTCGGTTTGTCCCCGGTTCCTTTGGATTTTTCCCAGCAGAGTCTTCTGGAAACCGGTTCCAGAGGCTGTGGTACTCACCAGAACATGATGTTTCACACAAGGCCCGATCTACGTTTAGCCGACGGTGACGTTGATGGTGTGGTATCCGGAGGAGCCATCGGGCTGGGGTGGAGCGGTTGTGGGGTCCTGGACGTTGCCTTCCAGATCTATCGCCCGGACGGCGATGATGTGCGCTCCCCCGGTGGCGTTCCAGTTCAGTTGCCACAGAACCCAGCTCATTTGCGAGCTCGGCTGCTTGAGGGTGGCTCGCTGCCAGGTTTTGCCTCCGTCGAGGCTGACATCAACTTCACTGATGCCTTTGTTGCCTGAGAAGGCTACCCCGGCAATGTAGCGCGGCCCAACCTCCATATGCTGGTTCTGTTTGGGGGTGTCGATCCGCGAGGTCATTTTGAGGGGCGCGGGATCACTCCAGCCCCGCTGCTGCCAGTACCCTTGATAATCCTGGTTGGTAACTTCGATCCGGTTGATCCATTTGACGTGCTTCATTCCATAAATGCCAGGGACAAGGAGTCGCGCCGGGAAACCATGGCCGGGAGGCAACTGCGCACCGTTCATGCGGACGGCAACCACGGTCGTTGGCTCTAAGGCTTTCGCCATGTGGATGCTATCGCTATAATCATCGACGGCATGCAACACAACTTTGCTGGCCCCCGGCTTGATTCCCGCCTTGTTTAAGAGGGTTTCCAACCTGATCCCCTCCCACTGGGCATTGCTCATGTACTCCCCACCGACCTCGTTGCTGATGCACATCAGAGACTCATACTGCGTCTGCATCGGTTGCTGGAGCAGTTCGCTATAGTTGAGGGTGTAGGGATGCTCGACTGCACCGTCGATCCGCATCGACCAGCCATTGACGTTGACGTTAGGATCTGAAAAAAGATTCTTGGAGACAACATAAAATTGATTTGTAGGAGTAATTTCGATGGATTGGCTGACGACGGGGGCCAGCTCTCCATAGTTGGGTTTGGGCGCGGGTACGATTTTACGCGCCGCGCTTTTCACAGTCCCCGATATATTGCCGATCCCACTTCCCAGGCCGTCTCCGATAAATTTAATGGCTGCGACACCAGCTACAGCGATCCCGGCGATAATCGCGCCACGCTTTAAGAGGGCGCGCCGGGATAAGGGCAGGGATGCGCCCGCGTATTCCTCTTCTGGAAGTTCATCTTCTTCGATACCCTGTTGAGCCTCACCGCTTTCGGAGATTTCGGTGATGCCTTTTTCTTTGACTGGGATTTCAGCCAACCGGGTAACGTTCAAAACCTCTAAGGTGAGAGCAAAAGCAGCGGCGAAGCTTAAAGCGATCAGCGCCAGCACTAGCATCGTGCTCCCAATCCCGACCACCAGATCCATGCCAAAGATCCCGGCTCCGCTGATCGGCAAAAGAATCAATCCAGCGAACAACCAGAGCCCTGCCCCCAGTAGAGAAGCCAGACGCCAGTGACTGATATCGTTAGCAAGGCGAGCGAAGCGATTGGCTAATCCGCCAGCCAGGGCAAATAATAGACACTGTCCCACCACAACACCATAGAAAAGGTAGAGTTTGGCATCACCACCGATAAGCTCATGAAGACGCGTGAAGAGATCGGGGGAGAGTAACGTCGTTAGTCGAGATCCCACAACCTCGGGCAGAGAGATAGTGCCGAGCGCCTGATGTAGCAATAACATAAGAATAGTAGCGATAATTCCCGCACCCAGGCCCGCAACCACCCCAGACCAGAAACGACGCATTTTATATTTCTCTATGCTTCTCATCTCTTTACTCCGAAAATTACAGATAAAAACAGCGATTTTCTATCGCGTCTTACTAAGGAGACGCTCGAAAGCCGCTTTTTCTGTAATCTCCACCTTTTTTCTTTCGCTGAATACACGTTTTGATCTTTATCTATTTACATAATAGAGAACACTTTGTCGAGGTAAGTATATCAGACGTTCATACAATGTAGATGTGTAGTGAGCTTCTGCCTCTTGTTCAGGTACACGAAAATGGAGTATCATCAGATGCGACCTCTTGTGTTGAAAAAACAACTCTTGAAAGAGAAGAGCGCTACATACATTCTAAGCAATGGAGCCATAAAATATGATGGAAAAATTAGCAATAGCAGAAACGTATACACAGGAGCTTCCGCTGGTTGTTGGCGTCGATTTGGGTGGAACTCAGCTCCGAGCCGCCGTTCTGCGCGGGCAAGAGCTGTTGTCGCGTGACAACAATCTGATTGGAGAAGATAGCAGCCCCTTTACAGTAATTCGACGAATGGAAGATAGTATTCGTAAGGTTGTAAAGGAGGCTGGGGTATCATTAGATGATATTAAAGGGATCGGTATTGGGGCTCCTGGCCCACTAGATAGCCAGACCGGGGTGATTTTCTCGCCTCCTAATCTTCATGGCTGGATCGATATTCCTCTGCGCGATATCCTTCACAAGACAATCCAGAAAGATATTTATCTGGAGAATGATGCGAATGTCGCTGGCCTGGGTGAGTTTCTGCTCGGGACTGGGAAAGGCAGCCAGGACATGGTCTATATAACGGTCAGCACCGGGATCGGAGGTGGCGTTATTATCGGTGGGGAGATCCTCACGGGCGTGAGCGGGACGGCAGCCGAGCTTGGACATATGACAATTAAGATGGATGGCCCACTTTGTAACTGTGGCAATATCGGCTGCCTGGAAGCGATTTCGTCCGGGACGGCAATCGCGAAACGCGCGAATGAGCTGATCGCTGCTGGTCAGGGGGAGGAGCTCAAGAAATTCGCGATCACGACCCGTTCGCGTGATGGACAGCAGTATGTGTATCCCGAGGCCGGGATTGAGGGGACCATCAATTCTACATTCGCGGAGGAGGCGGGGCCGCTCCTGGTCGATGCTCAGATGGTGTCGAAGGCTGCGGCGGCAGGAATTCAAGTCGCGCGGCAGATTATTCACGAGGCGGCGGTCGGGCTGGGTTTTGGCCTGGTCAATGTGATCAACATCTTTAATCCCTCGAAGATTATTCTGGGCGGTGGTGTGATGCAGATGGGCGATCTCATTTTAAAGCCAGCGTTAGAGGTGGTGGAGCGCCGCGCGATGCGCACCGCCCGTGAGGCAGCCTCTATTGAGGTCTCAACATTGGGCCACAATGTTGGACTGATCGGGGCAGGAGCGCTAGTCTATTATCACCAACAGATCTTTCAAACGGGTACATAAGGAGAGCTTTAAGAGAAAGGCCAGAAATGAAAGGATTTCTGGCCGAACCTGGGTACACTTACGATAAGGTTCCCTCTATAAAGAAGGTGACGATGGCTGCGAAAAAAGAGCGCCTGGATCTCGGTCTGGTCCGGCGCGGTCTGGCTCCCACTAAAGAACGGGCTCAGGCGCTGGTGATGGCGGGTCAGGTCTATGTTGGCGATCAACAGGTGAGCAAGGCCGGGATGCAGATCCCTCTGGAGGCGCTCTGTCGGATCGCGGAGACACCCGACGAGCTCCGTTTTGTCAGCCGGGGCGGCCTGAAGCTAGAAAAGGCTCTTGATGCCTTCGATCTCGATCCTATCGGATTGATAGCGCTGGATGTCGGGGCCTCAACAGGCGGCTTTACGGATTGCCTGCTGCAACGTGGAGCCGCCAGAGTTTATGCGCTGGATGTCGGCCATGGGCAGCTCGCCTGGAAGATCCGCACCGATCCTCGTGTGGTAGTGATGGAGCATACGAATATCCGTCACCTTGCTTCACTACCGGAAGCGGTACAGGCCGTGGTTATCGACGTTTCTTTTATCTCGCTGCATCCAGTTCTGCCAGCGATTGTACCCTTTATGGCTCCTGACTCCTGGGTGGTGGCCCTAGTCAAGCCTCAATTCGAGGCCGATAAGGCCGAGGTTGATCGGGGCGGAGGAATCATTAGCGACCCTACGATCCACGAAAGAGTCCTGAAAGAGTTGAGGGAATGGATTCCTCAGCAGACGCGATTGCGCATCTGCGGGTTAACCGACTCTCCCATTCATGGACGAGATGGCAATCGTGAGTTTCTGTTCTATCTACGGCTGGTATCCACCTCCGCTTCTTAGGAACAGGGACTCCTCCATTAAAGTGAGGTACACCAATGTTCACGAGCACGCCGCCTATCATCTCTCTACCTGATGCCTATAACGCTACCACCGCTTTCCTTGACCAGCGCATTAAAGATGGTCAGGGGGAGCGCGTGGCAATCCACTATCAGGGTTCAGCCTATACCTATGGGCAGATCTCCGAACTTGCCAGTCAGGTCGGCAATGCCCTTCGCGATCTGGAGGTACGAATGGAGGAGCGAGTAGCGATGCTTTTGCTCGACTCGCCTCAGTTCGCCGCGACTTTCTTTGGCACAATCAAGATCGGCGCGGTCCCCGTCCCAATTAATACCTCTCTCCGCCCGAACGATTATTTGTATATGCTGAACGATTGTCGAGCACGGGTGCTGGTGATGCATGCCTCGCTCTGGCCGCAGATTGAGCCGATATTCTCACAACTCCTGTTTCTTCAGCATCTAGTCCTGGTGGACTCGACCGGACCTGAAACGGCGACCCGCCATGATTTCACACGCTGGACTGAAAAAGCCTCAAGTGCGCTTGAGCCCGCGCTTACCAGCAAAGACGATAGCGCCTTCTGGCTCTATAGCTCGGGCAGTACCGGCTTCCCCAAAGGGTGCGTCCACCTGCAACACGATATGCATTTTTGCACCCAGTGTTATGCCAGACCGATCCTGAATATCACAGAGCAAGATATCACTTTTTCGGCAGCCAAGCTGTTTTTTGCCTATGGGCTCGGGAATAATCTATACTTCCCCTTCTCGATCGGAGCCAGCGCGGTACATTATCCTGGCCGACCGCTAGCGGAGGATATGTTTAAGGCTGTAGAGCAGTACCGCCCCACAATTTTCTTTGGGGTACCAACGCTTTATGCTGGCATGTTAGCGCTCCCCGATGCGGCGAAACGCTTTGACTTCTCATCGGTTCGAGTCTGCGTCTCGGCTGGCGAGGCGTTACCAGCCGATATTCTGGCGCGCTGGCAACAAACGTTTCATGTGGATATTCTGGATGGGATCGGCAGCACCGAGATTCTGCATATCTTTATCAGCAATCGGCCGGGCCAGATCCGGCCCGGCAGTTCCGGGTTACTGGTCCCTGGTTACGAGGCCAGAATTACAGATGAAGGGGGGCAATTGGTTCCACAGGGTGAGATTGGCAATCTCTTGATTCAGGGTGACAGCACCGCCGCCTGTTATTGGAACAAGCACGAGAAAACCAGAGACACCTTTCAGGGTCGATGGATCGCGACCGGAGACAAATACTATCAGGATGAGGACGGGTTTCTCTGGTATTGTGGGCGCTCCGATGATATGCTAAAGGTGAGCGGGCAATGGGTCTCGCCAGCCGAAGTGGAAGCGGCGCTGATCGCGCACCCGGCGGTTTTGGAGACGGCGGTAATCGGCCAACCTGACGCCGATGATCTGCTGAAGCCGAGGGCCTATGTGGTCTTAAAGGATGGTTTCGCCCCCTCGGACCCGCTCGCGGATGAACTGAAGGCGTTTGTCAAGAACCGGCTGGCACCCTTTAAGTATCCTCGTTGGATCACTTTTATCCCGGAGCTGCCGAAGACCGCGACCGGGAAGATCCAACGCTTCAAATTACGAGACGAGACGTTCAAGAACCCATAGGAGAGAGTTGCAAGCGACTCTGTTGGGGAATTCCAAAGAAACAAGGGACAACCAGGAGGAGGGGAGACTGCGTATCCCATGGGTAACGCACGCAACCCGATCTACAGACAATGGTGAAGTGTGAGAATACCCTTCCTGACTTTCCCAATAGAGTTCGCTTGCTTACGGCGCAGATGGGTCTCTAAGCTTGCTACGAAGACGACATTTCTCAACAGAAACAACGTTTGGTAAGGAAAATATAATGCAACAGGCTTTCCAATCGCTTAAAGTGGTGGCGGAAGCACAGACGGTCCGCATTGTGATCTCAAGCCAGCCCGATGAACTGACCCTTCAAGAGCTGACCAGGGCCTGCCAGAGTCTGCATTCAACTGAGAGCGCGGGTATCAAGGCCCTGGTTCTAGACTTGCGTTCGGGCCTGTCCACCACCGATGCATCGCCCACGCCCACTGATCTTCAGAATACGATTACAGCTTTACAACAGGTCCCTCAGACAGTAGTCGCGGTGATCCGCGCCTCGATCTCATCCGAGGCCGATGCCCTACTGACTGCGGCGGATCTGCTACTGGTGGATCATCAGGCACACATTTTTATACGCACAACCATGAGTGAACCGCCTGAAATGATCTCAGGTCAGCAGGCGGCTCGAATCGGCCTGGTCACCTGGTCCGCTCCGGCAGACCAGCTAGGCGATCAGTTGGAGCGCATCCTTGGGCAGTTGCGTGAGAAAAGCGCTCTGACCCTGAGGCAGATCAAAGCCAGCATACGGCTGGATCAGGAGCCACAACAATCCCGACTCTCGGCTCTCCAGAAGGTACAGGATTTCTATTTGAATGAGGTACTCCCTTCAGCGGATGCTCAGGAAGGGATCAATGCTTTTCTTGAGAAACGTCAGCCTCGCTGGCAAAATCAATAATTATAAGGAATAGCTATTTTTATGGAACATCAAAGCTGGGATGTGCTCTCGCATGAACAGATCCTTGACTCGCCCCATTTACTGGTGCGCAAGGAACGGGTCGCGGTCCCCAACGGTCCAATTATTTCAGACTACTTTATTATTGAGAACCGAGGCTGGGCTGGAATTGTGCCGTTAACGCCCGAAGGTCTCTTTCTTTTGAACCGGCAGTACAAGCATGGGATCGGCGAGGTAGTGATTGAATTTTCAGCCGGTGGTCTGGAACCAGATGAGGACCCAAAAGATTGCGCGATCCGTGAGTTGATGGAAGAGACAGGCTATAGCACAGATCCCGAAAACGTTGAACTATTATCGCACCTGCTAGCAAACCCCACGGGATCGCGCACCCGCATCTGGCTCTATCTGGCTCGTGACGTGCGGAAAACCGGGACACCGAGGGTTGATCCAGTCGAAGTGATCGAGACATTTCTAGCAACGCCACAAGAATTACTGACATTAATTCACAGCGGTCTGTTCGCGGTCCAGGGGCAGGTCGCTGCCGCTTATCTTGCTTTGGAGCGGCTTGGATATTTGAAATTCACCATTTAAATTTCGTTAACTCATCTTACAAAAAATTTACAAAAACACCGCAAATCCTTAATTCTTTCCATCTATAATCATAACAGAGCTCACGAGGAAGGAAACTCCTGCTTTTGGCATCCGTGTAGATTGGCACCCGCACGGATGCCTTATTGTATACTAGAATAGAAAGAAATCTTTTATTCCTTTCCCCCAAAAAAGACTGCGAACGTATGAAAATTCTCGTTATTGAAGATGAAGAAAACATCGCCCAGCTTATCAAGCTCTATCTGGAACAATCTCAGTTTCAGGTCCTGCTAGCCGCCGATGGAGTAGAGGGATTGGAACTTCATGCGCGCGAGCACCCCAATCTGGTAATCCTGGATCTCATGCTCCCAACAATGGATGGGATGGAGGTTTGTCGGCGTATCCGGGCCTGGGCCAATACACCAATCTTAATGCTCACAGCGCGGCAGACCGAAGAAGATAGGATTGCTGGCCTGGAGCTGGGAGCGGATGACTATCTGGTCAAACCCTTTAGTCCGCGCGAACTTGTCAGCCGGGTGAAGGCAATTCTGCGCCGCAGTAGCTCTTCGGCTCAACTTCAGCCCGAAGCCATCCATCAACAAAACCAGGCAAGCCAGCCCCTCAATCCCGACGAGGAGAGACGCTTCGGCAATCTAGTAATCAACATACCCGCGCGCCGGGTTGAGGTAAACCAGACGCGCCTGAGCCTGACCGCCAAAGAGTTTGACCTGCTGGCAACCCTGAGCGGCGCGCCGGAGCGCGTTTTTACTCGCGAGGCACTCTTGAACAAAGTATGGGGCTACACCTTCCTGGGCGATGGCCGAACCGTTGATGTGCATATCGGCACACTCCGTAAAAAAATTGAGTCGATAGCAGAGGCTCCTCACGTGATTAAGACGGTCTGGGGAGTTGGTTATAAATTTGAGCTAGAGGGAAAACGATGAGCCGGCCTCAATCCTCTCAAACCTTACTTCATCGAAAAAAAGAGCAGGATGGGATTAGCCTGCGTACCAAGCTGGTACTTAGCTATCTTTTTGTCACCCTGGGCGCAATCATAGTTCTAGCAATCGCTGTAATCTTCGCGGTCCAGGCTACTTTTGCCAGCGGCCAGCAATCACTATTGCGAAGTGCAGCCCAGAGGGAACAGGGACAGGCAGAACATTATCTCCGTAGTGGGAATCAGCCCGTAGAAGGTTTCTTTGATTATCACCTGCTCATTATTGAGACCGCTCATCAGCAGCTTTACAGCAGCGGTCCAGCTAACCTCAATATCGCTCAGGCCGACTCTGAGAAAGCACAACAGGCATTGACCAGAGCTCTCCAGGGTAAGACAACAGAAGGGCACCTCGATGGTGGAGAGGAACACACCTTCTCGGGCTACTTTATTAGCACGCCGCTTTATGATGACTCTCTGGCAAACAGGCCGATTATTGGTGCTATGTTTTACGCCCAACCCGAGAAATATCTTTCAGGCTTCTCGCCTCAAGATGTGCTCCTCAATGTGAACCAGGCGATTCTGCTGACCGGCCTACTTGTATCCGTAGCAGTGATTATCTTTAGCCTGCTTCTGGCTCAAAACTTCACCCGTCCAATTGAGAACCTGACCGAGGCGGCTGAGGAGGTCAAAGAGGGAAACTACGCCAGGCGTGTCGTACCGCCAAACAATCATGACGAGCTGAGTCGATTGGCCCAAACCTTTAACGAGATGGCGAATAGGATCGAGTCCGATGTCAATGAATTAAAGCAGCAGGAGCAGATCCGACGCGATCTGATCGCGAATATCGCTCACGATCTGGCAACGCCACTCACGGCTATTCAGGGATTCAGTGAGGCGCTGGCAGACGATATGATTCAGCAGCCGGAACAGCGTCAGGAGACAGCGCAGTTGATTGGTCGGGAGGTGCAACGGATGCGCCGCTTAGTGGGAGATATGCAGCAGACGACCGCTCTAGAATCTGGCCGGGTGCAGTTGGAAATGGCCCCATTAGATCTGCACGCGCTGGTAGATGAGACGCTGGCCGTTATCGAACCGGAATGTGAACAGGCTGGGATCATATTGCGGAATGAGATCCTCCCAGATCCGCCGTCGGTTCGAGCCGATAGTGATCGCATCACACAGGTTTTATTGAACTTATTGGATAATGCCCGCCGCTATACACCTTCAGGAGGAACGATTACCGTTGGGGCGAGACCAGTCGGGCAACAACTAGAGATCTGGGTAAGCGACACCGGTCGAGGAATTGGGCAGGAGGATCTATCACATATCTTTGAACGCTTCTACCGGGCGGATCGCTCGCGAACCGGAAAAACCGGGGGAAGTGGTCTAGGTCTTTCAATCGTCAAGGCGATTATCGCCGCTCACGGGGGACAGATTGGTGCCAGCAGTACGCTGGGCCAGGGGACAAGAGTCACCTTCACCCTACCACTTGCCAGCCCACCCTCAACGTCCCAAACATCACGACTCACCTCTTCGGCAGCCGCGAACCACTAAACACCTATAGATCCGGTGGTTTCACGTGAAACCACCGGATCTACTTTTAAACTGCCTTTACGCTGCAATCGCTGTATCTGCCGCTCCCGCATATAAGAGGCTGTGGCCCGATATAACACGCAACATAGAGTCATCGCGGCAACGAGAGCCTCGACCACCAGGAGCAAGGAGTTCAACGTGCGTAGAATCACGCTCAACCAGACCAGTGTCATAAACAGAGCAGCCAGGGCATAAGCGCAAGCCGAAAGCATATGTGGCTGTTGATACCACTGCTCTTCCACCTCATCGCCCTGAATATCCAGTTCCAAGCGGCCCTCACGGAACTCATGAATTCCACGAGCGAAGAGCAGGGCGTAAAGAAAAAACAGAATGATCGTAGAAACGGTAACTATGATGGAAAAGAAACTATTCCAGAATAAAGGTAAAGACATTGTAGTACCCCGGTATATGTATATAAGAGAATTTTAGACTTTATCTGCTTTTAAATACGCTTCTGATAGAAACCAAGTTTCATATTGAGCACAAACAAAAGGACTTGAACAGCTTTATACTGCTATTCAGGTCCTTTTGTTTGAAAGCCGGCGAAGGGATTCGAACCCCCGACCGATTGTTTACAAAACAATTGCTCTACCCCTGAGCTACACCGGCACTGGATAATAATCATCCAACACGACAATTATATCGGGTTTAAAAATCGCTGTCAAGCCCTCTATGAATGCTGGGCAGGGCTTTTTGGTAGTCCCGTCTTACTAGCATAAAGCCTTACAGAGTAACT
>CAXTTV010000039.1:0-29330 GCA_964247295.1 uncultured Ktedonobacteraceae bacterium | reverse complement strand
CTTTTTCGATCTCGCACAACCTGGACATACAATAGCAGAGATCGCCGGTCAGGTCGAGACTACAATTCAGGCGTGCTCCGGTCTACATGGGTGTGCCAGTGCTCGTGCTTGGGCTTTTGTCCAGGCTGGTCCAAATACACAATTTGCTGGGACATATAGCCGCTCGTCTGGATATACACTTGCGAAAAACGATATCGTTGTGATTGAGCTAGGAACCTGCGTCGATGGATACTGGAGCGACCTCACACGTACTACGTGCGTGGGCACTCCAAGTGTCCAACAACGTACCTTAATCAAGGCTGTACAAGATGCTCAGGAGGCTGCTCTTGCTGCTATTCAGCCTGGTGTCTCACACAAAGCTATAGACCAAGCGGCGCGAGAAGTTCTGGAGACTCGTGGTTACGGGACGGGTTTTACGCACCCCACCGGGCATCATGTCGGGTTCCGTTATCATGACGAAGGACCAATGCTAGAAGCATCAAGCGATGCACCAATCACTCAGGGAATGATTCTTACTATCGAACCTGGCGTCTATGGTGCAGTGTATGGGGGAGGCGCACGTGTTGAGGATAATGTGTATGTAGGTCCTGACGGTCCTGAACTTCTCTCACCTTTCTCCTTGGGAAGAGTAGGGTGAGAAAACCTCCCATGTGAAATGCATAGAGCAAACACACACAAATGAATGAAGAATTACAACGATGGATATGGATGATAGCGTCTTTTTGATTACAGGCGTCAGCACAAATACATTTAGACGTATGCACGTTCTTCACTGAGCATTCATGGAAATATAGATGTTAAAGAAAGGTACTAGAAAACCTTTTGTTTATCGAACGGAGAAAAAACACTTTTTATGACAAAACAGTGGAATTCCGATGAGGATCTTTTTACACTGTTTCGTCAAGAATTGTTTCCTGCTGTAGTAGGCGATGTCATGGACAAAGCTGGATCGCAACAACAATTTCTGCCTTCAATAATCAAACCATTGCACTGTGATATGCTTGTCATCGGGCGTGCTATGCCGGTCCTAGAAGCAGATGTCTTTGGCGAATCGTTTGCTCAAAACACAAACCCCGTTATGGCACAGCCCTTTGGATTGATGTTTCGTGCGTTGGACGACCTCAAGGCACAAAAAGTCTACGTCTGTACAGGATCATCACCTCGGTATGCCTTATGGGGTGAGATGATGAGCGTGCGAGCCTGTGCTCTTGGGGCGGTAGGTGCTATTGTAGATGGCTATTCACGCGATACTAAAGGCATCCTACACCTGAATTTCCTAACCTTCTCCTACGGAGGGTATGCTCAAGATCAAGGACCCACGAGGCAAGGTTATTGATTTCCGCGTTCCCCTGATGATTGGACAGGTACGGCTGAACCCTGGGGATATCGTTTTTGGAGACCTCGATGGCGTGTGTGATACCACAGGAATCCGAGGATGCTATTGTTCATCTGGCGTTGGAAAAGGTACGTGGGAGAACGAACGGTGCGACAAGAATTGGAAGCTGGGAAAAGTGCGGTTGATGTGTTCGCAACCTATGGAATTATGTAAGTGGCAAAAAGAAGAGAGGAGCAATGCACCTGGACAATTGGTTTGATCTGCAAGGAAAAATCGCTCTCGTGACAGGAAGTACCCATGGAATCGGTAGAGAAATTGCACGCGGGCTGGTTGCGGCAGGAGCATATGTCTGGGTGCATGGGCGCAATGTCGACGAGGGAATACAGCTAGCTAGAGAGCTTTCCGGCAAGTTTGTGCAAGCTGACCTTGCTCAAGAAGCTGAGGTCCAACGACTGGCTCAGACAATTATCACCTCTGAGCAACATCTCGATGTTCTGATCAATAATGCTGGCCTCGAAATCACTACGCCAATTGAACAGATGCAACTGGATAAGTTGGACTTGGTCTGACGCGTTAACGCACGAGCACCTGTACAACTCACCCATCTGCTTCTCCCCCTTTTACAACAAAGTACGGCGGCATCTATCATTAATGTGACCTCGATTCATGATACTATGCCCTATGCACAAAACGCTGCTTATGCTATGTCGAAAGCAGCTCTCTCTATGTTTACGAAAACATGTGCTGTTGAATTGGCACCCTTAGGCATTCGCGTCAATAACTTGGCTCCTAGAGCCATCGAAACAGATATGAACCGAGATGTAATTGCTGCAATTGGGGAAAAGCATTTCCACGAATAGATTCCCTTGGGACGGGTAGGCCAAGCACAAGAAATGATCGGGCCTGCACTCTTCCTGGCTTCTGAAGCATCCAGCTATATCACGGGAACAACACTCTACGCAGATGGAGGCTATCTCCAACATCTGGTCCGATATCGTCTTCAATCACATGCACAAATAAAGACAAAACAGAACAAGAAACACTCTGACAAACACTTGTGATCAAATGTGGAGAGGTAAATACAAGCATGAACGGCCTGCTTTCCTGGAACACATACTTCAATCCCCTTCCCTCTCTTCATGTTGTTTCCGCCCACTGAAAAGAAAGAAAAAAAATAATAACAAAACTCCTATTGAGATAGCAGCATCCGCAATATTAAAAATAGCAAAACGAAAATTTAGCTGTGGAATTTGAAAAAAGATAAAATCAATAACTTCACCATGATTGTGCAAACGATCAACTAGGTTTCCTACTGCTCCACCAACAATTAACCCAAACGTAATATTCAATACGACTAATCTCTTTTCTCGCATTCTGTAATAGAGAAAAGCAATTACTCCGATCGCAAGCAAAATAAAAACAATCAATATCGCTTGATTTGCGAATAAACTAAACGCCGCTCCACTATTATGTATATAGTAAAAGGAGAGGTAATTTCCTACTACTGGCACGATGTTTGCTGGATTGTTTGCTGGACTTAAATGCTGAACTATTTGAGCTTTCGTTAATTGATCAATTAGTATCACTAACAAAGCTGTCATTAATGTGAACAGGTCATATATGTACTCTCTTTTTATTGCCACAGGTATTCCTCGTCCTTTCAAGCTGGATAACTTCCTCTATTGTATATGATCAATCACTCAATGAAAAGATGACAGAAAATAACAAGCGCCAAACAGATTATTTTCAATCTGTTTGGCGCTTGTTATTTTCTTATTGTACTTCTTCAGAGTAGAGCTCTTCTCTTCCCAAATTTCTCGCTTCTATCTGCTCTTCACATTCGACATCTCTTTCTGCCCATGGAAGCGCCTCCAAACGCTTCTCAGGTATTGGTTTATCACATTGAATACATTTCCCATACGTCCCATCTTCTATTCTCTTTAAAGCTCGCTCTACTTGCTGAAGAAGGGCTTGCTGATTCACCATAATTGACTGCTCTTGCTGCATTTCATTAAAATCAACGGCTGCTTCTTCAAAATCTTGCGAGCCTTCACTGGCCTCTATTGGATCTACTGGTGTAGGTCTCGCTTCTGTTAATCTCGATATATCATTTTGCAATTCTTTTCTTTTTTCTTCCAAACGCTCTTTCTGCTTCCGAAGATTAATACTCATCCTGGTGACTCACTTTCTGTCCTTCACGCATCATTAAAAATGAGAAATAGACTTGTACCATTGTCCAGCACTAGCTAAAATGTTTGTTTGTCCTACTTCTCCATATACGACCCATTGGGTTACATGGTGTCACTCTTAACATCTATTTAATCCCTGCTACTTCCCTTATATGCTATGCTAGAAGCAGTATGAATAATTACTTGGATAAGGAATGTTTAACATGGTAACACCTGATCCACAGCACGAGTCCTCTAGTATAACCCAATCTATAAGAAACCAACAACCCGATTCCATTTTCAGTGAATTCGATCTCTACCTCTTCGGACAAGGGAAAGATTACAATTTGTATGAAAAAATGGGCGCTCATTTCCGCATTATAGATGGTATACAGGGAGTCAACTTTGCTGTCTGGGCCCCTAATGCTCTTTCTGTGTCTGTAATCGGCGATTTTAATGAGTGGGATCGTGGTAAAAATTCTATGCGCTTACGCCATCGCGATCTTGGCGTTTGGGAATGCTTTATTCCTGAAGCTCAAATTGGAATGCGCTACAAATATGCTATCCTTTCTCGATACCATCATTATCAAACGGATAGATATGACCCCTATGGGTTCGCAGCAGAAGTCCGTCCTAATACTGCAAGCATTATCGCTGATATTCATCAATACTCATGGCATGACTCAGCATGGATCTCTACTCGTGAACAACATCAAGCCCTCAATACACCTATATCTATCTACGAGGTTCACTTGGGATCATGGCGACGGGCCGTTGAAAATGGACACGAACGGTTGATGAACTACCGCGAAATCGCTCATGAGCTTGCTGATTATGTACAACAGTTAGGGTTTACTCATGTTGAACTCCTTCCTATCTCTGAGTATCCCTTCGATGGCTCTTGGGGCTATCAAGTTACTGGCTACTTCGCCCCTACCAGTCGGTTCGGCTCCCCCACAGATTTTCAATACTTTGTTGATTTCCTCCATCAGCAAGGTATTGGCGTGATTCTTGATTGGGTTCCAGGCCACTTCCCTAAGGATGGCTTCGCTCTGAATTATTTCGATGGTACTCATCTTTATGAGTACGCGGACCCTCGCATGGGTGAGCATAAAGAATGGGGCACGCTCGTCTTCAATTATGGCCGAAATGAAGTGAAAAATTTTCTTGTGTCAAATGCTCTTTTCTGGCTACGCGAATACCATGTCGATGGCCTCCGCGTCGATGCTGTTGCTTCTATGCTCTACCTCGATTATGTCCGCGATCCAGACCAATGGCTACCAAATAAATACGGCGGACGTGAACACCTTGAGGCTGTTGAGTTCCTCCGCCAATTTAATGACGCTGTCCATGAATATCAACCCTCCGCCCTTACAATTGCAGAGGAGTCTACTTCATGGCCTCTTGTTACCTATCCAACTTACTTGGGTGGACTTGGCTTTAATCTAAAATGGAACATGGGGTGGATGCACGATGTCTTGGATTTTATGGAATACGATCCTATTCATCGCAGTCATCATCAAAATAATATTACGTTTTCTCTTATGTACGCCTACTCGGAAAATTTCGTTCTTCCTTTCTCTCACGATGAGGTAGTACATTTGAAAAAATCTATGATTAGCAAAATGCCTGGCGATCTTTGGCAGAAGTTCGCAAATCTCCGCGCACTCTATGGCTATATGTGGGGGCATCCCGGTAAAAAATTGCTGTTTATGGGTGACGAATTTGGTCAGTGGGGTGAATGGAATTTTGCTCAAAGCCTCGATTGGCATCTCCTCCAATCTCCTGACGATCCTCTTCACTCACAACTATCGTTGTTTGTTCGCGATCTTAATTGTCTCTATAAACAAGAACCAGCTCTCAGCCTCCTCGATTACGCACAACAGGGCTTTTCTTGGATCGATTGTAACGATTCACAACAAAGTGTTGTGTCTTTTATACGACGGGCAAAAAACGATACTGATACTCTTATTTTTATCTGTAATTTCACGCCTGTTGTTCGTACAAATTATCGCGTCGGAGCTCCTTTTTCTGACCTCTACGTTGAGGTCCTTAATAGTGACTCCACAATATATGGGGGAAGTGGGGTTGTAAATTCAAAAACACTTTCTACAAATCTTGTCCCCTGGCATTCTTACAACCAGTCTCTCTGCTTGACTCTCCCCCCTCTAAGCACAATTGTGCTTAAGTGTTCTGGCGAGCCGTCACCTACCGATAAATAAGAAGGGAATCGTTGCGATCAATGAGCCAACCTGATTCAAAATTACCAAATGGGGATGCAAATAATGGTTTTGATGCAAATCAAGGCCCTAACCGACGAAAAGGTTCACTTCGTAAGCGGACAAATGTATCTACCCACCTACGTAAAACAGAGGATGAGCGCTTGCTACGACGCCCAGCTCAGCCCCTGGTCGGCCCAAATGAGGCTCTACCACAAGAACAGATCCATGAACAACAACATGCCCTTGAGCGCGCTATTAATGTTGATTTTACGGCCTCCGATCCCTGGCGCGTTTTTCGGATTATGAGCGAGTTTGTGAATGGCTTTGATGAACTTTCTCATATCCCCCCCTCGGTTGCTCTCTTTGGGTCCGCTCGGGTAAAAGAAAATACACAATGGTTTGAAGCCGCTGAAAAAACAGCTCTATTGCTCGCTAAGGCTGGCTTTGGGGTGATTACTGGTGGCGGCCCCGGCATTATGGAGGCTGGCAATAAAGGCGCTCAAGCCGGTGAAAATTATTCCATTGGGTGCAATATTGAGCTCCCTTTTGAACAACATTCAAATCCTTACCTGGATGTGTCTGTAGACTTTAGCTACTTCTTTGTCCGCAAAACAATGTTTGTCAAATATTCTGAGGCCTTTGTTATCTTCCCCGGTGGCTTCGGAACTATGGATGAACTATTCGAGGCTTTGACTCTTATTCAAACACGTAAGGTGAACCACTTCCCTGTAATCCTTTACGATAGCAAATATTGGCATGGCCTCCTCGATTGGATTGAAAATACGATGCTGCCACATGCGATGATCTCTCCTGAAGATCAGGCACTACTACAGGTCTCCGATGACCCTCAGGAAATTTGCGATCTCGTGGTTCACGCCTATACGGAAAACTATAGCCGCGAACACAATTCCCCCAGTAAATACCGCGAACAATCAATTCGCTAAATATCTGAGTGACTAAGGAATAGTCACTCATTTCTTGTTTTAAAGAGGAATAAGTGATGCCTGCTATCGAAATTCGTCAGCTTCAGAATGAGGAACAATTTGAGGTCTCTTACCAAATCGGCGGCTACGCTTTCCGCTCAACTCCCCCTCTACCAGATCCAGATGAATGGCACCAGACTATGGAATACCTCAGCGATTCCTTATATCTGGCTCTCTTCGCGGATAATAAGCCTGTGGCCGTCGCTGGATGCTCGCCTATGACACAACAGGTCCGAGGACAGGTGTTTCCTGCCGGTGGCATTTGGGGCGTCGCTACACACCCCTCCGCTCGTCGAAGAGGCTACTCCCGCCAGTTACTTACTTCCCTTTTCTCACAGATGCATACGATTGGGATGCCTTTCTCTATACTGTATCCTTTCCGACAATCATTTTACGATCATATGGGGTACGTGAATTTTCCTCACCCTCGCATCTTTGAGTTCCCTGTCTCTTCTCTTGCTCCTCTTCTGAACATTCCTCTTGATGGCGATGTTGAACTCCTCCCTATTTCAGAAGGCTTTCCCCTTTATCGCTCTTTCCTTCTAAAACGACAATCCACTACACATGGTATGGCTCTCTTTAACGATCTGACTTCTAAAATGCAACAAGATAAAGGGGATGTCTGGCTCGCTATCGCTCGCTCTCATGGCGATCCTGTCGGGATGATGCTCTACTATATTAAGGGGAAAGATGATAATCTAACTATCCACCACTTCTATTATGAGAATGGCCTGGGAAAGTTCCTGCTCTTAGAATGGCTCGCACGCCATATAGATCAGGTTCAGGATGTTGAGATGAAACTTCATCCCTCTGAACACCCCGAAAATTGGCTGAACGATCTTGGCATTTTAATAAATGTTTCCGATGCCCCTATGGTTCGCATTATAGATGTGTCTAAAATCTCTGGCCTCCAGGTCGGTTCCGGCCTTCTACATATCCATGTCAATGATCCTCTCTGCCCATGGAATCAAGGAAACTTTCTTTTTGAGTCGGTTGATGGCCAACTACAGGTCTCTCCTTCTTCACATGCCGATCTAAATCTATCGATTCAAGCTCTCTCTTCTCTCGTCTATGGAATCGCCGAGCCTTCTGACTTTCCTTTCCGAGGCTGGGGCTCCTTATCCCAAAGTCAGGCCCAGATATGCCTCTCCCTTTTCCCACACAAGATCCCCTATCTTCATGAGGTTTTCTAATTCCAGAAACTTTCTTCCATAAAAAAAAAGATGACGGTAGAAAATTCCCTCCGTCATCTTTTCGGGCCCGCTTATTTATGTGCGCTCAGAAATGCCAGGGTTGCCTGACCACTCTCCATCCGCATACAAACAATACGCCCATCTTTAAGCCAGAATGGCGAGATAAGGTTACCTTTCATCTGTGTAAACGTTATATTTTTCCTTTGTAGATTGTAAACATGTAAACTACCTGCATCACTGTAAACGATGGCATCGCTCTGCGGAGACCAACTCCAACCCTCGACCTTACCTTTAGGTTTAATGGAGAATACTTGCTTGCCTGTCGTCGCATCGTACGTCTGTAGGTCAATCTGACCCTGTTCACCTATGAGTTCATAGGTGAGATAACGATTATCTGGAGACCATTCGATTTTCCCAATAGAGCTCCCACCAATCCCTACAATCGGTACTAGTTTTCCCGATTGTACATCCATGATGTATAACCCTTTTCCAGCTTTCCCTAACGCTTCAGGTGTACTCTCTCTACTTCCCGTTACTACCAGGGCCAACCTGCTACCATCGCTCGACCAATTCATGTGCTGTACCGCATACGCTACATTCATGGTTGTTACTAACGCGGACTCGCTTCCATCCGATTTGATGCTTAATAGCTGCGCAATTCCTTTGCCTTGCTCTACATAGGTGATTGTCTGCTTCTCTCTGGGCTGCCAATTGGCTGTCTGCGCTTTGGGACCTACTAACTTCATATACGCTCCCGTATGAGCCAGGGCCAGTAAAGGTTCTATTACTCCCTTGGGCGCAATCGTTGCAAGTAGGGCGCTTCCATCAGGAGACCAGTTTGCGTCTAGTGCATACTCCATTGCTAAAGTATGCGTCTTAACTGGGTTCTGTACGTCGGCTGTCGATAACTTTCCCGGCGCTCCCACCGGTTGATATAGTATGTGTTTCTCAGTAGGATCTAAGGATACCAACCGCCCACCCTCCGCCAGGTCCTGCGGCAACGCCGTTTCTCCTGTCGCTGTATATACAATGACTTGAGCGGGGGTTTGATATGTACGCGCAAATTGCACTATCCCTACTGTGCATAATACCAGTACTAAAATCGCTGCTAGCCCTAAGGCAGGAACCGATACAAGATTAAATGGTGCTCTTTTCCTCGATTGATGCTGTTGTAATACTTTGTTCCTTAATACGGTGGAAAATTCAATCTGGCTCGCTTGCTCCTCTAGAACCTGGATTATCCTTTCCTCCAATATGATGTTTGCCTTTGATTTATGACTACTATGCCCATTTAATCGTGAATGCTCTTGACCTTTAAAAGGCTGTTCGTTCATTGCATTTTCCCTCGCCCACGAATGCTGATGCGCGATGGTGCTATGGTAACGTCTCCAAATACTGGCTCGTCTACTTGCAGCACTCTACGCATCTTCTCTAGTGCTGATTGTAGCCGCTTTCTTAAGGTGTTTTCTGACTCCCCTAACATTGAGGCTATCTCTACCATTGTCAGTTTGTGGTAATAGAAAAGCACGACTACTGTTCTTTGTTTTAATGGTAATTGGTTTAAGATTTTTGTGAGATCTAATCTGTCTTCGATCTCTCCTCTCTGTACACTCGTACTACTCATGACTTCTTCTACGTAACTATGCGTTAGCTGCTCTCGCAAATATGCTGCCCCTCTGGCTATTTGCCTTTTTAAGGTCATGGATTGATTGACTACTATCTTTAATAACCATGCCCGTAAAAAACTTGGCTCTCGCAGTTTGCTCAGGTTCTTCCACGCTAACAAAAAGGATTCTTGCACTACGTCCTGCGCCGCTTCTTGATCCCTTAATAATAGGTACGCTGTACGTAGTAAGACGCTTCCATATTTGTCTACAATGACTGCAAACGCTTGCTCGTCTCCTTCCAGGCTCCTTCTGATTATTTCCGCCTGCCATACTCCATCAGGCACTTGTTGTTCATGCGTTCCCGCACTTTCGTTCTCATCTGTTTGCTGAGACACTATAAACTACCTCTTTACATATGCACTTCAGTGCTCTCCATTTGTACACGATAGCCAATACAATCCTCATTATCCACGTACTCCATCCTTCTATTTTCTGTAAAATGGCTTTCTTTTATATGATGTTTGCCTTGCCCATACACAAATATGCTTTCTCTAGCTTATATGATATCCGTCTTTCTTCAGTGACGCAAGCAATTACTATAAAAGGGGGATCATATAAACCTTTTCCCAAAAAGGGTTACACAATTTTGCAGTTTTACCTGCCCTCTTCTGTCTTTATTACAGTACGCCAATACACGCTGTGAGCATTTTACGTTTCTCTTCTTGCTCTCCTTGGTGTTGCATGCCATGCTTTCTACTTATAATGTCTTTTCAACCGAGGGCCTATCAGAGTCCGCTCATAGGCTCTCCTTTCTCTTTTTGCTTATGAGGATACTTTTTATGAATACTCAACGTTATCACCTTTATGGGGTTCTCTGCCTTTTCCTTCTTTTTCTCAGCGCCTGTGGATCTTCTAGTCCATCTCAGGCTCCTTCACAATCTCGTCAATCAAATCCATCTCAGACTCCTACCCATTCCGGCCCTACTCCTACTCCCACTCCTATACAGCTTCTCGCTAATCAAAAGTCTTCTGCCGGTCAACCAGTTCATATTTCTATCCCTGCTATTCAGGTCGATACATCTATCGAACCAGTCGGTCTAACTAAAGGCGATATGGATACTCCTTCTCAAAATGCTTGGGAAAATGCCGGATGGTTTAAATACGGCACACATCCCGGTGATCCCGGTAGCGCTGTGATTAATGGCCATCTCGATCGTCCTGGTGGCGATCCCGCTGTCTTTTGGAACCTTAAAAATCTTAAAGCTGGCGATAAAATTACGGTGACAGATTCTAATAAGGCTACTTTTAACTTTGCGGTCCAGCGCGTTGTCTCTTACTCCCCTAAAGAGGCTCCCCTTCAACAGATTTTCTCAAAATCTGGGGGCTCTTTTCTTAATCTGATTACTTGCGCTGGCGATTGGATACCTAGTGAACATCAGACAACTCTCCGATTGGTTGTATACGCAGAGAAGATGTGATACTCTGTCGGGAGGGAATGTGCAATTTCCCTCCCGATACATACAGAACTTTGATGCGTTTTTCTCTAATATAGAGGGTTCTCTCTCTTCCTAACGATCTGTTTCTAGTAAAGGAGTGACGCTGATGCAAAATTTTAATCCGATGAATTTTATTCCAAAAGATTTCGATATCAAACAGATGGCCAATCTGGTTATCAATAATCTTCCTTATCCTATCTCTAAACATGATCTTCTTCAGCAGGTGGAGAAGTTGGGCTTCGGTGAGCAGGCCCGCCCTATCCTCGATAAATTGCCCGATACAACGTTTAATTCTCCAGATGATATTAAACGCATTCTTGGCCTGACTGGTCTGTAATCTTTCTCCTTAATACTTTTTTCTGCGAGATGGTAAAGATGACCCTGACGCTACGCAAGGATGCGCTTCTCTTTATCTTCGCTCATTCTATACTCTACGTTTAATTCTAGTTCTATGATCCTCGCTAACCTTCTCATTGTCTCTAACAGTTCTTGCCCTATCTGCCTCGGCTTGGTATCCATAATACATAATGAGCCTATACGGTACCCTCGCGGCCCTTTCAATGGCACACCAACATAAAAACGAATATGCGGCTCTTCTAAAACAAATGGGTTCTCTCTGAAACGTGGGTCTTCTAACGTGTCACTGACTACTAATGGCTCTGGATTGAGAATTGTGTATGCACAAAAACTGACGTCTCTCGATGCCTCTGTCCCTTCTACTCCTATACAGGCCCGAAAATAAAGCTTCTTGCTGTCTACAAGATTTACCATCACCATCGGTACGTCAAACGCTTGCTTGACGACTTCTATGAGTGCTTCTAACTTCTGGTCCATTGGCTTCCCTAGCTGCTTTAAGTCGTAAAGAGCTTGCAACCGCTGCTCTTCGTTTTCAGGTATTGACGCTGTCATCTATACCCCCATGTTCTTTTATATATACCAGTATCTATGCAGGGCGATGGGTCTTTTGCCCTCTCCACTCATACATACTAGTATCTATCGTCTCTTTTATCGACTTTTTGAAACAAAATGGGGGGCCGCAATATCTATTACGGTAAAGAATTTCTCCGAAAAGATGTCGTTTTCTATTTCATTTCTTTTTGAGAACTATCTACTCTACATAAAAAAGGATTATACATTTATGTCCGCACGACAACAGAAGTCAGAAGATTTCGTTCAAAAACTTGAATATGATGCGGTTCTTACGCTCTCAAAGCCTCTTATGCGCGGTTGGTCACATGCTCTGGCCGCTCTGGGCTCTTTTGTTTTGACTCTTGCTCTTTGCTTTCGTACCTATACGGATCTACCACGTATGCTCTCGATGCTGGTCTTCGGTCTAAGTATGCTTGAATTGTATTCTCTGAGCTCTATTTACCACATCGGTCTCTGGCTACCCCAAACAAAACGCGTCCTTCGATCAATCGATCATGCAAATATCTTTGTTCTCATTGCTGGCACATATACTCCTATCTGCTTTAATGTGCTCTCTGGCTACCCTCGCCTTTTGATCCTCTCTCTGATCTGGCTCCTGGCTCTGGCTGGCGTTCTGATTGCGGTTTTTTGCCTCCACTGGCCACGCTGGATTAAAACGTCTCTGTATGTGATTATGGGCTGGGTCGTTCTCGTAGCTATGCCTGCTCTGGTTCAGGCTCTTTCATGGCTCCCAATTCTTACGCTGATCCTGGGTGGCTCTCTCTATACTCTCGGAGCTCTGATTTATGCTTTGAAAAAACCAGATCCTTTCCCTCGGGTCTTTGGCTTCCATGAGATTTTCCATCTGTTTGTGATTGCCGGGAGCGTTGCCTTTGCTACGGCTATCTGGGTCTGGGTGATCCCTTTCCACCGCATCTGATTTCCCTTTACTATAACTTCTACTTCTCCCCATTTATGCTTTGATGTTGGGGGTTTTGTAACCTACTTCTATCCCTATTCTTTGAAGGATACGTTCCAAACTTAGATCAAAAATATCGCTTTCGATCAATAATACAAAAAAAAGGCCTGCATTGTATCCAACAAGCAGGCCCCTTTAAAAATGGCTGTGTATCTCTTACACTGCTACCCAACTTTTATCTACTCATATGACCCCTTCAGCAGTGACGAAAGAAACTACGGCTATTCTGATAGCGATCCCGATCAATCTATATAACTGACTACCTCTCCGCTTCACTTTCTTTGATCATTGCTCGCTTTCGTCCTCTTTCAATCCCAACGTTTGCGTCTTCTTGGGACCATTAATATGTACCCTGTCTCTAATATCGAGGAGATCTCTATCCCAAAATCTCGAAGCTTTAATCTCGTTCTCGATAAGACGTTCCGCAATGGCCGCAACTCTTGATCCCATTCTTCTCTTTCTAACGCTTCCTGTAATCTTTGCCGCGCTTGCACTACGGTGGTCTCGGAAATATGTCCTCCGCAACTGAAACTCGCCATTAACACTTCATATGGACAGTAATCCGGATATGACTCCAATAACGGTCTCAATACACTTAATTCACTGCTTGTAAATAACTGCTGCGCTATGAGTCTTGGCCCTTCATGACTATATGATAAACATGATAACGTTCCTAGTGTTCCGTTTAAGGCCAATGTTTGATCCGCTGGCAATAATCCCGGCAAGGAGAAGTGCATGAAGCTGTCAATAAGGAGTCTCACCTCGGGGCCAGAAGGTTTCGCTTTGCTGCGGGAAGAGGGGAAGACCTTTTGCATAGGGGGGGCGTTGCTCCTTCTTCTGGTTCCTGCTTGATCCCTGTTCTTCTCTATATCTTTTTCTACAGGATCAACTACGCTGTTTTCGATTGTCTATGTTTCAATTAGAACTTCTTTTCTCAACTATAAGGCTGATCTCCTTTTCAGGGAACTCGTTAATGATTTATTGAATTGACATACATTTTTGGCGAAATATATGTATGTTATATACATTACATAAATTTAGGGCGAAAAGCAAGATAATAAATATCCATGCCTGTGAATTAGTTGTGAAGGCGCAAATTTTCTGCCTTTTCTTAATTCCCCTCCTCTGCTCTTGGTTCCGTCTCTTTTTCTCCGGCTGGGCCGTTTCTTCTGTATGTGTTGATTTTTATAAGGAGCTTTTACTATGCCTGCTATACGTCTCTCGGGCTCTTTCCGATTCTTTTTTCTGCTCTCCGCTCTCTTTTTCTCTTCTCTTCTCTCTGGGTGCTCTTCTAATCTGACATCTTCTCCCAATGGCTCTAACTCTACCACCGGAACAAATGCTGGCTCTGACTCCGGCGCTCAAAATGTTCAGGTCTTCGTTGAACCTTCTGCTGGCGTTAAACCTTTTCTTGATGCTATTGGGAAGGCTCAAAAATCAGTCTGGGTGGAAATTTACCTTCTGACCGATCGCAATGTCGTCCGCGCCCTTGAGGAGGCGGCTAACCGGGGTCTCGATGTCCGGGTTATGCTTGAGGCCCATCCTTACGGTAGCGGTCCTGTCTCTCCTGCTCAGACTATGGATAAGCTTCAGGCTTCTGGGGTGAAGGTGAAGGCGACTAATCCTAACTTTTCGCTGACTCACGCGAAGTGTATGATTACCGATTCCTCTACGGCCTATATTATGACTTCTAACTTTACTCTTTCCGCTCTCGGCGGCAGCAATAATAGCCGCAATCGCGAGTATGATATCGCCGACTCAAACCCCCAAGATGTCCAATCTGTTCTGGATATCTTTAATGCAGACTGGCAACGCTCAGATCCTAATCTGAATGATCCTAATCTGGTGGTGAGCCCTACAAATTCTCGCACAAGCTTCACTTCTCTTATTGCTAGTGCCCAAAAGTCACTGATTGTTGAGGCGGAGGAGATGCAGGATACTGAGATCCAACGCGATCTGGTTGAGGCTGCTCGTCGGGGCGTCCAAGTCCAGGTGATCCTTCCCGAACCACAACAGGGCCGGGATTCTAATGCTTCCGGTGTCAGCGCTATCCGTGGTGGCGGTGTTCAGGTCCGCCTGGACCCTACTCTCTATATGCACGCGAAAATGATGGTGGCCGATAACCATCAGGCTTTTGTTGGCTCTGAAAATATCTCAACGGCTTCCCTCGATCACAATCGCGAGGTCGGCCTCCTGATCTCTAATACGGATGTGATTACTACTCTCCAACAAACGTTCCAGCAGGATTGGTCCGACTCTGCTAATTCTTAAAGGAATGAATACCTCTCGTGGTCTCGAAGAGTGCTTCAGGCGACTTCTCCCATCCGCTGTAGGATAGCACATTCATGTGCGTCAGGAGGCTTCCCCCAACAAATGAAAAGGGCGAGGAGAGATTTCCTCTTTCTTACCTCGCCCTTTTCATCCCGTACCTTACGAGGCCAGGAAATCTTGCAACATCCGGCAACGACTTGGGTTCTCTAATTTCCTTAGGGCCCGCGCCTCAACCTGCCTCACCGCTTCATGACTAACTCCCAGCTTCTTGGCTATCTCCATCAAACTGTGCTCGTGCGTCCCACCCATTCCGTACCGTAGCTCGATAACTCTCTTCTCCCTCGGGGTCAGACACTTCAGCACTTCTCGCACTTGACTCTCCATCGTCTGACTCATAACTACCCGCTCCGGTGAGTCCGCCGGGTCATCCTCTAAAATATCTCCAATGGAGACGCTTTCTTCTTCACTGCTATGCCTCGGCATGTCTAAACTGATCGGCTCCTGGGTGGTTGCCATCAGTGCAAGGACTTGCTTTGCGCTTATGTCCATCTGCTCGGCTAGCTCTTCCAGGCTCGGCTCCCCTTCCTGGCTCTGCTGCAATTTCAATCGAGCGTTCGCGAGCTTTTTTAACGCTCCCGCTTTATACAATGGCACTCGAATTATTCGCGCCTGCTCCGCTAACGCTCTCGTGATCGCCTGCCTCACCCACCAGGTGGCATACGTGCTGAAACGATATCCCCTCTTGTGATCAAATTTCTCGACGGCATGGATCAATCCCAGGTTCCCTTCCTGCACTAGATCCATGAGGTCCATTCCCAATCCTACATACCTTCTGGCTATATGCATGACGAGCCGCAGGTTGGCTTCTATTAATTGCCTCTTGGCCTCTTCTTTCCGAGCTTCCAAATCTACTCTTTGAGCACCCACGGGCTCCTGCTCCCCATTCTCATTCTCCATGGTTTTCGCTAATATGATTACTTCATCTATTGATAATCTCTCAACCCGCCCAATTTCATACCGATAAATCTGGGTGGAATCCTGCAATCCTAGCAGATCCGGATCAACTCTTACTCCACTTTCGATCCTGTCCATGACTGCCATTGTCTCTTCCGCTTTCATGTTCGGTTCCTCCCTATAAAAAATATTGTCTAATACCATTGATTTGGCTTTTTATAAATTATCTTTTTTCTCACCGTTCAACTCTCTACGCTCAGAAGTATACTCCTCTACGATTTTCTAGAACTCCTATCTCACTCCTATCAAGCAAAGCTCTGTAGATCAAGCCTTCTGCTCACCCACGATCACTCATCCTCCCTCCCTACTCCCTACAACAACACTACCTTCGGGATCTCTTAGGCCCGGCCTCGTGGGCGCACACGATCACTCATCCTCCTCACCTCTCCCAAAAGAATCTTGAAATCCTCCAAGATACAAAAAATCTGATACAATAACTCCAAATATCTATAACAAAAACTACTCATTTTACCCTACCACAACACTCCACTCTTTTGGAAAACACCCAGATTTGTCTTTTTTACAATCTTTTCTTGTCTTTTTTAGCTAGAATAAGACATTTCTTCCGTTCTATCATATAGCTGTCTTTTGAGATGGTATGGCTTGTACGCTCTAATCCTATTCTGTTTTCTCCTTAAAAAAACTGGATTTCTTTTTGTAGATGCTCCTTTACTCTTTTCTTGTGTTAAGATTGTAGTATAATTAAATGTTAACGCTTTATTATGTCTATCTGCATTCCTGTCTTGTATTTGTTCTTTGTGCGTTCTGGCTTCTCTCTAGGGCCATTATCTTTCTAAGCCTGGAGGTCTCATGGATGCGACGATCGCTTATCACCAACAAGTAAGCTATTGCGGGAAGGCTCGCTGTAAAAAATGCCGCGAGGGACACGGACACGGACCCTACTGGTATGCCTACCAGACTGTCAATGGCAAAACTACCCGTACCTATATAGGGAAAAAACATCCACGCGAACGCGAATTAGAGCAGGCTGCTAATGAGCTTTCTCAAGATCAATCTCAGGCTCTGATCCGCCTTTATACTCTCGGTCGCTTCTATATGGAGCGCCGCTCTACTCTCTCGGGCGAGTGGCAACCTGTCCGCGAGGCAAGCTGGCAACATCAACGCGTCCGATCCCTTCTCGGCTGCCTTGTTAGCGCCCCTGGCCGACGCATGGGCCGCGAACAACTTATCGATGCTCTCTGGCCCGATCTCGATATCGATCTCGGGATCGATCGCCTCAACCGATCCGTCCATAGCCTCCGACAGGTCTTTGAACCCTCTATCTCTCGTCCCGCCAATTCCCAATATCTCCTGACGGAACGCGAGATGCTGATCCTGGCCGATCAATCCAAACTCTGGGTCGATGCTAGTGCGTTCGAGATCCTGGTCGATGATGCCCATAATCTTACAACTACTGAGGAGGTCGAGCAGAAGCTCCGCGAGGCGGTCCTCGATGTCTATAGCGGCTCTTTCCTCCCTGAGGAGCAGTCTTCCCCCTGGTCTGCGATGCGCCGCGAGGGCCTCCAACGCAAATGGAGTAGTGCCCTCCTTGAATTGGCCGATCTCTATATCCTTCGCAATGATCTCCAACGTGACGATCCTAAAAATGCGACGGAGATGCTCGATCGCCTCCTTAAGGACGATCCTACTAATGAGTCGGCTCTCCAGCGCTTGATGATTCTTTTTGCGAATAGTGGCCTCCGCATTGAGGCTGTTCGCGCCTACCACCGCTTACTTGAAAAACTCGATGAACATGAGATGGAGCCGATGGTTCAGACCCGACGCCTCTATAAGGCTTTGAAGCGCGGTGCCCAACTCACTAATGAGACGGCTGCTGAACTGGTGAGCGTACCCGGTGAGTCTCTGGCAATTTCGGTCCCCCGCCCTACCTTCCAGATCGGACGCAACCACCATACAAAATTGGTCGGGCGCGCTCGCGAGCTGGAGATGATCCAACAGGTGATGCTGACTACTGAGGTGGGCAAACGCTACCAGATTGCGAAAAAATCTTCGATCGCTCTGGATACCGATCGCAAGCCTCAGTGCATTCTCCTTCAGGGCGATCCCGGTATCGGGAAAACTCGCCTCTCGGAGGAGATCGCTCGCGAGGCTCTGAAAAAAGGCTGGACGGTCGCCTGGAGCCGCGTCTATGCCCAGGAGAAGGCGGTCCCCCATCGCATCTGGATCGAGGCTCTCCGTAAGGCGATGAATTATAGCGACTACAGTACCTGGCAACACCAGGATATCGCTCGTAACCTGCCACGGTATCAGACTTTGAGCCGCCTGCTCCCCGAACTGGCGGAACGCTTCCCCAAAACTCCCGGCGAGTTCCAGGACCTTAAAGAAGAGGATCAGCATCGTATCCGCGAGGCGATGCTTGAGATGTTTACGAGTATCAGCGATCGTAAACCTCTGCTTATTGTTCTCGACGATATCCAGTGGGCCGATGAGAGTAGCTGGCAGATGCTTTCCTATATGACTCGTCACCAGTATGGCCGCCCGATCGCGATTATCGCGACCTACCGCGAGAACGAGCAGGCCTTGCACTTTAACCGCGATCTCCATTCAGCCCAGGATCTTCAAACTCAGCAAAAAGCCCAGGCCGAGTCTCAGCGCATCAATAACCTCATTAATGATATGAAGCGTGAGCGCTCGATTATGGCTCTGGCGATTGAGCCTCTTAATGACGATCAGGTGGCGGAGATGGTTAACCATCTCCCAATGGAGAGTATCCAGCACATTCAGAAGCGCGCTTCCGGCAATCCTTTCTTCGCGGAGGAGCTTGCCCGTACCCTTGATCCCAAAAACATTACAGAAGACAGGCTCCCTTCGGTACAAGACATGGCCCGCATGTTACCGGAAACAATTAACGCGGTTCTAGACCTCCGTATTGAGCGCCTCTCTTTAAATTGCCGCAAGCTCTTACAGAAGGCTGCCGTTCTCGATGGTGCCTTTACCCTTCAACTCTTGCTCAAAATTAATCGTAACAGTCAGAGCCAACAGGAAGAGGATGATGTCCTTGAATTACTGGAAGAAGCTCTATCCGCCGGTGTCTTAACTGAAGATGGGAGTGGCATCCACATCACCTACAATTTCTGGCATCCCTTGCTCGTTGGACGCCTCTACGATCATATGTCGCTGGCCCGTAAAGTTCGCCTGCACCGCAGTGTCGCCAATGCCCTCAAAGAAACCCACGCTAACCGCATGAAAGAGGGGGCCGCCCTGATTACGCTCCACCTCCTCAAAGGTGGTTCAGAGCCCGAGGAGATCGCCCGTTTCGCCGAAATGGCCGCCGACCATGCCTATGACCTCTGCGCCTATGCAGAGGCGGCCAGCCACTACCAGTTCGCCGCCGAACAGCTCGAAGAGATCGAGCAGACCCAGACCGAAGACGACCGCATGCACCTCGCCTACCTCCTCGAACAGCTCGGCGAGTGCCGCATCATTCAAGGCCAGTTCGAGAAAGGGCGTCAACTCTATGAACGTGTTCTCAAGCTCCATCAACAACGCCAAACATTCACTTCCAATGAGGAATATCTAGAAGAAGTTCAGCTTCAGGCGCTTATTAATTTAGAGATTGGTAAGACGTGGTACCACTTTACGGAATTTGCTCTAGCCCAAAAGTGTTATGCAGAAAGTGAAAGGCTTTTAACTAGCGCAGACATTACAGTAGGAACTGTTTGGGGAAGTATTCGTTATTATCAAGGAGCTATTTTTTGGTTACAAGGGAAGTATGAGCAAGCATCTAATAATGCAGTAACAGCATTAAGGATGTTCAACGATGCCTTAGCAAAAAAAACATACATACTAGCTAAACCTAGCACTAGGACACAGCGAACACTTAATGGCGATCCAGTAGACATTGGTCGTGCTCATTATATTCTTGGCAGTTTAGGGCCAAATGTAGCTTCCCTTTCTGAGGCTATCGATCATTTTAAGAAGGCTTTATATATTTACGAACAAAACAATCGACAGCGCGAAATTGCCGTTTCTAGTAACAATCTAGGTACAATCTACTTAATGCAAGCTGAATTAGAAATGGCTCAGGAATTTCTGATCAGAGCTAAAAATAAAGCAGAAATCAGTGGTGATACAATCATCGTTGCGTTAGCTTTAAACAGTCTCGGGACATTAAATCACAGAAGAGGCTTGGTGAATGAGGCAGAAAACCTCTTTAAAAAAAGTATTATCTTACAAGAGCAATTCAACGATCAGATCTATATCAGCCTCTGGAACTCCTGGAAGGCTGGCTCGCAACAAGATCAGGGCAAGTTTTCGGAGGCGACATCTTCACTTACCCTGGCTTTACAGACTGCTCGTAAGGTCTCTAATTTACCTTGCATCGGCCAGGCTTTGATAGCTACCGCTTCGCTCCGTATCAGCCAGCATCTCGCAGATCAAAGGGCAAAACCAGACCCAGCCTTTCTAAAGAAGGCCCATTATGCATTGAAGAAGGCCCTTGCTTTTGAAGAGCTGGAAACTGAGGTCCGTCTTGAGGGCCAGCTCTTGCTCGCTCAGACCCTCTTCCTCCTGCTTTTGGAGGAAGAGGCCAAGCGACAGGCTATCGCGACGATGCAGGCCGCTGAACAAAGCGAGATGAACTGGATCTATCTCCGCTGCCAGCGCCTCCTCGGGGAGATTGAGGCCTCACAAAACAATATTGTCCTGGCCCGTAGCTTCTTTGTCAACGCCCTCAGCGCCTTCGACGAGTGCGGCGCTCGCATCGAGTACGCTCGCACCCTTCAAAGCTACGGTGCCATGCTCTGCGGGCTCAGCAAACCCTCCGAGCGCAAACAGGGTACTCAGAAACTTGAACAGGCCCGCAAAATCTTCCAGGACTATGGAGCAGCAGTTGATCTTCAAATCATCGACAATCTCCAACCTTTCGCTATAACTCCTGTACGTGCCTGACACTTCTATTAAAAGAGTCTTATACCACTCGACGACCTGGCCGGACCTCAAAAATCCGGCCATCTTTCCTATTGGAAAGCATAAGCCCGGCCCGGTAGCCAGGTATTCACAAGAAAGTTGCTTGCATCTCTGCTGGGAAATATCTCAGGATGCCTCGAAGACACCCATCAGGGAAAGATGACGCGCCTTTGAGCTGCGGTAGGACGGCCCGTCATCGCTGTGCTCGACGAGCCACTTCTGGCGCGCAGCGCCATGAGACACATCCTGCGACCCGATATTCTTGCGCACGCCTTCGGCGCAGGCGTTCCTACCTCACGCGAACCGGTCCTCGTTAAATCTCTGTGGGTATTTCCAGCAAAGTTGCTTGCATCTGTATTAAGCAATGAGGAACGGGCACCTCAAACATCATCAGAAAGCAACCAGACCCGTAGGGAAGCCGCTTACAAGTCTGTTGGGAAAAGCGAAAGATGTTGCTGTGCAGAAAAAGGGAATCGAATGAGGTAGATCGGGTCACGTGTGGACCCGTGGGAAAGGGGATCGATATCCTTGCAATCGCCTCACTCATGGCCAAATCTCCTGCGCCTTGGGATGGTTTGGCTGTGGAGGAGGCAGGTGGTGTGTCCCGTCTCTACGGGTCCACACGTGACCCGCTTTACCGGCGATGCCGAGGCAGAAGAACACGCTTCCTTTCTTTTCCCAACAGACTCACTTGCTTACGGGGTTGAAGCACCTTCCCACCTCACCCCACGAACGTGCCAGCAAAAATCCCGTTTTTCAATAATCGAACTCATTTCTCAACACACAACCACCACATTTACCTATTCTCATTTCCTATAAACTTCTCGTAGAAGCTGCAAATATGCTCTAAAAAATATAAGTATTATGCTAAATACTCGATAAGTTCCTTTTTAATCGGTAATATCATCTATAATATTCTCATAATCATTCTAATATTATCTTTCTGCATTACAAAATAATTCAAAATCCGAAATTTTATAGTAGACAAAGGAATCACATAACTATATATCGATATACATATATTTTTATTAATGAAATGTGTAGAAGAATAAAGATGGCTGGAAGAGAATCAAGGATAGAGAAGCGCAAACGCATTGAGGACAAGCAACCTACAAAGAATTGGTCAAAGCATTTCAGTATAAGAGAACGGTCCAGCATACAAACGAAAAAGCCTGAAATTAAAGATCTTTCCCAAGACGATACACAAGACAACCCATCACCTGAGCAAAATAAGGAGAACTTGAATCAAAATCAATCATGGGAAAAGAAGAATGGCGATGGAAAAACTATTTTCGAGAATAATGCCAGTCTTGAACCGCAGAGACCTGCAAACGACAATACAGAATATAGGGGGTTCAATCATTCAGAAAGATCTGAAAGCTTCGGGGAAACAGAACGCTACTCCTTCATCCATTTAGGAGTTAATGATGATGGTTTGCAACGAACTTTAGAAGCCATTCCAGCGGGAAGAAATAGCTTAGATATTATAAGACTGCATCAAACTGATGTGAGAAGAAATACAGAATCGAGAGGATCTTTCTATAATGCAACACGCAGCAGAACGTATGAAGCTAATACCATCTATTTGGCACATGAGGTGCCTACCGAACAATCTACTCTGACTTTTATTCATGAGGTTAATCACGTCCGCTTCTATCAAGAAAACAGACGTGCAAATGTACTGACGACCACAAAGAATGAATATATTGATCAAATGATCGATGAGGAAACCGAAGGAACCGTGGCTAGTATCCTGGCAAAAAAGGAGATGCGAGACGCTGGTTTAGATGTTTCCGAAGTTTCTTTTGCATTAGAACCCCAGATTGAAGAGCTTATATGCTAAAAGAGAGCAAATCATTGAAGAGTATCCAGGTACCTTTACCTATGATGAGATTGAGCAATTAAGTCAGGAGGCAGGGAAGCTTCGTGTGAAGCAGGGATTTTACAATCCTGATGACCACGTTTTTACGTCCACTGATGGAACGACCTATGCCGAATACTATGGTAACTTTTGGGATTCAATCCATGATGTCGATGTGAGCTAATACATGATCTTGAAAGGTTGATTATATGAAACAAAGTGAGTTGAAGCATCTGATAGCGGAAGCACTACCTGATAGAGAAGATATGATTATGAATCCTCAGACACAAATTAAACTGTATAAACATATATCTTCCTATGAGGCATTCAAGTTTGGCAACTATCAAGCTTATCTGCTGTTAACGACTTTTTATTCTTCATCAATTCGTTCATTTCTTGTTGCTTTTGAACCAGGAAAGCCTGCGTATATGGTCGATGAACCTGAACAATTTTTGGCTCTCGCGAAAGCTGAGCATCTTTCTCTGACAACCTTGGAACAGGCCAGAAGCTATGTACTAACGTATCTAGATTGCACTAAATGTAGCTCAAAACTCTCGTATTTGGTTCAAAACGAAAACGATTTACGCTTTGCTTTTGATGCCTACATTCCCGAGCAGCCACAACTTCAAGAACAAAAACAAATCAAGAACCGCTTGAGTACTATCATCCAAGCGCCTGAAGCTCGGAAAATTTCCGAAGGGTTTTTAATCACTGTATACACTGCGTATCAGCAGCAATTAGAATACCGCGAGATAGAAGTAAATAATAAAGGAGAAATATCAAAACATATAATTACGAAAGTGGAAAATAACTTACCTCTTGTTTATCTATTTTGATTAAAAAAGGAAATAATATAAGAAACAAAAAATAACCTGAATCGTGTGTATAATTTATGGAAATTCGTCTGGTGAAAGATGAACGAATGGGAATTAAGACAACAATTAGCAAATTCCTTACCTCTACAATATTATGACATGCTCTTAAGCCCGTTCACACAAATTGATCCCTACGCAAGTCTCTCTGAGTTTGAAGCCTTCCAATTTGGGTATTATCAGGTTTATCTCATACGTACACTATTTTATGGATCATCCCGATTAGAAGATTTTGCAATCGCTTTTGCACTAAAAAAAACCTGTCTATTTTGTGGATGCACCACGACAGTATATGGCCCTGGCGAAGGCCGAACACATTTCACTAGAAAGTCCACAAGATGCTATTAAATATGTCCAGACGTATCTAGACTACACCCGGTATCATTACAACATCTCGTATCTGGTGACAAGTCCAGAAAATCTGATTTTTGCTTTCGACTCTTACGAACCTGAAGATCCACAAAGACAGGAGCAGGCACACATAAAAGAACGTCTCGGTTCTGTCATTACTCCTCCAGCGGCTGAACGGACAGAGAAAGGCTACCTCGTCAAACCTTTACTGTCTATCAACAACAATTAGATCTATGGGAAGTGGAAGTTGACCACTCAGGGGAAATTTTAGACCAGGCGATGACAACTATCGAGGAAGACCTCCCTCTGGTCGATGTAGTTCGCTTCTAATTTCCGTGAAGAAGAAACCAGAGGGTTTTCTCTATCTCTGGTTTCTTCTTCAATCAAAAAGATGGTGCTCCTCACACCTTTTACCCCCTGCTATCAGCCCTCGAAAATTCTCCTTTATTCTGCCCCTTTTTGTCAAGCCAATAAAAAAACGCTCTCCCCTAATCTTTTTGCGCATTCTTCCAGACATCCAAATTATTTGGTATCTCCATCTATTCAAATCTAATAACATTCACATCCATCTATATAAATAAAAATTCTATTAAAATCTCGATCTTTATGTATTCTTAATACAGAAGCTGACGCAGATCAGTAACGGCTTACCCGAGTAGCATCAAACATTGGCTTGTCGCTTAAGCCGCGTCTCCTGGATGGAACCAGGAATCCCGTATTTCACAATTTCGGGGTAATCCAGGACAGGAAGAGCGGTAAGGAGGTGCGAAACCGTCTCATTAACGGTTAGCAAACGTAGTTAGTTGAAGATGTCTTCTCTGTTACCAAAAAGATGTGGAGCCAGGGTCTTGCAAATCCCCCCTGACTCCTTACACACTCCCCCGAAAGGAACATGCACTAATGAGTATAGCACAAAGAAAGCAGCTTTTCATGGCTTTAATTGTTGTTGCGGTCCTGCTGGCCCTGGCCCTGAGTTTCTATACCTTCGAGGTCGTTCAGAATGCGATGGTCACCCATCACTTTAGCCTTGTCCTCCCACGCGGTATGGGACATAGCTTTTAGTATCTGATCGCTCATCTGCTCTTGTAATAGTGGTCTGTGGCGGCGGGTCCAGGGTTCTGGCCCGCTTTCGCTCATTACAATCTGTTCCAGATCACGCCCACTCCTGTTGTTCTCGGGTCTCCCAACGGAAAGGAGCTATCGATGCAGACTCTCTCGCCCGCTCTCTACGAGCAGACGCTTCTCTGTTCCGGCGGCACGGCTCTCAGTCTTGAGACTGCTGGCGGGTCCGCCCTCCCTCCTGTTGTCTGGGTACCCGACACCCTTACGCTCCAGACCAAGGAGTGCTGGGACTATCAGTTTCTGGCGAGCGATCTCCCAAACTCGTACTTTCTGGTCCGCTACGATCCTCGCGGCCACGGCCACTCTAGCGCTCCCAAAAGCAAACGCTCCTATAACTTGAAGACTCAGGCCGCTGATCTTCATACCGTGCTCTCTCATCTGAACCTCCAGGATGCTGTCCTGGTCGGGTCCGGCTGGGGCGGCGCGATCATCACTGAATATCTCCGCACCTATGACTACTCGTCTACGGTGGCCGGCATCGCTTTTGTGAATGCGGTCACTGAGCATAGCCCGCGCTGGCGCTACTTTGTCCATTCCCAGACTCTTCAAGGCTGGCTTTATTCGATCGCTTCTTCCTCTTGCAAGGATCGCCCTCGCTTGCTTCAGGATTTTATCCAGACGATCTACTGGCGTCAGCCCGATCGCTTTACTCTGAATCAGATGATTGCGAACGCCCTTCGCACTCCCCAATCTGTCCTCTCTCTGCTCGCTGATCAGGCCTCACAGGGCGATAGTCGCGCCCTCCTGGAGAGCCTGGATATCCCCGTCCTGGCTGTTCAAGGGGAAAATGATCCCCTGATCCAGTCCCGCGCCCATAACTTCATTGTCTCTCATACGACCTCCGCCGAAACCTACTCAAATCTCTACCGGCAGGTCGGCCACTGCCCCTTCCATGAAACTTCCCAGTTTAATCGCGACCTGAAGTCTTTTCTGGCTACTATCTACGATCGTCGTCTCTTGCCCAATCATTCTGAACAGCGCCGCAAACACCGGCTGTTCGCAAGCTGAATGGACCCTTGTATTCTGTCGTCATGGATCGGTGCAGGCTGAGATCTCAGGCTCATACCAATAAGATCTCCTCTCTCTCCTCTCCACGACGATAACACTTTTAGGAAGTGAGAGAATCTTTATGTTACATGTTATGGTTGATCTTTATGATTGCAATCCCGATCTCTTGAATGATGAACAACATCTCCGCCAACTACTTGCCGATATGCCCGCTCGCATTAAGATGGAGCAGGTGAGTCCGGTCTCTCTTTTCGATATTAAAACGAGCGATCCTATCGATGATGGCTTTTCTGGCTTTGTGATTATCGCTACAAGTCATGTGAGCCTCCACGCCTGGAGACCTTACCGCATGCTGAATATGGATATCTTCTCTTGCGAGGATTTCGATGCTGAGGATGCTGTGAACTTTATTAAAGATCGTATGCAGGCAAAAGATGTAGAGGTCAATGCGGTCGATCGCGCGAAACGCTCTCCTCGCATCCCCTATGGTCTCCGTTCTATCGCAAACTAGAAAAAAATCTATGAAGAAAGTTATCGCTTGCTCGCTCTTTTTCTTGAATACGCTTCTCTTCGCTACCTATTATTCGGTGGCGAAGGAGGCCCTTGATCGCATTGAGCCGATTGTCTTCTCTTTCTTTGAGATGATTGCTCTGCTTCCCGCCGCTATCTGTATTCTGATTCTAACCTGGCCCGATCTCAATAAGGAGACGATCCGGCGCGGCATTCTGGTCGGGAGCTGGCTCTGTCTGGCCCTCTTTACGATCGCGATTGCTCTAAAATATACGAGCGCGACTAGTACGGCCTTTTTCCCAGCCCTCAATGGCCTTCTGGCTGCGATTATGGCCTGGGCCTTTTTTCGCCAGCCCCTTTCAAAAATGACCTGGATCGCTGGAGCTCTGACTGTGTTCGGCGCTCTATTGCTGATTCTGAACTCTCCTATGGGGGGTACCCGTGGCACGATTATTGCGCTGCTCGGTGGCGTTTTCTACACTGGCTATGTGTTCCTTTCCGATCATCAACAGCATGAGCAGGTCTCTCCCTGGCCCCTTTTCGGGGTCGAGCTGCTGACGATGGCGATCTGGGCCAGCCTTGTGGCTCTTCTCTTCGGCGATTGGGCTAGCGTTCATCCCGCTCTCCCTAAAGATCTCCTGGTGATTGCCTATATCGCCGGGGCGACGACGTTCCTGCCGACGCTGATTACGGTGCTGGTCCAAAAACATGTCTCTCCTGTTACTGTGGCTTTTATCTATATTCTGGAGCCGGTTCTGGGCGCTGTGGTGGCAAACCTGTATCTCCATGAGGAGTTAGCCCTTCCAGCATATCTCGGCGGCTTCCTGGTGGTCCTGGGCGCGCTTCTCAATACCTGGGGCGATACCCGCCAGCACAATCAAAACCGTCTGACTGGCCTGCTTTTGAATATGTTCAATCCACGCCGCCGTTCCCATCTGCTCAATTTGATTGGCTACCCTGTTCTGATCTGTGCTGGCTTCCTACTGCTCTACGCTCTTGGTGGTCTGCCTCCTCGGGCTCTCGTCGAGCTTATGGGAATCTGGCCTACGCTGCCACAATATTTCCAGAATGGGGAGTCCGCTTCTGTGATCCTACTTTTTGCCCAGGTTTCTTGTTGGATTATCGCCTGGATTACGTTTATTAGTATTGGATTGCTCAGTGCCTATCGCCTGGCCGCTCATCTGGTCCGAGGAGAGGAGACTACTGAGGATGTTGAAATTGCTCACCCATACGGTGCCACTCACGAGTATGCTGAAAAAGATTTTGTCGGGTACATCAACTATCATTCCTATTTCTGGAATGATGAACCTGTCCAAGAGCCGATCCAGGCTCGACCGCTGAAGTCCCAGGTAAAACAACGCCGCACCGATCGCCTTCTACGCTTACGTGCGACTGGACTCTCTATGGACTCTACCGACCAGTTCTTCGAGCAGAGAGAAAGGGTCTGGAGCCAGGAAGAGTAGTGTATGCGCGCGTTTCATCTCGCAGGGGTGTGGCTCATTGCCGGCACTTCCAGCCAGGGGAAGAAGCAGCTCAGAGTGGGGCCGTTCGCTACGGGGAGAGGGTCTCTGAGCTGTGGGGGGTCTGGGGTCCAGCTTCGGGTCCCCCCTACGAGATGGAATGGACCATTCACGAATATCGATTGTAGGATAGCACGTTCGCGTGCGCATGTAGGATGGCACGTTCGCGTGCGCCATGGGATAACGAGAAAGAGGCATACCCGATGAAATACGATAGTTCTGGAGACTTTATCGTGATTATGGTGGAGGCTTCCGACGAGAAAGCCCCTCTTCTGACAATTCTCCAGGCTCAAAAAAAACCTGTCGTTCTTATACTACCTGAACGATCTCGCGCCTTCTCGCGTCCCGAGGATTTTCGCGATCTGAAATACCTTAAACGTCAAACAAATGTGTCTATTACTTTTGTGATCTCTAAAAGTGGCACCCTCTCCCACTGGGCCAGCCGCAATGGCTTTGAGGTCTATACTTCTATCGAGGCTCTTTCTAAGGCTATCGAAACGGGCCGCCACGGCCACAACGCTCATAATAATTATACGAGCACTCAGCCCCTGCGCCCACTTACGGGCCCCCTCTATCAATCTGGTCCATTGAACCAGTCCGGCCCACTTAATCAATCCCGTGCTCGCCCTACTATGCCTCTCTCTCCTCTACCTCTGGGTTTTACTCCTATACAAGACTCCAACCCTGATTGCATGTTCCCTTACGCACATGTTTTCAAAAATAGCGGAAGTTTGCCCTACCCCTACACAGAGCATTCTAGAGGCAATCTACCTCTACAGAGTTCTGGCTCCAACGACCATCTCTCTTATCTTAATAATCTGGGCTCTCACCTTTCTCTGGATAATCTTAACAATACGACTACCTCGCCTATCTCACAGGTGTCTCAACGCTCTCCCAGAACCGGCCCACTGACTACCCCTACTCTTCCTGGCAACGGTACCAGTACCAGCCCCATGCCCCCTGTAAAACTACCTATACC
>CAXTTV010000038.1:0-30103 GCA_964247295.1 uncultured Ktedonobacteraceae bacterium | reverse complement strand
ACCAACTGCCTGGGTAACTAAATCCAGGTTACGTCCCAGAGCCATCTGAAGCTGGCTCCGTCTAAGCAGATCCAGGTGCCCAGCCAGCTTGCTGATCGGTCGCCGGATGCCTTTCGCTACGGCTGAGATCTTCCCTTTATTGGGAGTAAAAAGAGTCAGGATCTGGTCTGTCTCGGCCAGATCTCGACGCTTGAGAACGAGCGCTTCAATACTATAACTGTGTTGCTGCCGCATATTTTTGATCCAGAGGGGATTTTTGCATGGAACGCCTGTCCCTGAGACGCACAAAGGAGATCAATGGAACACAAAAAATAAGACGTGACTACTAGTATCACGCCTTAAAGCAGTTGTTGAGAGGCGACGAGCGGATTCGAACCGCTGGATGAAGCTTTTGCAGAGCTCTGCCTTACCACTTGGCTACGTCGCCATAGTTAATCCGCATAAAAATGGAGCGGGAGACGGGATTCGAACCCGCGACATCTTCCTTGGCAAGGAAGTGCTCTACCACTGAGCCACTCCCGCATTCTATGCGTGTGCCGAATTATAGTAGCATACCCACCCCAGGTTGTCAATAGTTTTTGGCTTGGTCGCGGGGCTTTCTCGCAGCTTTACCCTGCCGTGACAGCCGATCCAAACCGATAAGATGTTATAGCGCAATAAAGAGCGCAACTACTTGTTCCATGAAAGGTTACATCAAACGTATGAATATTAAAAACACAAACCGTCGTCGTTTTCTTACAGTGTCCAGCTTATCGGTTCTCGGGCTAAGTGGTCTTCCCTTCTTTTCTCCACAACTGGCGCTGGCAAGTTCAGAAAATGTGGAAGCTGCTTCAGGAGAACATATTTCTTCAGCAAACGAGGCTCTGCAAGAACTGATGAAAGGGAATCTTCGCTATCATCAGGGTCACGCGATCTGGCCGCGTCAGACACTTACGCGCCGCAAGGAGGTCAGTCTCAAGCAAAATCCGTTCGCCATCATCTTTAGCTGTGTGGACTCGCGTGTCCCACCTGAGCTTGTGTTTGACCAGGGGCTGGGTGATCTTTTCACGATTCGCACAGCGGGCCATGCCATTGACCGTGCCGTAATGGGTAGCATGGAGTTTGGTGTTGCCGAATTAAAAATTCCTTTACTCGTTGTCATGGGCCACGAGCGCTGTGGAGCGGTCAGCGCGACCATGAAGGCAGTAGATGCTCACCAGAAGGCCGCCGGGGATATTCAAGCACTTGTCGATTATATTCGTCCGGCGGTCCTGGAGACGCATGAAACGGGGAGCACGCGTCTCGACCACATTATTCACAATAATACGACGCTGACAATGAAGAATCTGATGAAGTCGCATATTATCAGTACCGCTGTTAAAGAAAAGAAGCTCACGATAGTGGGCGCTCGCTACGATCTGGATACCGGGGTGGTCAGCACGTTCTAGCCATCAGTTACAGCGTTTGTTAAGCAAGGGAGAACACATCCTCTGTTTTCAGGCTGGCCTACTCTACCTCAAAGCCTCGCTGATGCAATAGATCACGCAACTGCTCTAGATGCTCCGGGGCGACCCTGACCAGGCGCGATGGCGAGGGGACCTCGCTTCCCAGCAGATGCGCGATCTCCTGATCAGCCTGAAGGTCCTGCAAAATATTCGCGGGAAGTCGCAGTAAGGGGGCCTGTTCGATCGCCAGTCCTGGCTGGTCTCCATAGCCACTTCCCCAAAGCTTAAGCTTGATCAATAGTGGGACAGGAATGCCATGCTGGCACGTCCGCTGCAAAAAGGCAATGACCTGCTCTAACGTTAGCCCTTCCTCCAAGGCTCGTCGCAGAGAGTCTGGAGTAAGATATCGTTGATTAGTTCCGTCTTCATGCTCAATAAGCTGCTCAAGTTCGGCGGTTAAGAAAAGATCTTCTACGGGCAAAAGATTCTCTAGCCGCCCATCCTCGCGCAGTCGCCACTGCGGCTCACGTTCACTCTGAAGACCACTGGTTAGCGGACTCTGGCGCGGAGCTTCGCTGATCGCCGGGAGATACTCCTGTTGCCAGAGCCAATTCTGAATCTGCTCCAGGTTCTGATGAGGCACTTCGATCATTACAGGAGAGAGTTTACGTCCTAACAGATTTTGAAGCTCTTCCTGCTCACAAAGGTGGTTCAGGAGCTCCGGTGTATCAACCTCTAGTAGGATGCGTTCAGGCCAGATCTCAATCCGTCGTACCTGCTGCTCCCACTCTTTCAATGAATAGGCGACGTTCTGAGGCAAAGGTTCAATACTGTACTTTTGCAATTGCTCAATGATGGCGTCGGTATCCATTCCCGTTTGGATGGCTCGCCCTATACTCTGACGCGTCAGGCGATGTTGCGCGACCTGTTCCAATCGAATGCGCTCGGCGAAGCGATCCAGTTGATAGAGCAAGGCATCCCCAACCGGAGCCAGAGCTAGTAGATCAAAATTCGGCTGAACAATCAAGCGACCAGGCTGATCGTCGGCGAACTGGAGATCCGGTTGATGAAGGAGTGCCGCGATCCCTGGAAGCAGCCGGAAATCCAAAGATCGACCAAAGCCGGGTACTTGATCTTGCTCTTCATCCACCTCGACTAATCCCATCCAATGTAACGGTCCCGCGATCACACCTCGAATAAAGCCTCCCTCAACGAGATACCAGCCCTCACGATGCGTTAACCAGCCGCGCCGCAACCGAAAATCTAGATTATAAGGATTACGTCCAACCGAGTAGCGCTCCGCGCGCGGCCCATAAAGCCGTGGGAAAACCAGATAGGGGAGGTACAATTTAGCACGAGCAATGATTGTCGCACTGTTCTGCGCTTGATGAAGTGGCTGTCGCCAGAGCCAGTCCAGAAGCTGCTGACGCGAGTGCACCAGTTCCTCATTGGCGGGAGCCAGAGGTTCAGGCAATGGACGCACAATAACATCGTCCAGATAGAGCAGCTCATTCCAGAAGGATGTTTCCCGCCAGGTCTGATAACAGCGCCGCACACGTTCACCCACCGAGAGATCAAAAAAGTCGGTGACTGGTGTCGCGTACAACCCCGATTGCCGTTGAACCAACAATCCCAGATGCAGCATTAGTTGACGCGTAAAAAGCAGGTGGGGAACCTCAATCTCTGAGCGTAAGTGATCAACAGCCACTTCTGGAGCGAGATGCTCTACGACATGACGCAAGGCAGAACGCGACAACAGGCCATTACTAATCAATGGCAGGCCTTCACGCGCACTCCTTACCAGAGAATAATACAGATAGAGCGCCCGCTGAAACTGGCGAGCCGACCCTTCTAATGTGGGGGTCGCTGAAAACTCGGGACCCGCCTCAACAAAAAGGCTACGTGCGATCCGTTGAGCCGTCAATGGTACGATCAAGACACCATCATACACACCGTTCGCATAATCCCGACCAGAAAAATTTGTTTGTTTGCCCCAAAAAATCAATCCCTGATTCAGGAGACTGTGGATGCTCTGCTCAAAGACCCCATGAGGATGCGGCTGTGGATATAGGGCCGACGGTTGATCACTCTCGGGCACCCAGTTCTGTCCCAAACGTCCACTAAGCAGCAGATAGAGCGCCAGATCGCGACTATTGGCCCGACCACCGCACTCGACCAGCTCCGTTAAAATCAAACGCTCGTTCTCGCTCAGAGCTTTCAATCGTTTGCGCAGATCGGATGTTTCAAATAATAAAGGAGCAAGATCAACCACCAAAAGGGCCGCCATCTGCTCTTGAGTGATGGATGGACTGCTGCTGCGGATCTGTGGCTCCTGAGGGCTCAAATTATACAGCTTTGCCAGCACTTGCAGATGATAGAACGGTACACTTGCCAGTAGATCCAGATCACTCTGCTCCATAAGAGTCCTCCGGATGAATCAGCGGGGCCAGCCCCCGCCTCTTCAACTCCTCTTTAAGCTGGTCCGCGCCGGAACGTTTAAGGATCACCCGCGTCGGTTGGATCTCAAAAACGCGTTGTCGGTCCAGAGAGGTCGTCGCCTTTACCTCGCGCAACGCCATCGGGTTCGCCACGTCAATATAGGTAATTTTCTCATAGATGCGGATTCGCCCGAAACGCTGACGAGCGCTCTCCAACTGATCTAACAGATATTGACAGTTGGTAGCCTGTTCAGGCTCCTCCCAGGCCACCTCAGCTAGATGATGGCGCAGCAGCTCCAATAATGGCTCAATCTCTATTCCTCGGCTGAACGCATTGCTCATCGAGCGAGGAGTTAAGGTGTAACAGAGCTGTTGCCCCTCGATACTGGTAATCTCGGCCAACGGCTCAATTAATTCCAGCCATTCGCGATTGGTGATCACGCAAGGCAGACACAGGCTCCCACTCCTGGTAATGTCCAGACCAGCAGGAGGAACCGGAGTGAAGTTCAGAGGCTCGGCCTCGCTCTCATTAAGAACGGCTAAAAGCGCTTTTCGAGCACTCTCCTCAAGACGAAAGGCCAGAATTTGTCCCTTCGGGGAGAATACCAGATCGCAGAGCCCCCACCAGTGCAACGGCCCTCGAATCAACTGCTCTAGATAACGACCCTCAACTACCTGCCAGTCTTTACTATTAGCGGCCTTGAGTATCCGCCCATCTGCCTCAAACCACCAGTGTGGCGAGGGGTAGAGGCGCTGCCGCTTTTGCAATACAAATGGACTTAGCCTGTACACAAAACGCATGAATGCCGCAAAATCAATCCACTGCTCCACGGGAGCCTGAGCCAGCAAACCTATCAGACTCTGCCGGGCCTCGCTATTCTCCCCCGAAAGCTCACCGGGCCGCAGAGCCGGCAAGCGAAAAGCTGTGGTCCGACAGCGCAACCTAAGAGCGGGAGTCTGGAGATCGTAAAGCTCATCGTAACAGGTCTGGGTTAGCCAGCGATGCAGAAGATCACCAGCGGCATCAGCATGGTTCGTGCTTAGCAGGGCCTGAGCCGCAGTTGCTAAAATATGCAGTTGTCCTTGCTCATCGTCTCCATAGAGAATATCGACTAGTCGCAACAAACGAAGCATAAAACGAATAAACTCCGGCTCACGCTGAAGCCTTTGTTGAAGATCATTCAGAAGCGCGAGAGAGGGTATGTCAGGCGGCGGAGGTATATCAATAGAGGAGTCGGTCATCGGAAGGCCCACTCTACCCTGCTGAGGCTCAGGCATCGCCGCCGCCCGCTGCACCTCGCCAGCAGTACTCTGCCAGAGAACGTCGGGCGTAAGTTGTAAAGCTCTGGCAACCAGCAGTAGGTCAGCCAGTAGCTGGTACGGCTGACCTCTGCGCACCTGTAGTGTTCCTCCCAAACGCTGGTTTTCGGCCTTGAGATCAAAGGCCGGAACCGGGATTGTCACTCGCAATGCCGAACGCACCTCGGCTGGGACGATCCAAACTGCTTCCAGGACGGCTCCACTCAGACCCATACGCGGTGTCGCAGAGCCGGAAGGCGTGGTACGAAAAAGCAGTCCATGGCTCTGAAGGCTTGTAAGCATTTGCTGAAGGAGGGCAGATTTTCCCAACGAGAGCCGCTCAGAGAGCGCCCGGAGCTCCTCGTATGGTAACGCACCGCCAACCAGGGTCAGGGCCGCGAGCAACTGGCGTTGCGGCTTATCTAACCGTCCAACAACACGCCTGATCGCCTCTGGCTGAAGGATCTCCACAAGCAAGCCCTTCACAAGCTGCTCTTTATTCTGGCCGGCGGAATGCACCGCGTACTCACGAGCAATCCCACGCAGCTCCCCAACACTGAGCTGTACCAGGATCTCCTCGATCCCCGCTTGATTGCTCACTCCCTGGATCAGCGTCTGACGAGCACTCGGACCAGACCCACCGTTCGGTTTCACTCTGGTCTTGGGCTCCTCAACGGTTGTTACAGGCTCTGGTCGGGATGTCGCGATCGAGTAAACCTCGGTCTCTCGGTTTCCCACAACAAAATTCTGAGGATGCGCCAACCAGTCATAGAGCAGAGCAGCGGCATGGACACAAAAAAGATCGGGAGAGCCGCATGAGCACTCCGAGCGCCAGTCGGGATCATCGGGACCTTCAACAGAGACCACAACCGTATAACGGCCAGGACCAGGGCCCGAGGCATCCGCACTGGCGATCGCGGCAGTCACATGCTCCGCAGATTCAGAAGTGGTATCGACCAGCGCTGAGAGTCGCCCTTCATCGCGTCTGCGATCCTGAACCACTCCCAGGCGCGCAAACTCCTGCCCGATCGAGGCCGAAGTCAGCCCGACCATATGAACGACATCGGCTATACGCAGGCGCTGAAGCGCCCTGGGGATTATTTCTTGCATACAACACGCTCTCAACAAAGTTCGGCTACGACAGTTGTGTCAATAATAACACTTCAGGCAACGGCGAAACACACCGCAAAGCTATCTCTTTATAATCAAAACGTTGAGTAGTGATGACTTTGTCTTATATTCTTACTAATTGTTTGCGAATTGCTCTAAAGCAAACATGATATTTGATACCGATGCCAGGGCCGCCGTCTCGGCTCGCAGAATGCGGCGGCCCAGCGTCGCTACTCGCGCGCCATGCTTCTGAGCCATACGCACCTCTTCAAGAGTCAACCCACCTTCGGGACCAATTAAGAGCGCCACGGTGAGAGGTTCAGATGCCCCCGAGGATCGCCAGCGCTCTCCAGCCTCACGCAGCACGTCGGCCAATGTCTGCTCCTGTTCCTCCTCCCAGGCCATCACAACCAGAGCCCCTACTGGAAGAGTATTCAGCGCCCGCGCCAGAGACTGGATTGGGAGCAGATCTGGATGCTTTGAACGGCCCGCGACCTCCGTCGCCTCCTGGATGATCCGCTCCCAGCGCTTGATTTTAGCACTCCCGGTCGCTTCCAGGCCAGACATCGAACGCTGGCAGAGGGTCGGAACAAAGCTGCTGACTCCAAGCTCGGTCCCTTTTTCCAGCACCCACTCAAAACGTGCCGATTTCATCAAGCCCTGGTAGAGAACGATTTTGATCGGTGACTCACTTTTGCCGGGCCTACGTTCCACCAGCCGAACAGTAACACCAACCTTTCCCATCTGGATCACCTCCGCGAGCACCTCATCACCGCTATTGTCCAGGAGCAAGAGATTTTCACCCACAGCCAGACGCAAGACATCCCGCACCTGATGCGCGAGAGGATCGGGAAGACTGACAGATTCCGAGAGCACCTGGAGCCGTTCTGGTTCGACAAAAAAACGATGCATTGTCTTTCTACTCCCCTATTTTGTCATCACCAGAGTAACCCAATCGTCGATCATCTGCGCCTCGACCAACTTGAGACCAGCCTCCAGTAAGGGTCCCTCGGCCTCATGGCGACGCTCGTTGATAATGCCGCTGGCAATTAACAAACCGCCGGGCTTCAGGACAGTTGCCAGTTGAGCAGCAATCGCGCCAATCACACGGGCAATAATATTTGCCAGAACCATATCATACTCGTCCGCATGCCGTTGAGCCTCTTCGGGGGTTAGCTCCCCTAGCACCACCTGAATCGTTCCGGCCAGATGGTTGACGCGAGCATTCTCGGCGGCACTCTCCGCAGCTACGCTGCTATTGTCGATCCCATAAACGCTGGCGGCTCCCAATTTCGCGGCGGCCAGGGCCAGGATGCCGGAACCCGTCCCGACATCTATCACCTTCATATCCGAACGCGTGCGCTGCTCGACCTGTTCCAGGCACATCCGTGTGGTCGGGTGCAGACCGGTCCCAAAGGCCATCCCTGGGTCCAGTTCCAGTACCACCTCGTCATCTTTGGGAGTGTACTCGCGCCAGGAGGGGCGGATCACCAGCCTTTTCCCAATATGGGTGACATGATAGAATTCTTTCCAGGCGTTGGCCCAATCCTCCTCATTCACCTCACGGCTCTCCAGCTTTCCCACAAAATGCTCACCAATACTGCTGAAATGCCAAAGCCCCTCGGCGATCCTCCGCCGCGTCTCGTCCTGCTTGCCATCCATCGGCAGATATGCATGAACGATGACTGGCTGCCCACTCAGGACCCGATACTCTTGCCCCTCATCAATCAATTCAAATGGCTCTTCAATCGCGACCCCGCCGGGCGCGTAGCTGCTCAATAGCTCGCTAACCGACTCCACCGCCTCTGGATGGACCCGCACCGTTAACTCTAACCAGCGCATACTTGCATTCCCTTAATCTTATAAATAAGAGAGCGCAACCTGGAGATTGCGCCCCGATCTGTCTACGTTTCAATTGTTAGCAGCGCTTTTGATTAGCGCTACAGCGATTTAGAACACCGCCGGTTCCATGTACTCACCAAAGACATCGCGGAAGACATTCATGATCTCTCCTAGAGTGGCATAGCTTTTCACAGCGTCGAGAATCGCTGGCATGGTGTTCTCGGTCCCCTCGCAGGCCCGGCGTAGATTGTCCAGGGCCCTCTTCATGGCTGTCTGATCACGCTCGCGACGCACACGATCTAAGCGCTCCAGGTGGGCACGCTCCCCCTCACGATCCACATAGAGGGTTGGCACTTTGATATTTTCTTTGACGGTATAGTCGTTGACGCCAACAATGGTGCGGTCATGCTGATCGATCTCCTGCTGGTAGCGATACGCTGACTCGGCAATCTCCCGCTGGAAAAACCCATTCTGGATACAGGCCTGGACGCCACCCAGCGCGTCGATCTGATTAATGTAATCTAGCGCGGCCCGCTCGGTTCGATCGGTCAATTCCTCAATAAAGTAGGAGCCACCGAGAGGATCAACGGTGTTGGTTACACCGCTCTCGCTGGCGAGGATCTGTTGCGTTCTCAGGGCAATCAAAACGGCTTTCTCAGTCGGCAGGGCCAGGGCCTCATCCAATGAGTTTGTGTGCAAGGAGTTGGTCCCACCAAGGACGGCGGCCAGAGCCTGGACGGTGGTGCGGACAATATTGTTCTCGGGCTGTTGCGCGGTTAAGGAGACGCCAGCCGTCTGGGCATGGCAGCGAAGCAACCAGGAACGAGGATCTTTCGCGCCGTAGCGCTCGCGCATCAGGCGAGCCCAGAGTCGCCTCCCGGCCCGGAATTTGGCGATCTCTTCAAAAAAGTCGTTATGGACATCAAAGAAGAATGAGAGCCGGGGCGCGAACTCGTCAATCTTCAAGCCGCGTTCCAGGGTCGCATCTACATAGGCCAAACCATCGGCCAGCGTAAAGGCAAGCTCCTGAATCGCGGTGGCGCCAGCCTCACGAATATGGTAGCCACTGATACTGATGGTATTCCAGCGGGGCATATGCCGGGTGCCAAACTCGATCGTGTCGACGACCAGACGGAGTGAGGGATCGGGCGGGAACAGGAATTCTTTTTGGGCGATATACTCTTTCAGGATATCGTTTTGCAGCGTGCCGCCCAGTTTTGCCATCGGGAAGCCCTGCTTCTCGGCATTAGCTATATACATTGCCCAGATGACTGGAGCGGGACTGTTGATGGTCATCGAGGTGGTAATCTTATCCAACGGCAGATCGGCGTAGAGAATCTCTATATCCGCGAGAGAGGAGATTGCGACCCCGCACTTGCCAAACTCGCCCTCGGCCATCGGATGATCGGTATCGTAACCATAGAGCGTTGGCATATCGAACGCGGTTGAGAGCCCGGTCTGGCCCTGCTGGAGCAGATATTTGAAGCGGGTGTTGGTATCTTCGGCGTTCCCAAAGCCCGCGAACATACGCATCGTCCAGGGTTTCGCGCGATACATCGTCGGTTGGACACCGCGTGTGTAGGGATACTCACCTGGAAGCCCGAGATCGCGGCTATAATCCAGATTGGCATTATCTTGTGGGGTATAGATGCGCCCGATCGAAACGCCAGAGGTGGTCATCAGATTCTCACGCTCGGGCATCCGCTCCAGCGACTTCTTGAGGGTCGTGTTCTCCCACTCCCCCCGCTTTTCGGTTAAGCGTTCCAGTTCCGCTTTATCGAACAGGGTCCCCTGCTCTATCTCCGGCTGCGATCCCTGGGACGCCGGTAATTTCTGCTCAAGCATAAAATCAGATGTCCTCCTCGTTGAAGATCGGTTTACACGCTTTTGATGGAGAGACCTTTCTCGAGATCTCTCCAAATGGATATATCGCAACTATTATACCCTGTTTTGCGAGGAGGCCGCCATGGAGTAATCAGGATTTCTCAAAGACAGCCGTCCCGGTGCTCTCATAAACCGGCCTCAGTCCCGGCGGCAAGGTAAAGCCTCCATGTTGACGACCTTCGGGATCTCCGGTGCTGTTATCAACAACGATCCAGACATGTGAGCGTGAATTCAGCAATGCTTTCAAATCGTTCTGGTTGAGCAGGATACCCGCACCCGTAGCCCGGTCAATAATACGGCTGTGGCGCTCTTGAAGGGTTTGAGCCTGGTTCTCGGTCATTACATAGTCCAGATGTCCACTATAATAGAGGGTTGAGATCGAAGGGGCCTCCGCGATCACAATATCCCCTGGCCGCCAATGGTCCTTCACATATACCCCGGCAGACGCCAGGTCAGGCCGCAATGGCTGATACGTTTCTCGGAATAAGCGACTCAAGGGCAAATTATAAGCACTTACAGGCAAGAGAGGAGCCAACAGGACAGCCAGGCAGACCGCGCCAGCGGTACAAACCATCAGCACACGCGTGGAACGGCGATCCTCCCATAGACGCCGCTGCCCGGCGATGATCCTCGGGCGACCCAAACATTCATGAGCAAACAGGCGTAGCCAGCTTAGGCTCTCCGTTAAGCCATACGCCCCCAAAAAATAAAAGAGGGGGAGCAGTGGGTACAATGAGCGCAGTGAGGGACGCAACAAGAACAGGCTGATCGCCAATAACGCGACCAAAAGAAACAATGCGCAGTAACGCACCCGCAGATTGCGGCGAGAAAGTCCCCAGACACAGCCAAGCACTCCCAGAAGAGCATTCATAGTCATTACAGGTTCGATCTCGCTATCCGCGACTCTATTGGAGACAAAGAGGGAGACGTAAAACGGCAGAATATCCGGAACCAGATGGATCAAAGGGACCTGACTCTGATCTGTCCCCAACATTGGAGGCAGAACAGCTCGCGAGATCAGCAGATAAGCTACAATCAGGCTAAAGCCAAGGGAACAGGCCAGCCAGACATGCCACCGGCTTAGCAGATCATTTACACGGAGCCGGCGCTGCCGAACGATCAGTAGTAGCACACAGGTGAGTACCGCCGGGAGCAGTACAAAGGTCTCCTCATAGCTAAGATAAGCCACAGCCAGCGTCCCAATCGACAGGTACATATAGATTGGCTTTCCCTGCGGTCTGAGGGCGAGAAAAAGCCAGTAGAGGACTAGCAGAGTGAAAATTTGGGCTAACGCCGCAGTTAAGGAGATCTGCCCTAGCAAGATCAGGGGCGAGCAGGCCAACCAGAGAGCGGCCAGTAAAGCGGTCTTGCGCTCAAAAAAGTAGGTGCCAATTCTGTAACATAGCCAGAAGCTAAGAATTGAGCAGGCCAACACAAGCAGCCGAAGGTGAATAGCCTGACTACCAAAAATAGTCAGATCCAGCGCCAAAAGATACGAAGCAACGATCCCTCGGGGATAAAGAATACCTGACGGCAGATGCGGGAGTCCACTCATCTGAATCCCCCGCGCGGCATAGTATCCCAATAGTTCCTCAGGAGAGTATGGCAGAGTCGCGAGCTGGAACCCCAATAGCTCCAGGAAGCAGAGGCAGAGCAGCAAGGCCGCCCAATGAAACTGCAACCAGCGCAACAACCGCGTGCGTCGTCTTTCTTTGATGCCGGACTGATTCCAGAGGGGCCTAGATTGGGTTGGCTGCTGCGCGACCAGCCTGACTAATCCACCAAGCGAACTGGACGCCTGACGCAGCCGATCTGACCGCGAGGTTTCTCGCCAGAGCAGAAGGCTTGTGAGGATCAACAACAGGCTGAGCACCGCGATCCCGGCCCCACCATAAAATCGAGGCAGGCCAGCGGACAGAATCACGCCGAGAAACTCCGCTGCCAGCGGCGGTAAAAATACCAGGCTGGCATTCTCCAGAGCCTGCCAGCGAGTCCGGCAGTAGCGCCTCAACAGTCCCAGTCCCAGCAAAAGCCAGAAGGCAAAGACTCCCATAACCGTCACACTCACCGCTAACAGGATATGCTGCCAGGAAAGTGGTGTCTGCACCTGCGCATCTACGGAAGACGGCAGGTAGAGATGAGGAAGATTCACTGGCTGCGTTAACTCAAAGGCTGGAAGCCAGAGCAGAGCCAGTTCACTCCCCGTATTCCAACCATCGATCGGTTGAGACGAGGAACGCCAGCCAGCCGCGAGATCCTGCCAATCAGCCCGCCCCTGCTGATCCTCTAACAAAAGATCAGTGGAGATCGCGGCTGGCACGGGCTTCCCCTGACCTTCAGGCACAACCTGGAGCGCCAGCGTATTGACCCCTGAATGCAGGTAGGCCGAAATATGATAGATACCAACAGCCAGATCCGTCTGCCCTCGACCGGGTAGCGGGCTCCAATTTTTAAGCTGCGTACCATTCACAGAGATATTCGCATTGCCGGTCGCGACCAGACGCAGCCAGGCATCTCGCGGCACCTGATCCAACTGGATCTGACGAATAAAATAGCCCTCGTGGCCGCCACCAGCACTGACCCAGTGCAGCGAGAACGGCTGCTCATAGAGTATAGGGTTCACGGACGTTGTTCGGTCGCGCGAGGAGTCCTCCTGGATCTTGCGAGAGGTACTCCAACCACGATCGTCAAAGGTACGAGCAGTCCAGGCCGCTTCCTGCTGATTTCCAGTGGGGAAGGCCTGCGCGCTCTGCGTTGTTACCCTCCAATGCTGATCAGTGATAATCGGTGTGGTCTGATCTCCCGATGGCAGCAGCTTTAAACGCAGACGCGGCACTTCACCTGTCGGGCTCCTCACTCTGACAGCGATGATATTCTGCCCACGCTGTAACGACAAATGCACATCATAAAGATAGGATTGTTTTTCAGGAGATGAGTCCAGGGTAGTCGAGCCAATCAGCGAACCATTTACATACAGATCAAATGCTTGATTGGCAGCAATTACCAGAGCTGCTCCCTTTGGGGTGACCGCCAATTTGGGCTTATAGCGAAAATAGGTCACAGTAGACATATTGGCGGTGTCACTGTCCGCCTCAATCCAGCTTGCCCCACCCCAATCAGGGACGTAACGACGTTGAACGGATTGCTGAGCCGCCTGAGCAGCAAGCCAACCAGCCCCCATGCAGGCTAGCAGTAAACAAATACAGACCTGAAGCTTGACCGGGGATCTCCGCCACCGGTTCATCCACTCCTGTTGAGCGGAGGGAGAAGCCGCCCGCCCCTCTTCCACCAACACCTGACGATCTAAAAACATCTTCTTCTCACTCCGCCATGCCTCGGTCTACCGAAGCCCGGATAGCGCCTCACGCGCGGTATTGTTATAGTAATGACGATCTAGCGAGACGGCTTTTGCCAGCAGGACTCTAGAGTTTTGATAATGTCCCTGCTGCGTCTCAATCAATGCGATATAGGTATAAGCCGACGACTGCACGTCGGCATCGGACGTTAATTGGATAACCTTTGTTAGATGCTGCCTCGCTCCATCATAGTTGTGTACCGCATACTGAACACGACCCAACATATAATTACCATAGAGATTTTGAGGATCTTGCTTCACCAGCATCTGTAACCAGAACATTGACGAACTATCTATTGATCTGCCTTGAAGCAAGTCCGTTGCTGCGCTATCAGCATAGTGCATCAGAAGGTTGGAGCGGCTCTGAACAGCCCATGTTGGCAGCTTAGTGCTATTTCCTAGATTCTGGAGACCCTGATATGCATCCTGATAGATGCCTTTCTGCTCATAGATCCACGCCAGGTATTCACGACTCTCTACCGTGGGCTGATCTGGATGCAGATAATACCAGGCCTGCCCTCGATCTCGATGGAAGGCCTGGCTCAGATCCAGTCCGGGATTGACGGCCAGCGCCAGATTGTCCACTCGCAAAGCTTCATTATAGTTGCCTATTGCTATTAACCCTTGCGCCAGTCCCTGACATCCCAGTCCCAGCGGCCCCCGCCCACAAATAAATACCAGACAGAGCAATAGCGGCAGTGCTATCCTCCAATTGTATGGTCGGTGTTCGGCTAGAAGATTATAATCTTTGCTTGCCAATAGAAAAAGACCACCCAGGGCTGGAAAGAAAGGCCCCACCGAAACCAGATCTAGCAGCAGGGCCAGCCGTTGTTGCCAGGTCACCAAATCCATCTCCAGAGGATCTAAGGGCAGCCGCATTGGCCCCACGCTATAGCCAAAATGCTGTTCTAATAAAAGAACCTGACGCATATGCCCGGTTAGACGAGAGAGTAGCGTGAAATCGCAACATAGCAGTTGCAGGCAGAACAGGCCAATCACCAGCAGGCAAAGGCCCCCGGCTAATCCCTGTCTACCAACAAAATATCTCTTGCCCCGAAATGGAAACCAGTGGGCAAGCGAGATTAAACTCATATACAACGCACACCCTACGCTCAACACCCCGTAGTTAAGAAAGGAAGTGTGGATCTGCCAGCCCAGATCCAGCGGGATCTGCCATGCAGTCAGGTCGCTTCCCCACGAGTCACGCAACCAGGGTAGGAAACTGGCAAGCAACAACATCAGGCCAGCAGCCAGTAGCATTACCGCCTGGAGAGATTGATAGGAGGGCGCGAGGCGTCTCAACCAGAGCTTTTTTATGGCCCGCACGACACTATCTTCCTTTCAAGCCAAGCCCCAACGATCAGGACTCGACATGTGTAATATGAATCTTTTGACCATCCTGAAGCCTATCCAATCCAACCAGCACAATTGCGTCGCCCCAGTTAAGACCACTATCGATGAACAAGGTATCAACTGTACGCCCAACGATATGTACCTGACGTAAAAAGACCCGCTGGTCCCGCACAACAAACACTTGCGACTCCCGATCCGGGTTCAGCACTGCCAGCCGGGGAACCGAGAAAGCCCGGTTCGTTCCCAGCAGGCGAACAAAAGCACTCATACCCGGTAACAATTGTCGATTGGGATTGGGTACCTCCACCCGCACCTCAAACGTCTGGGTCTGGGGATCAACTTGAGGAATAATCGCCCGCACATGCCCGGTCAACACCTGATCCGTTTGCTCAGCCGGGGTTACCTGAGCAACCTGATCCATCTTCACCTGACCCAGATCTACCAGGGGTATCCGTACGCGTACAAGCATACTGGACTCATCCTGGAGTGTCAGCAAGGTTGTATCTGGTGCTATTGGCGAACCCGAATTGATATTTACAGCCGTCACCACCCCGTCAAAGGGCGCGATCAACACCCCTTCCCGCAGCGTTGAGGAGGAGTCCGCTGATAGGAGATCCTGATATCGCTGATGCGCGGCATCGTAGGCCTGCTGCGCCCGATAGATCTGGTAGCTTGTACCATTAGCGGTCGCGTTCTGGAGATCAGACTGGGCAGAATTTTGATCATTCAAGGCCTGACGAATCTGATCGCTCAACAAAGCAGGGTCTAACTTAATCAACTGCTGATTAGCCTTCACAGAGTCACCGGGCCTTACCAGCACTTCTAATGCACGCTCAGTCGAAGGATACGATAAATCTAACTGCTGCTTCGCCTGGACGGTCCCGCTACCCCCAATATAGGGAGCACTGCTTTGTCCCCCTACCTGATAAAGCGTGACATCAGGAGGACTGTTGTGCATAAGCTGCCAGACTACACCTGTCACCGCCGCGATCAAAAGCGCGATCACGAGCACCCAACTAATCACGACCGCCCTCTGTCTTCTCCCCCTCTTTGAGGGGCGGGTCTTTGTTGGCTTAGAACCTTTCTGGTCCACCATTAGATCCGTCACGGCTGGTAACGATTGTGGTCGAAGCATCGGCAGGTTCGCCGTCGCTTGCAACGGTGGCAACATCGCTGGCCGCGCATCATCCATCATGGGTGGAGGCGTTTCAGGATCAATGCGCATCCTTTGTTCCTGAACATCCAGCAGCGAAGAAACGAGTTGTTTCCCATGCTGATTGATTACCGGGTCCTCTAACGTGAGCACTGGCATCACCTGCCCCTGATCAAAATCAGAACCAGAACCCGGCTCGCTCTGCCCAAAAAATCTACGTGCACGAAATTGAGAGAAGTTTTTTTGCATAGCGACCTCGCTTTATCCTCACAACCACCCGACCAGAACAATGAATTTTAAGCAACACTTGTCTTCTCATGACTATAAGAAGAGTAAAGAGAAAACTCATTTGCCAGCCCCTCATAGAGCGAGACTCGGGGATAAAACTTTAAGAGCCGCTCCGCCTTCTCGGTATCCGCATAGGTATTGCGCACATCACCGGGCCGCCGATCCTCAAAAGTTACCGCCACGGGAACACCACTGATCTCCTGCAACAGGCGTACCGCGCAATTTAAGGTAAAGCAGGACCCGCCAGCAATATTGAGACTCTCACCGATCGCGCCCTCGCGATTCGCCGCCAGCAGGGTTGCATCGATCGCATCTGAGATATAGGTAAAGTCGCGTCGCTGCTGCCCATCGCTGTAGATATGGATTGGCTGGTGCTGCTGAAGCGCCTCACAGAAGCGCGCGAAGGCCATATCCGGACGCTGACGTGGCCCATAGACAGTAAAGTAACGGAGCGAGACCGTCGGGAGGCCAAAATTGTGATGATAGAGGGCGCAGAGCCGCTCAGCCGCCATCTTGGTAATCCCGTCTAAAGAAAGCGGGTGCAGAGGCATCGACTCGAAGACCGGCAAAACCGGAGTATCTCCATAAACCGATGAAGATGAGGCATAGATAAAGCGTCGCAAAGAGCTTGAGTGCTCCACCGCGTTCAGCAGATGCTGGGTCACCCGTAGATTGCAATCAATCGACCGGGCAAAATCTTGTCCCCGATGTGACCCCTGGTTGGTCTGCCCCGCCAGATGAAAGATCCACTCCATACCATCGGTCAACCTCTCAATATCCGTTTCCAGTAGATCCTCCTCGATCATACGGAAGCGTTGATATGTCCGAGCGGACTCCAGATTGTGTTCTTTTAACTGTCGCGCATAATCATCTGTAAAATTATCAATACCCCAGACTTCATGTCCTTCAGCCAGCAACCGATCCGCTAGATGAGAACCAATAAAGCCCGCAACACCTGTAATTAAGCAACGCATACACACCATCCTCCACAAATCCCAGGGTCTACAGCATTTTCAGTTATTATTTTGTATAGATGAAATTTCGATCGCTTCCATTGTATATCCGTATGCTTGCATGCAAGCTTAGACATAAAACAGTATCTAAATCAGAAATGCTTTGAATTATCAAATACACTATTAACTTTAATTCAATTATAAAAATGGCACCAAACAATTGATTCTATAGATATAAATATGTAAATTAATGTATTAATTGACGAGAAAGCGTAAAAGCAGAAACATAGAAAAAGGAAAGACGAACCGTCTTTCCTTTTTCTACAGTGTGAGATGGCAGAAACGTTTTAGATCTCGACGGCCATCGCGACAGCGCCCCCGCCACCTAGGCAGAGCGTCGCCAGACCACGACCACCACCACGCCGACGCAGCTCATAGATCAGCGTTGTCAGCACGCGAGAGCCGCTGGAACCAATTGGGTGCCCCAGGGCGATCGCGCCGCCGTTAACGTTTACCCGCGACCAATCCCACCCTAACTCTTTCCCATTGGAGAGGGCCTGAGAAGCAAAGGCTTCATTCACCTCGATCAGATCGAAATCGCCGATCTTCAAACCGGTGCGCTCCATCAAGCGATTAACCGCGCGAGTCGGGGCCGCGAAGATATATTTGGGCTCGATCGCCGCCGAAGCGTAGCCGACGATCTTCGCCAGCACGGGCAGATCCCGTGTCTGGGCCAGTTCGGCATCCACCACAACCGTCGCGGAGGCCCCATCACTCAGGCCGGGGGCATTACCAGCGGTCACCGTCCCACCCTCAAGGAAAGCTGGCTTCAACTTACCAAGGGCCTCGATTGTAGTATCGGCGCGGATCGGCTCGTCGGTCTCGACCAGCACTATATTCTTTTTCTGGCGAACCTCGACCGGCACGATCTCATCTTTAAACCTACCCGATTGGGTCGCGACCAGAGCCTTCTGATGGCTTTGAAACGAGAACTCATCCTGACTATCGCGGGTCACGCAGAACTTCTCAGCGATAATCTCGGCCTCATTGCCCATGTGAATATTCTCAAAGGCGCACCAGAGGCCATCGTTAACTACGCTATCCACAATCTCACCATTGCCCATGCGATAACCAGTGCGGGCATTTGGTAGCAGATAAGGGGCGTTGCTCATGCTCTCCATCCCGCCGGCCACAAACGCCTGGGAGTCCCCCGCTTTAATCGCCTGAGCGGCCAGCATTACCGCTTTCAGACCAGAACCACAGACCTTATTAATTGTTAGCGCGGGAATATCCACCGAGAGGCCGGCCTTGATCAAGGCCTGACGGGCGGGGGCCTGTCCGACGCCCGCGCTCACCACATTCCCCATAATCACTTCTTCAATCAGATTGGGATCAATCCCAGATCTTTTCACAGCCTCTTTTATGGCAATCGCGCCCAGTTGGGGAGCAGTAAAACTTGAAAGGGAGCCTAAAAACTTCCCGGTCGGGGTTCGGGCCGCGCCAACAATCACGGGGGTACGCTCAGTCATGCCTGGATCTCCTATGGGCTCGAATGTTCCTCACAGCATCGTAAGGGAAAAATAGCGAATCGAAAAACGAAAAATACAATCCCTATTGTAGCCCGGCAAAAAGTCCGGGGTCAAATCTAAGGATGAGCCTTTACAAAAAGTTTTTGTTTATTCACCTGTATATATAAACAGGCAAAAGCCGCAAAGCATTCCCTTACCTCTTTAGATATCCTCAAATCATCAAAGATCAAATTGATACAACTTATGAGGCTGGGCAAGGCAAAAATAGGTCTTCCTCTACTCTGGCATGTGAGCAACTGCTTCGATCTCAAGCAAAAACTCTGCACGAGCTAATCGTCGGACCTCAATCAATGTGCTTGCAGGTGGGTTGATAGTGTTCACATAGCGATCACGGACCTCGCGCAGAATTGGAAGTTGGGAAATATCTAAAATGTAGATATTTAGCTTGATTACATTTGTAAAGTCCATTTCAACTGCCACAAGTGCTGCCTTGAGATTTTCAAAGACCTGTTGTGTTTGCGCCCAATAATCCTGTAGGCCTACGACCTGACCCTCTCGGTCGAGGGCAACCTGGCCGGCAATAAAAACTGTTCTCCCTCGTATGATCTCAACAACATGGGTATAGCCCGGCGGGGTTGCCAAAGTGGATGGATTAACAAAGCGTCTGTTGGTTGGATCAGTTGCCACTATTTTCCCTTTCTACTCGGCTGGAAATCTTTCAAGTTGTTTCTCACAACCTTCTTCTACGCGTCTGTAACAAAATCAATAAGCTAAGAGTGTACAGTTCTAATATTCTTATGACTATAACACTCAGATCTGTTCGTATGCTGTCACTGTTCGCTCGTTGACTACATTCCCTGTATGTTTCGTAGACTTTGGTTCCAGCAGCAATACATGAACTTCATCTTCTGCTATTGGGAGATGTTCAACCCCTTTAGGAACAATAAAAAACTCGCCTTCTTCCAATAAAATATCCCGATCACGCAATTTCAAGAGCAATTTACCCTTGATCACGAGAAATAGTTCATCCTCAGCTTCATGCTGGTGCCAAAACAACTCACCCTTCAATTTAGCAAGCAGCACATATGAATCGTTTAGTTCTCCAACAATTTTTGGTGTCCAATATTGCTCAAACAATTGAAACTTATCGTTAAGACAAACTTTCTCCATACATCATCTCCATCTCTGTTCATAGAACCACCTAGATTCATAGGTTTCTCTTTAGTCTTGTTGACGGCGTACTTTCATTCTATATGAGCAGAAAGGATTGGACCATTGGCAAAGAAGACAACCTATGCTACATTACTGCCATGCATACCGTCGCTATCCCTATTTACGATCTAGTGAATCCTTTTGAGCTCGCTGTAGCCACTGAGGTCTTTGGCCTTGACCGCCCTGAACTCGGGGTACAGTGGTATCAAATGTTTGTCTGTGCTGTAGAATCCCGACCCATTCCAACGCGATCAGGCTTCAGCATCTTTACTCCTTACAACCTGACACAGATGGCTCAGGCTGACACTATCATTGTTCCCAGTACTACACCAGGTAATGTAATCATTCCAAGCCAGTTGCTTGAAGCACTGCGCGAAGCTTACCAGCGAGGGACTCGCATAGTCAGTTTTTGTACTGGTGCCTTTGTTCTGGCAGCAGCCGGATTGCTCAATGGAAGACGAGCAGCGACCCACTGGCTTTGGTCATCACACCTGGCCCGGCAATACCCTCTTATTCAGGTAGATCCTTATGTACTCTATATTGACGGTGGGCAGATTCTTACCTCAGCCGGGACAGCAGCATCTATAGACCTTGCTCTTCATATTGTTAGAAAAGATTATGGAGCGGAAATTGCCTCCTCAGTTGCACGTCGTATGGTAGTACCACCCTTACGTGAGGGTGGTCAGGCTCAATACATTCAGTCATCATTTTCAGATTTATTAGAACAATCTGCTTTTAGTGAGATCTTACAGTGGATAAACGCACATTTACAAGAGGAACTTCCCATTAAAAGATTAGCAAGCGAAATGCAAATGAGCCAGCGTAATTTTGCCCGACGCTTCCGAGAAATCACGGGTACGACACCCCATCGTTGGGTATTGCAACAACGAATTATGCAAGCTCAGCGTCTCCTAGAAACAACTGATTATTCGATCGAGCGTATTGCTTCTCTTTGCGGTTTCTCCTCGGCGGCTATGCTGCGTATTCATTTTCAACATTTCGTGTACATCTCCCCTCAGGCATACCGTCATTCATTTAACTTAAAAAATTTATAATTAGCTAAAGAAACAAAACCGTCTTCTACTCCCTCTCCGACTCATTATTATTCACTACCTTATCATTTTCACATTTATGTATAAATGGACAAGAGGCTAGAAAAAGGAGAGTGATCCATGTCCATAGAATACTCAAGCATCCCTTTCTATCCAGGCTCGCGCTTCCTAACAGATCCGGCACCAGATAGCCCAGGACCCCATCTTTGCTCATGGCGATCCGCGACCCACCACTGGTGTAATACTTAGTGGTCGAGTAGCTGGTCCCCGTGATGACGGTCTCGGTGTAGCCATCGAAGTAGATGGTGTCGGAGGTGCTCCCATCGATCTGGTAGGTGTCTTCGTAGCTCACTCGAGGATCACAGACCACCACCGGATTGTTCTGGTCAAGCTGGCTGATCAGGTAGTGGTTTCCGGGATCATGGCCGTCTCCCTCTGAGTTGGCACTATGACCGGTTCCACCCGGCGGGCAGTTCATCTCATAGCCCCACTCATGGGCGCTCAAAAGTTTCCCATTCGCTCTGTAGTCCAGTTCCTTCTGATCTCGCCCGGCGGCTCCCGGATCAGGGTTCCAGTAGGGTGCAACCGGGCACCCACCCAGGTTCGCCGGATGATCACATTTGATCGAGCTTTGGGCCAGACCCCAGCCCGGTGAAGAGTAAGAAGTAATGGGTCTGCGAGGAGTTGTCCGGCTGAATCACCTGCGCCTGAGCGAAGCTCGTGAAGATCGCATTATAGAAATCCGCGTAGTCGGCATCATTGATATTGGCCCAGGTGTAACCCTGAGAGCAGTCAGTACAGGGCTTCGCCGGCCAGTTTTGATGAATATAATAGTTGTATTTCCAGGTGGAGGTGACCCCATTCGTCACCGACTCCCGCTGGCGAACCACCACCCGGCTCCAGGCTTCATCATCGGCCTGACTGCACTTGTTGGTCGCCTGAGGATGCCCATTACAGGAAAAGGGATCATTCACGGCCAAGCCATCATTCACCCCATGAGTATTGCTGTGGGCCTCTTCCCAGGTGATGTTCTCGTGCCAGCCCCGCCCATTATCGATCGTGGTCAGATAATGCGTATTGTAGGTCTGCCACCACAGAAAACAATCCCCGTTCGCATTACGCGGATTCCAGTCAGCGAAGCAGTTATTCGTTGGACTGGCTGGATAAGCCTCGTCCACGTAGTGCTGCCCATAGGTTTTGTAGGCCAGAGAAACCACCGGAGAGCCGGCTGCATGTCCCTTATCTCCCAGGCGCTCGATCTTGGTAAGATCCAGGAACCCACTGACACTCTCCTGGGTCCCACTCAAAGGCTCTTTAATGGTTTTGGGGTGCCCCTGATCATACGAAAAGTTGTTGTTTGAGAGCAGCTTGCCTTCCACAAACACCTGCACCCCATTGAGCACATAGGTGCCCATGGCTTTGGGAGCTGCAACTCCATTATTGTCTTTGGAGAGATCTTCCGGATCATCGCAACGCAAATTAGTATTGTTCCAGCCCTGGCAATTCCCGCCAGTCAGGCGATCAGCTTTGGTATTGGAATTGAAAACAACTTTCACCTTCGGATTCCAGGTGCCGCAGGCTGCGGTCGCTCCATGCGGCTGGGATTGATGGCACCCTGGATCATCATACTCAATAGTGGAAAGCACGGCATCCCGAACGCCGGCGGGAGACCCATTCTGTTTGTAGCGGTAGCGGATCTGATTGCCGTAACGATCCACCATCAGGTTCAGATCCCAACGATAGTTATTCGTGCCTGTTGCGGTGGCAACACCTTGACGAGAGTCACCACTACACCCAAACTCCTCATAATTTCCACTGGGAAGCCAGACATGCCAGCAGGGAGCATCACCATCGTTGAATTTGACTTCCTGGATCTTAGCATGGCTTTCTGGCGCGCTACGCCAGAAATAGTCACCCGGAATAGATTTCACATCGGGATTATAGTCTTTAACCGTTGAAGTTCTGAGATCGGGGGGAATCAACTGGCCGCTGATCCCGCTGGGATCATTGATATTCCAGATATTTTCCAGATGGGTCTGACCCTGACCGGCAAGGACATTTTCCTGTGACCAGCTAATCGAGCCCATCGAGAGATTCCAGCCCTGCCCAACCCAGGGAGCGGTAGCCTGAAGGTTGTGCGTCTCGTTGACGGAGCCGCTGGAGTACGAAAGGCCCACGTGAGGCGCGAACCCATTGGGACCGGGCGGGACCGAGATTGGATAGCTGTAGCTCAGACCCCTGAGTTCAGGCCCACCTGCGAGTCGGTCGGGGTTCCCCAACTGGCCTGAGGAGTCTGCGTGCTAAAGGTCACCGTACTGCCAGAAGCCGCCTGGGCCTGCGCATTGTGTGGCGTTCTCGTCTGTATCGGCGCTTGCGCTGGCACAGTTGCTTGAGCTGGAGGCGAGGCGGTGACGTTGGCCGTTCCTCCAGCCATGGCTTTCGCGAGCGGAGAGGCAGTGACCTTCGCCTGAGCTGTGGGGGTCGGCGCGAGCTCTTTCGCTGGCAAGCCCTGCCGTTTCTGTGGTAATGGGGTTAAAGAATACCTAAAAATCAAGAGATTTACGGGGATTTTTGCAAAAAATGATTTTTGGTCCTATCAGGACAAAGCGGATATAGACCTCTTTACCTTGAAATATGATCTAGCATTTTCAAATAAAAAAGAGATCTCATACCCTTTATATGGTTCAGGTATGAGATCCTTTATATATAATTAGATTTTGGTTGTCTACTCAAGGTTGTTATAAATGCCCTTCTATCTTCCCCCCACCTTGCTTTACTCCGGGATGCCGTCAATTTTGCCTACTTTAAAGCCAGTGGGAACGTTTGTATCCCATGTGCTTTCAGGCAGGTCTTTCGCTTGCATAAGTTCACTGGTTGCGTAGATCGGGCTGGCATTCCCACCCTGCAAAACATTGACTGGCCGGTACTGTGCATCTAATAACAACACGTTGCCATTTTTGTCTTTAACTTGATAAACTTCCTGGTTTTTGAAGGTACTTTTGCCAGCATATTTCATGTCGCTGGACTGCAACCCCTGACGCAGATCGTTGAGATTAAAGGCAGACTCACAGGCTTTCCAACCATCGGCATTCAATTGGACCGTCTGATTGCTTTTATCGAGAGCAACCATCTTCTGATCGTTGCCAACGATCACAACGTCGGAGCCATTAGGACCTTTTGCCTCGGCGTGCAACTGGTTCTTGCCAAGATCCTGATAGCATTCCACATTGTACTGGCCGTTCGCGCTCTGCCGGGGAACTGTGTAATGCAGAACGTAGCCATCCCAGTTCACACTGCCCGGTAGCGCGAAGGCTGTTTGCGCGGGCATGAATGGATTATGAAAGGTAAAGAGTGCGATCGCTACGGCTGCTGCGACGGCTACGAGCGAGGAGGCGATAACAACCGGCTTTCGCTTGCTTTTCCGCCTACTTGAAGCTGTACGGAAGTCGCGAATATTGCTGCGTCCAGCTTCATGAGCGGCAATGGCGGCACGGATCGCTTTGTCTACGTTGGCGGAAGGCTCGGTTATAGGTAGGCTGGCAACAAACTGGGTTGCTCGCCGCAGCCGCTCTAATTCGGTGGCACAACGTGGACACTGCTTAACATGCACCATAACTTTTCGGGCCTGCTCGATCGGGAGATCATCGATGATACCCAGGTAGGGCTGAGCGACGTTGCAGGCCTCGGAGCTGATTTCTCGCGACAGGGGAGGCTGGTTGGTTCTATCAAAGTTACTCATCTTACTTTCCGCTTTCCGACTCCCTGTTGTGTTAAACGTTGATATTGTTCTATAAACATACGCTTGGCCCGCGAGATTCTGGTGGCCGCAGCGTTAGGCGAGATACCAATGATGTTTGCGACTTCCTGATAGGGTAGTCCCTGGGCTGCACTTAAAGTCAGGACGACGGCGTATTCTTCTTGCATGTTTGCCAGGGCCTGACGGATATGCTCTCTCTCGGCAATCTCTGGAATGCCTCCGTCGTTTTGTGGCAAATATGAAGCTTCCTCCTCTACGCGATCATCCCCTCTCTCCGGATTATTGTTACGGCGCGTTAACGACCACCAGGAGATTCTTTTGCGCCTCCTCAGATGGTCTACACATAAATTTGTGGCGATCCGGTATAGCCAGGCCGAGAGGTTCTCCCGGTCCATTAATCCATCCCAGGAGACACAGGCCCGCATAAATACTTCCTGGGTTACGTCATCCGCGTCTTCTTGACTATTTAATAATCTGTACACATATGAATGAATGGGCTTACGAAATCGTTCGTAGAGCGCACTCAATGAGACCTCGCCCGAATCCATGGACGGCCCCTGAGTTCCAGAGATTTTCTTTGAATTCATACTGACATGCACCTTCTCCGTATCTCGATCTTCCTGCTGTACAAGCAGTATATCAGGATCATATTGGGAAGAGAACAGACCAGTACGTGCAATAGTTACACGCGCGACCATTTTTCACCATCTCCAAGTTACTATAACGCTCCTCTTTGACCTGTATCACGAGCTATGGTAGCCTCTTTTACAAGACATATTTTCTGCTCTATTTTGCTGATTTTCTACGGGACTATTCTCCTATTTATTTCTATGTGTTCACGCCGATCACTATCATGAAATGGTGCGGTATATGCTGATATGTCCCAATTTCGACGCGAGGAGAAGAGGGGGATGCTGCCCCTGGTATCCCTGCTTTTCGGGCGACGGCATCCCCACCTTCAGGAAGAGAAGCGGAGGGTATTTGGTGCACTGTTCTCATCCTCTATCAGCATGGCTGCTCCCTTCCTGTCCCCTCACTTCACGAGAAGAGGGCGATCGGGCCATGCTACCACTTTACCTATCTGCTTTTACCAGTTTCTTACGCTCTATCTGGAGAACACTTCTATGTTTAGACGGTCTATCTCTTTTACCGCTTTTGGGATGATGGCTTTGTGGCTCTGCGCAACACTTCTATCTGGCTGGCTCGCGCCTCAAGCCGCGCTGGCACAAGAGGCTCAGGCTTCCAGGTTCAATCCCAATCGACCGGTACTGGCCTTTTACTATTCCTGGTACAATCCCTCGGATTGGAATGCCGCACATATGTCGGATCTTCCTGAACAAAAGTACCGATCGGGCGACCAGGCGACGATTGATCACCAGCTCAGTCAGGCGGCGGGGGCAGGGATCACGGGCTTTATTAGCTCCTGGTGGGGACGGGGGACTCCAACCGATAAGCACTTTGGTGTGCTTCTCAAGCAGTCGGTTCCGCTTGAGCAGAAACAGCATGTTCATTTCGCCTCGTCTCTATATATTGAGACGGATACATCGGCTTTCTCTTCGTTTAGTAAAATGGTGGATAATTTACGCTACGTTCGGGATCACTACACGAAGGATGCGCATTTCTTTCATTGGCAGGGGAAACCGGTGCTGTTCTTCTGGGACCCACTCGGCCAGGGCCGCACACTCAATGAATGGCGTTCGCTGCGCCAGAAGGTTGATCCTAATCATCAGATGCTCTGGTCGGCGGAGACGGTTGATACCACCCTGCTGGATGTGTTTGACGGTATCCATCTGTTTAGCGCTGGCTACTGGGGAATTCTCCACCATACTATGCCGGCGGTAGATCAAGGGTTCCGCGCGAAGGTGGATGCTTACAATCGCGCCCACCATACCCATAAGATCTGGGCCGCCGGTGTGCTTCCAGGCTATGACGATACCCGCGTTCCCGGTCGCACCAATAGCTATGTGGTTCCTCGTAACCACGGTCAAACTTATGCTCAGAGTTGGCAGGCGGCGATCTCAAGCAAGCCAGACTGGGTTACGATTACGTCGTATAATGAGTGGTTTGAGGGCGCGCAGATTGAGCCAAGCGTTCACTATCATCATTTTTATCTGGATCTGACCCATAAATTTGCCACCCAGTGGCATGGATAGAATACTTACGAAAACTTTCGCAAGCACAACACTGTGTTGGGATGTTAGAAAGGGTTGTTCTTATGTTGTGTTTCTTTCGCAACCAGTCGGGAGACCGCTTGAAAAAGTTGCTCCTCCCGACCCTGCTCATTCTGATTCTGGGAGGCTCCCTCCCACTTCTCTATTCCTCTCTTACAAGCTTTACGGCGGCCAGGGCCTCCTTCCAGACATTTCGCCCGCTGCTGGGCAGCCAGACACCGTTGATCTCTCGTAGCCAAGTTCTGGGCGCGACCAATGTTCAGCAGCAGATCTCGCTTTCGCTGGCTCTTAGCCCGCAGCATTCGGATCTCTTGCAAACGTATGCGGAGGATGTGGTAAAGCCTGGTTCGCCAAATTATCATCGGTTCCTATCTCCAGATCAAGCTCAGCAGGCCTTTGGCGCTAACCCTCAAGAGTACGCGCAGGCTCTGGATTATCTGAAGAGTGCCGGTTTCACGGTTACTCATACGTATAATCATCACCTGCTTATCGGTTTTAGCGGAACGGTACAGCAGGCGGAAAAAGCTTTTCATGTCCAGATTCAGAACTATGCCGCTCCCGATGGGCATCGCTATTTCGCGGCGAGCTCTCAGGCCAGCATCCCCACGGCACTGGGATCGACGATCCTGGGCTTGAGCGGATTGAACAACGCGATGCGCCAGCAGCATCACCTACTAAAGCCTCATCAAATGGTCACGCCGCAGATGCAGTACGATCAATCCTGCCCTAAGCCGGGCCTCAGCTATCTACTACCAAATCAGGTGGCCCAGGCCTATAACCTTCAAGGGCTTTATAACCAGGGCTATCATGGCGAGGGGCAGACGGTGGCTCTTTATGAGCTGGATAGCTTTAATTCGGGAGATCTTAAGCACTACAGTCAGTGCTTTGGTCAGGCTCCTACAAGCATTCAGACGATTGTAACTGGTAACCACAAAGTGGATGCGGACGCGGGTATGACAGAGGTGGAGCTGGATGCTGAGATGGTGCTGAGCACAGCTCCGCGACTGGCAAATCTGAAGATCTACGAGGCCGCGAATACCGATGCGGATTCTCTTCAGGAGTGGGCGCAGATTATTAATGACGCGCCGGCGGTGGTGAGCAATAGCTGGGGGCTCTGCGAGAAAGAGCAAGATAAAAGCTATATGCAAGCAGAGAACCAGTTTTTTCAATATGCAACCATCCAGGGACAGGCGATCTTTTCGGCTTCCGGTGACCTTGGGAGCGCCGGCTGTGCCTATGATACCCACGCATATCGGGGTCTGGCTCCCGATGATCCCGCTTCACAGCCAAATGTTGTCGCGGTCGGGGGCACCAGCCTTCAGATTAATTCCTCGAACAATTACCAAAACGAGCAGGTCTGGAATAATAGTCCCGATGGAGCTTCGGGCGGGGGTATCAGTACGCTCTGGCAGGCTCCGTCCTGGTTCGCGAAGAAACAGGCACAGACCAACTGCCACCCCTCTGACCGAATCTGCCGGGGTGAGCCCGATGTCTCGCTCCATGCAGACCCCAATAAGGGCTACCTGATCTACTGCTCCGATACCCATGCTTACTGCTCTCCCAAAAGTCCCTGGATTCCAATCGGCGGCACCTCAGCGGCTACCCCGATCTGGGCCGCCTGGATGGCGATGACAAATCAGGCGGCGCTGGCCCACGGCCTGAATACAATCGGATTGGTTACACCCCTGCTCTATCAGATCGCCTCGCAGTCCGATACTTACGCCGCGAACTTTCACGATGTGACAACGGGCAATAACGATTATAATAGCTATAACCATGGCATGTATCCGGCGGGAGATAACTTTGATCTCGCGACCGGCCTCGGAAGCTTTAACGCTTCGGTCCTGACCAGTAAGATTATCCAACTCTCGGCTCAGAACTTCAATAGTCGTATCTCTTTAAGTAGCAAGCAATGGTACTTTGCCGAGGGCAAAGTTGGTCGCGATTATCAGGAAAACCTGCTGTTCTATAATCCTAGTCTGACCGAGGATGCTCAGGTGGAGATCACCTGCCTGTTCTCGGGTCGCTCCCCACAGATCTTGAGGATCAATGCACCAAAAAACCAGAGGACGGTGGTCAGACTAAACGATCAATTGCATGCCGATACATGGGTAACACCCCAGGCGGTTTCAACGATCGTGAAGGTTCTCCAGGGACCTGGCCTGATCGCGGAACGACCACTCTACTTTCAATATAAAGAGATCAAAAGTGGGACTGACGCCTTTGGCACAACGAAAACGGCGACCCGCTATTACTTTCCCAATGCTGAAAATCTTCAACAGAGCAATCGCAAAGCTACTACAGAGATTTCACTACTCAATCCGAATTCACGCACCTCCCAAATCACAATCTCTTATTATTCCAGTATCTGCACTCGCCAGATTCCATCCGGACCTGATGGTGGAAACGGTTGCTCAACTCAGACTATTGTACTTGGAGCGCTGAAACGCGTGACCCTCACGCCGCCCATGAGTGGGCAATTCTCAATCCAGATTGCCTCGGATCAACCGATTGTAGCCGAGAAAACACAGTATCTGGCCGCGCAGATCCCCAGTGCCGGTGGTAGCACAACCGGAGCCGCGACCTACCTGGGGGCCACCACTCAAAGTAAGCGCTGGCTTTTCCCACAAACCTCAACGGAAGCGGGAACACAACAGAATCTGGTGCTGGCAAACTTCTCGGGTCAGGCCACCGGAGCATCTCTGACGCTGCGCTACAGTAATGGGCAGAGTCAGCAGGTCAAGCTGCCAATTATCGCCTGGGGCCGGACGGTTGTCGATATCAATGGGATAGTGAAAGGCTGCCGATGCAAAACAACGACGGCGCAGTCTGCGGAGATCTCGTCCGATCGTCCAATTGTTGCGCAGAGTCAAACTTTTTTTCATCATCAGCCGGGAAATATTTCAGGGATGGCTGAGATGCTCGGTGAACCGAATACCGATGGTCACGCTATGTATGCGTTCGCCGAGGGCTATACCGGCCACGACTACGATGAAAGGCTCACACTCTATAATCCCTCAGGTTCCAGCAGGATCGCACGCGTTACCTTCTTTGCTGACACCTACCTTTCCCAACAGCAATATCAGATTCCGGCCCACAGTTTTAAGACGCTGAATATCAAGGATATGCTGGCACCGCTGGCCGCAGCTTATCCCCATAATGGAGTAAATCCCTACGCTGTCTCTCTAACCGTTCAGGGGCAGGGCGGTGGGATCATCGCTCAGCGCTCCCTTTTCTTTAACAACAGTGGACGCCAGGGAGGGACGCAAACGCTGGGCTATAC
>CAXTTV010000037.1:20193-30259 GCA_964247295.1 uncultured Ktedonobacteraceae bacterium | reverse complement strand
ATAAAATGTATCTTGCTGGCAGGTATCGGAACTGTCGGGGTTAGAGTTTCGGATACGAATGACGTTAGAGTCAGTATGAAGCGGGCGGTTTCTCACCAGAAACCAGCCCTGGCGGCGTAGCATCAGGTCGAATGCATCGAGGCGGTTGTGCTGGTCCCGCGTCTCGTCCCTGGCTATATGTTTCACAGGTGTTTCCCAAAATCTCCTTATGAGATCTAAAAAAATGGCAGGTGTGATCTTCTTCTGGTATCTTACCTTTTTCTGTAGAGCAAGGCAAGCAGTCTTTTTGTTGAAAAGATCGACATTTTGATCAGAGCCAGCGAGAGTGTTCTACCTTAATGCAGTGGTTCTGGACAAATGCCAATCCTGCTGTCTGGGCTTTCTGTCCCGCCTCTTCATTGCGAATCCCCAATTGAAGCCAGAGTACATGAGCCTTTACCTTGATCGCCTCTTCCGCTACGGGTAGTACATCTTCTGATCGGCGAAACACATTAACGATCTCCATCGGCTCACCGGCAGTCTGAGCCTCGATTAAAGAGGCATAGATTTTTTTCCCCAACGCCTGCTGACCGGCGTAGCGGGGATTGATAAGAAGCACATTGTAGCCCCGCTGCTGCATATACGCCGTCACATAATGGCTGGGTCGATCGGGATCAAGTGAAAACCCGACCACCGCGATATGTTTATAGTTTTGGAGAATCTCTTGAATAGTTGGTCCAGTTGCCATAGCACACCTCTTTCTTTGGTGAGATCTCGCTTCCACAATTTCATTGTACCGCAATCTGAGCCTTCTATGGTACTGGAATATTTTTTTGTTAGAGGGTGTTTATATCTACAAATATCCTGCGCGCTACCTCCTCAGATACTGCTGAATTTACCTTGACAACTGAAAAACATGCGTGGTAGGCTTTTGTAAGAAAATATTAAAGTTAGTTGATTAACTTAATCAAGAATCGAAAGGTGACCAACATGGGCGAGGCATCCCGTGAAATTCTGCGCAAGGCGCGACAAGAGGTATCAGAGGTCAGCCCTCAGCGGGTACAAGAACTTCTGACTACCCCAAAGCCAGAGGCTGTCGTTGTCGATGTGCGTGAAAAAAACGAGTGGAATGAAGGGTATATACCTGGAGCCATTCATGTGCCACGTGGCTATTTAGAGCTTCAGATAGAAGAGGCTGTGCCGGACAAAGATCAGCCGGTGGTGCTTTACTGTGCTGGTGGTGTACGTTCTTTAATGGCTGGGAAAACCCTGCAACAGATGGGATATCGTAACGTCTCCTCTATGGCTGGTGGGTTCGGTCAATGGAAGGCCAGTGGCTACAAATTCAAAGAGCCCCGCACCTTAAGCGAGAGTCAGAACAAACGTTACAGCCGACACCTGTTGATCCCCGAGGTGGGTGAGCAGGGGCAGTTGAAGCTCCTGGACTCCAAAGTGCTGTTATTGGGTGCTGGTGGTCTGGGATCTCCTGCCGCATATTATCTGGCGGCGGCTGGAGTTGGTACATTAGGAATTATCGATAATGACGTGGTGGATGAAAGTAACCTCCAGCGACAGATTCTGCACAATACTGGACGCATCGGTGAGTACAAAGCCGAGTCGGCTCGTCAGACGCTAGAGGCCCTGAACCCTGACATCAAGGTTGTTACCTATATCGAGCGTCTGGATGAAACCAACGTTACAGAGATTGTCAATGAATACGATCTGATCATTGACGGGACCGATAACTTCCCGACCCGCTACCTGTTGAACGATGCCGCTGTGGTCGCGAATAAACCGGTAGTGCATGGAAGCGTGTTTCGCTTTGAGGGCCAGGTCACAGTTTTTAAACCGTATGATGGTCCTTGCTATCGCTGTCTCTATCCTGAGCCACCCCCACCAGAACTGGCCCCCAGTTGTGCTGAGGCTGGTGTGCTGGGTGTGCTTCCTGGCATTATCGGTCTATTGCAGGCCACCGAAGCCATCAAGCTGTTGTTGAACATTGGTGATCCCCTGGTCGGACGCCTGACAACGTACGATGCTCTGGCTGGCGAGTTCGATGAACTGCGACTGCATCGCGACCCCAATTGTCCCGCGTGTGGTGAGAATGCTCATCCTGAGAACTTGCCGACCTACAGCGAGATCTGTGCGGTCCCGGCCCGCAGCTAAAAGAGAAGCGTTTTAAGAAGGAAGGAAGATGATGGCAACTGTACGTCTGGCCCCGGTGTTGCGCTCCTCGGCGGGTGGCGCGAAAGAAGTAACAGTCGATGGTAGTACGCTGGCAGAGGTTTTTGACCATCTGTACCAGCAGTATCCCGCCCTCAAAGAGCAGATTCAGCCTGAGGGAACCGAGGGATTGAGCCGCTACGTTAACGTCTATGTGAACGATCAGGATGCACGCTATCTCCAGGGATTGGAGACGCAGATCGGAGCCACCGATAAGGTGCGTCTCTTGCCTGCGATGGCGGGGGGCCGTCAGGCTTAATACATGTATGCAGAGGATGACCTATGCGCTATAACAGCATTTTAGGGACTATAGGGAATACACCCCTGGTGGAACTTCAAAGCTTTAGTCCGCGTCCAAAGGTTCAGATCTTTGCCAAGCTGGAGGGAGCCAATCCCTCCGGCAGCATCAAAGACAGGATTGCGCTAAAGATGGTTGATGAGGCGGAGGCTGCGGGCCGGCTGAAGCCGGGCTCAACTCTGCTTGAGCCTACAAGTGGCAATACCGGAATCGCCCTGGCGATGATCGCTCGCGTCAAAGGTTATCACTTTGTGGCGGTGATGCCAGACAATGTAACGAAAGAGCGTCGCCAATTGCTGGAACTGTATGGCGCGCAGATCTTCTTCTCCGATGGCACTCAGGGCAGCAACGGAGCGGTGAGGCTGGCTCAACAGCTTGCTCGGGAGCATGAGCAGTATGTAATGCTTTACCAGTATGGCAATCCGGCGAATCCTCGCGCCCACTACGAGGGGACTGGACCGGAGATCATTCGGGATCTGCCCGATCTGGATGTATTTGTGGCTGGTCTGGGAACCGGTGGGACACTGACCGGGACCGCCCGACGCCTGAAAGAACATAATCCAGCTATTAAGATTGTCGCCGCTGAGCCACTTCAGGGCGAGGCGGTTCAGGGGCTGCGCAGCCTTGAGGATGGCTTTATTCCCCCGGTTCTCGATCAATCGCTGCTGGATAGCAAGATTTTGGTAGAGGGACTGGACTCGATCCGTCGAACCCGCCAGTTAAAGGACCAGGAAGGGATCTTCGCTGGACCATCCTGCGGAGCCGCCCTGCATGCCGCTCTTCGTGTGGCCGAAAGTCTGGAGCAGGGAAAGATCGTTGTGTTGCTGGCTGATGGTGGCTGGAAGTATCTTAGCGAAGATCTCTGGACCCGCAACCTGAACGAGCTGGAAGATACCCTGGAGGCGAAAATGCTATGGTAGTTGAACCTGGTTTCGTTGTCCAGCTTCCCAGAGAGATGTATACCGAGATGCAGGCGCATGTTGCCGCCGGGTATCCCAACGAAACCTGTGGCATGCTTGCCAGCAAAGATGGTCGGATCTTTAAAAATTATCCCACAGCTAACGCTGCGGAGCATCCCGATGATTTCTCAGAGATCAGCGGAGCCGATATGTTGAGGATCGCCGATGATATTGATGAATATGATGGAGAAATGTATTCTTATTATCACTCGCATCCGATCAGCGAGGCCTATCCCTCAGCGCGCGACAAGGCCTGGGCCAAACGCAATCATATGATCTACATTATTTTCTCCCATCAGCACTACCCTGAGCCACCCTATGCGCGGGTCTTTGTGGTACAGGAAGATGAGAGCGTCATCGAGGGGAAAATCGAGCTCATATAAGCGAATAGTATCTAAAGAAAAGGTGGGGAGCGTCTTAGCTTTTAGTAGCTGGACGCTTCTTTTTTACGTGTCTAATGTATCGCTTGCGCCTGAACGCGGGCGAGGGACCTGTTTACGATAGAGGAAGAAAGCGATCGAGCGGGAGGAAAAATGGATATTGAAGCAATTCTGGCCTATATATTGGTATTACTTTTCTTTATCGGTGTAGCTGTAGTGATAGTATATCTTGTAAAGGTTGAGAATCCGATTGACGTGGGTGGAGAAGAGGAGTTGAGCATGCCCATCGAGGATAATACGAACGAGGAGCAGAAGACTCCAGCAGCTAGCAAACGATCCTGATCTGGATGTAAGTAAGAGGGGGCTAGGTCTAACGATCTACCCCTTTACTTTTATCTATCATTTCGTTTATCCTATTGTTAGAGTATCGAAGTGACTATATAAAGGTAAAGGTATGAGTGAGCAAAACCTACCCGAGCAACCCTTTCTTTCTGTAGGAGAGCAAGAGCAACTAGCGCGAGATATTTTAGATGTTGCGCCAAAGTTATTGCGTCGGATTGTGCAATTTCCAGATCCTCAAAGTGGAGTGGACGGGTCAGGCGAATTTTTGCCAGGAACCGAAGAAGAGCAGGTCTGGCAGAAAGTTCAGGAGCTGCGAACGACTCAGGGGCAGCTTTCTTTATTGGGGGTTCTGGTTGATCGCGGGCGCTGTACAATGCAGGAACTGGCCGACCAACTGGCGGTTGTACCTTCCACTGCGACCTCAATGGTGAAACGACTTGTAGAGCAGGGATACATTAAGCGCAGCCGTGACGATACCAACTGGCGATGTGTCTGGGTCGAGGTCACTGATTCCGGGCGTCGGGCCGTTGAGCTTTTCAGAAATGTGCGGCAGTCCTCATTACAGCGTCGGCTTCAGCAGCTTGATGTTCAGGATCTGGCGCGCCTCCAGGAGGCGGTACCGGTTCTACGTCATCTTCTGGAGCTATAGTGAGAGAAAGTTAGGCAAAATTGGTATGACGATTCTTGTTGAGGGGCTGTCTCGCTCATTTAACGGTGTTCCAGCGGTGAAAGGGATTGATTTTGAGGTTGGACGAGGTGAAACTTTTGGTTTTTTAGGTCCCAATGGCGCTGGCAAAAGCACGACAATTAAAATGCTATGCACAATTCTTCAGCCTGGCGGTGGGCGAGCTCTGGTCAACGGGTACGATATTGTGCGTGAGTCGATGGCAGTGCGTCAGAGTATCGGCATCGTCTTTCAGGACCCCACGTTGGATGAGTATCTGAGCGCGGAGCAGAACCTGTATTATCACTGCATGATCTATCATACGCCCCGCGCCTCGCGGGAGAAGCGCATCCAGGAAGTCCTGGAACTCGTCGGTCTAGATGAGCGGCGCAAAGACTCTGTCAAAACCTTCTCTGGCGGGATGAAGCGGCGTTTAGAGGTTGCGCGTGGTCTATTGCACCTGCCACAGACCCTGTTTCTCGACGAGCCGACCGTTGGTCTGGACCCGCAGACGCGCCGGAGCGTCTGGGAGTATGTTACACGCTTAAAGCAGAGCACGGGCCTGACCATCATGATGACGACCCACTATATGGATGAGGCTGAATATTGCGATCGAATTGGGATTATCGACAATGGGCAGATTGTCGCATTAGATACGCCTCAGGCACTCAAACGTCAGATTGGCCAGGACGTAGTGAGGATCGCTACTCAGGAAGCCGAGAAGGCTGTCATCGAAGTAACGCGGTGGCTGGATCGCCCGGTGAAAGCCGAGCATGGATCTCTGGTCGTGGAGGGCGAGAATGGTCAGACCCTGGCCGCCGATCTCATCCGTCGCCTGACCCTGGCCGATATCGAGGTACGCGGCGTCACCGTACAGGCTCCCAGCCTGGAAGATGTATTTGTACAATTGACTGGTAAGGCGATCCGCGATGAGAGCGTCGGAACACGGGAGCGGATGGGAGCGCGTTTACGAAGCCGTGGCCGCTTGCGGCGTTAGAAAGAGCAGCACAGTGTTAAAGACAAAAGATCTTGATCAGCATCTTCAACCACAGGTGACCGCGCAGCCCGTCCATTTTATTGATCCCGAGGGGATCGCCATGATCTGGCGGCGGGATATGGATCGGTTATGGAGACAGCGCAGCCGCCTTTATAGTGCCATCGTGAGGGCGTTGGTCTGGCTATTTGCCCTGGGGTTTGGCTTGCGGGGCTCATTGCAATCCATTAACGGGTTTAGCTATGAGCAGTTTGTTTTTCCAGGTGTCGTTGCGATGACAATCATCTTTAGTGGCTTGCAATCAGCGATCTCGATTATCTATGATCGAGAGTTTGGTTTTCTTAAAGAGGTGTTGGTCGCACCAACACCCCGCTCAACCTTAGTGCTGGGCAAATGTCTGGGGGGAGCGACCAGTGCAACGATTCAGGCCGCGATTGTCCTCTGTTTCGCGCCGCTCGCGCGAGTTCCGCTAACTCTGACAAGCGTTCCACTCACATTACTTACTATGTTCGTGACTGCTCTCACCCTTAGTTCTCTGGGCATCGTCCTGGCCGTCAGCATCAAAGACTTTGAAAACTTTGGCACCATTCAAAACTTTATTACTCTTCCGCTCTACCTTTTCTCAGGAGCCGTCTTCCCGGCTCAGCATCTTCCAGACTGGCTACACTTGATTCTCTTTTTGAATCCTCTCACCTATGGTGTTAGCGCGATTCGCTCAGCCTTATTGGGGTACAATCTATCAGCAATTCCCGTGAACTTGAGTATCTTACTATTGATCTGCCTTGTTTTTCTAGCCTTGGCGATCCTCTTAACCAGACGAGAAGCCTGAACCCCATCAAAAAAGCTCCACTCTCAATAGAGGATGGAGCTTTTTAAGAATGTGTTACGCCATGCGATGCGAGGGTCGCAGGGCCGCGACAATCATCGCGATCACCGAGAGCACGCAGGAGATTAAAAAGGCATTATGCAGACCCGTCATAAAAATGTTCAGGGCGGTTTTATCCATACCGCCACCATAAATGAAAACCTGTATCATCGCCGCCTGAGGTACCTTACTGAGCGCGACCGGAAACACAATCGCGATACTCAACATCTGTCCGGTATTGTTCAGCATGTTCAGAACGCCCGCCGCCGCGCCGCGCATATGGGGTTCAACCGAGCTCATAATCGCATTCGTATTGGGTGAGACAAAAAAGCCTGAGCCGCCGCCCATTAAGGCCATAAAGAGGGAGATCAGCCAGAATGGTGTGCTTGGCTGCGTAAAGACCAGCCCGAGCAGGCCGATAGCAGTCACGCCCAGGCCGATTGGAGCCAAAATCTTTGAGCCAACGCGATCGGAGAGCCGCCCGCTTAATGGGCCGATCAGCATAAAGGCCAGACCAAAGGGCGCGAGCATCAGGCCGGCGGTCAGAGGATCTTTGCCGTAGGGGCCCTGAAGGAAAAAGATTAGTAGGAACAGCACAGCACCGCGAGCAATTCCGTTCAACAGACCGCTGAGGCTCGCCATCGTAAAGAGTCGGGATTTAAACAATCGCAGTTGTACAATTGGCTCCTTTACGCGCGGCTCAAAGATCCCGAACAGCGTCAGGCCAACCAGACCAATGACCAGAATCGTCACAATCGCTGGCACCGGTAGCATCGGAAAGGCCAGCATCGTTAGTGCCAGTAGGGTACCTGTCAGACCCAAAGCCAGTGTCACAATCCCAACGTGGTCGATATGCTGATGCGCGCGTGGAGTCACCGGCTCGCGCAGACGCCAGATCCCCCATAGCAGGCCAAAAAAGCCCAGCGGCACATTAATCAGAAACACCCAGCGCCAGGAAAGCTCGGTTAGCAGACCACCAGCGATCGGTCCGAGCAGGAAACCAGCGGCCCCGGCGATCTGATTAATTCCCAGGCCCAGACCAACCTGACCTTTACGAAAGGCATCAGTCACAATCGCCGTGGAATTTGTAATCAGCAATGCTCCACCAATACCTTGAACGACGCGACCAGCGATCAGATCGGCCCCGTGAAACTGAGGTTGTGCCAGACCAGCGAGTAGAGAGCCCAGGGTAAACATCAGAAAGCCAGCATTATAGAGGTGTTTGCGACCCCAGATATCCGCGAATCGGCCAACAATCGGCGTCAGGACCGTCATAATCAGAAGATAGGAGAGTAGCACCCACATAATCACAAAAAAAGAAATTTTGAGCTCCTCCATGATATTTGGGAGAGCGATCAACAGAGCAGAGCCTTGAACAGAAGCCAGCAGTGCCCCAACAGTGGTTACAGAGAGCGCTGTCCACTGGTAGCCATCCTGATGAATAGGAAGCGCTTCTGCCTGGCTCTCGGGAAGATCCTCATGTGTGGATATCTCAGAGGATCGTACTTTTTCGTCGTGCATATACAAAAGATCCTTTGTCTGATTTAAGAACGAAAAAATCAGTGAGAGGCAAAATAGATGGTAAGGTGGAATGCTGGACTTATCACTTCGACTCTCAAATACTATGATATACGAATTTATATATGAATGCAATGGAAACATCATGCTTTGTTGAACGCCGTGGCCTCAGAAGACCCTGCTGAGAAATGCAGGAGATGTTCCTGTACAGAGAAGGAAGCTGGAATGAAGTAGATCGGGTCATGTGTGGACCCGTGGGAGCGGGATGTGCGCCCTTGAAAAGAATTTATTGTTATGTTACTATTATTTTTAGGGGTATAAAAAATTATTTTCACTCCTTAAATATTTTTAAGCTTATTAAAAAAATAGATCTGGACAGATCAGTAAAGATAAAAGTATGTGGTCAGGAGAAGACTCGCATGGCGTTATTATCGCAGAAAAGTGCCGATGGCAGTGGACCGGTTGGGCTCCATCTGCTGAAAGGTTGGCATCGAAAGAACCGATGGGAAATTAGTCCACGAGAGATTTTTGGAGCCCTGGGGCCGGGATTTTTAGTCAGTGTAGGATATATGGACCCAGGTAACTGGGGGACTAATCTCGCAGCCGGAGCGGGGTATCGTTATCAACTGCTCTGGGTCATTTTAATCAGCAACCTGATCGCAATCTTTCTTCAAATCTCTTCAGCGAAACTGGGTATAGCTACAGGCAAAGACCTGGCGCAGTTGATCCGCGAGCAATTTTCACAGCCCATCGTGATTGTCTTAGGAATCGTGACAACCATTGCGATTATGGCCACCGACATGGCTGAATTTTTGGGAGCGGCCCTCGGTTTTACGATCCTGTTTCATCTGCCCTTGTTTGTCTCGGCATTGATTACAGGCGTAATTGTCATGGGGCTTCTAAATCTGAGTCGCTGGGGGTATCGCTCAATTGAATTTGTAATCATTGGTCTGGTCTCAATCGTTGGGGTCGTCTATCTTTTTGAGACCTTTCTCATCAGTCCGGATTGGGGGCAAGGTGCCTTCCATACCGTTGTGCCTCAATTCTCAATGGGAAGCATTTTGGTCGCGGTTGGTATTCTAGGAGCGACCGTTATGCCACATAACGTCTTCCTCCACTCTTTTCTTGCCACGCAGCGTCTAAGAGGGAGTGAGTCGACGCTTCCAGAGCGTCGCAAAGCCTTGCGCCTGGCAAAGATCGATACCATAGCCGCCCTTAACGTCGCCTTTTTTGTTAATGCTGCCATGCTCATCGTTGCTGGAACCGTCTTTTATCAGCGTGTCAACCCGGATCGTTTAGATCTCCAGACGGCTTATGTCACCTTAATCCCGATTCTGGGATCGGCGGCGGCGGTCGCCTTTGGTATCGGCCTCCTGGCCTCTGGCCTCTCCTCATCAACCACGGGAACGATGGCCGGGCAGATCGTCTTCAAAGGATTTTTGAACAGAAAAGTAGAGATGTGGGTCTGGCGACTGCTCACGATGATTCCTGCTCTGGTCATCATCTGGCTAAATATTCCTTCAGGCGAAGTCCTTGTCATCAGTCAGGTGTTACTCAGCCTGCAACTGCCTTTTACCATGGTTGCGCTAATCACATTGACTGGCCGTCAGGATCTCATGAAGGAGTTGGTGGACACACAGCGCGTCCATTGGTTTAACATCGGATTAGTGATGCTGGTCTCCACTTTGAATGTCGTATTGCTCTGGTCGCTTTTCGCGTAACCCAGCTTCCAACATAGCCGTCTTAGAATTCTCTGGGGCGGTCATTTTGTGCTCCTTCTTACGAACAAATTCCCAGAAACTATAGAATTAGTATATATAGTATTCATCAGCGGAGTATGCTAC
>CAXTTV010000037.1:0-20162 GCA_964247295.1 uncultured Ktedonobacteraceae bacterium | reverse complement strand
GTATTTGCTTGTTTCCACTGAGCCAAGGCGCGCTTATAGGGTTGGAGTAATGCAATGTTGCTCTGTTTTACATCAAGCACAAAGCGAAAACGCCCCATTGCTAATGGCTTTCTATACAGTTCCATATGAGCATTAAAGCCCATGGCTATACCGGTAGGTGTCTCGCTAGTAGCATAGATTTTGTTGATGATTTTTCCTTGGCTTCCCAATTTTGCCATTTCTAATGCTGTACCACGTAGCAAGCGACGAAGATAGATCAACTGATTGGCCCGACGAGTTTCTTCAGTCATCCCAATTAATTTCGTGGCTCCAATACTTTTAATGAGGCAATCAACAGCTTTACCTGTTTCAAAACAATCAAGATCGCTTTCCCGGATATCTTTTCCTCGGATCTCTCCCCGCATAAAAGCTAGAAGACGTTCCTGTTTAAGAGGTTGAATGTGAATAAACGCGACAATCTTCTTGTTTCGTTTGAGAACATAGTTTCCTTCAGGACACAACCGAATAAGAGGTTTTCGTGCTTCTGCTGATGTTGTGCTGCCAAAAAGGCTGGCAGCCACCCTGTAAATACCTTCTGCGTCATCCTCCGTTGCTTGGGCAAAAACAAGATCTCCTTTTTCTGGCTCCTGGCCTTCATGGAGCGGCTCATCAAAAAAACAGAATAAGTCTTCGGCTAGATTTCTTACTTCGCTTTCTTCAAAGAACCCTTGCTTTCTTCCCCTTGGAGTCTTTTTGTGCAAAAAACCAGATCTTTCATAATTGTAGACTGTGCTCGGATTGCAGCGGAGAATCTCGGCAGCCTTAGTAGAGGTGATGTATCCTGCTGGTGGTTGCTTGCGTCCTTGTATTTTTTCCATTCTCGCTTCTCTTTCGTGCTCTTTTAGCTAATATATATCAAATTAACAAAATTTGCAATCTTCTAAATACAGGAAGAAAATGAAAAAAAGACTTGACGCGAAAAAAATTGCATGCTATTCTCTTTATAAGATTGTTAAATTAACAAAATTTGCAATCTTCTAATATTAGATTTGAAGGGAGGTAAAGATGAGATTAAACAGTGGATAAAAAGAGGCTGACTCTGTTGCGCCAACAACAGAGTCAGCTTTACCGAGAACCGTGCAACTGAAACGATTAAAGTAATCGACCCTACAGCCACGCAAGCTCTCTCTGCAATTATACCTTGAGAGAGCTTGCCGATCCATACCAAGAAAGGCAGCTTTCTGATGTCCACAACCACTACGTTGTGCTGTCCTGAAGAGGACCCGCAGCCTACCGCTCAGAGCGTCGAGCGCTTTTTGCATATGCAGGCCTGCTCTGATGCACATCCTGATTCCACTGGGACGCTCATCCCTGGATGCTCCCAAGACTCCGACGCCCTTGCCCAGCTTGAAGCCTTCTACCAGGAAGGCCTGGTCGGGGACCGGGACTTCTCCCTGCTCTATCACGGGCGCACCCTTACCGCACCTGGATCGGAGGCTTATGCATGAACACCTCCTTCTTTGCGATTACCCTCCTGCCGTTCTCCGTTGCCACCACTGTGGAAGTAGTCCCACCTGCCCTGGCGGATGCATGTGAGGCGTGGCAGCCTGTCGAGGCGACCCTGGCTCTGTGGCGACCCCTCATTGAGACCGCGCATCGACCGCTCCCGCTTCAGATTGCCGGGGCCGTCTTGCTCGCGGCCTCCCATGAACAGGCGGCCCTTTCCCTCTTGACGAGCTGGCAACCGCTGCGTGCACAGGGGGCAGCCCATAGCGTTCCCTGGCCTCAAGAGGTTCTTGACGAGCTGACTCAGGCCCGCGATCATTGGGTCACGGTCTCCTATTGGCTGGCGCACCTCTGTGCGCGCAGCGATGAGCATGCCCTCTTTCTGGAGTGCATCCCTGTTGCGCCCGATCTCGGGCCACTCTTTGCCGAGGCCCTGGCTCAAGTGCGTCGCCTGATGGGACTGCTGGTCTGCCTTGCTGACCGCCGAGATAGCGACCATCGGTGGCGCGGCTTTACCTCTGCGTCTGGGCGACAGGAGCTGCGTCCCGTGCTGGTCTATGCTCCGCACGATCCCGCCTCTCGCTAACCTGTGGAGAGCGGGTGCCTGCCGATCCTCTTCGGGCTCCGCTCCCCGCTTTCCGGGAGCTGGTTCCCCGTACGAAAGGATGATGAATGGACGAGATCACCACCACCCGCACCACCCGCCGCCGGTCCTTTTTTCAGAGGCGGTGGCGGCTCTTTGGCTATGGACAGGTGCGCGAAGCGCGCACAGAAATGGATGAAACGCAGATGACCTGTACCCGCACCATGTCGCCTTCTTCGGCGCGACCCTTGACCCCTGATGCCCAGCAGCGGCATGCTCCCTTCGCGGATGCAACCGATCTGGTGGAGGAGACGCTCCTCTTCCCCCCGATCCCGCCGTCTGGGAGCGCGATCCGGCGCACGATTTTCCATCCGCTGCCCGCATCCCCCGTCAAAGTCCGTGCATCCGCTGGGGCTCGGATCGTGACGACCGGACCCCAGGTTCCCGCTCTGGTGCGCCCACCCGCCTCGCACCCTAAGCGGGGCTGGCATCCCCTGGTCTGGCTAGGGACCGGCGCGATCGTGACCACCCTGCTTCTCTCCGGGGGAACCGCTCTCATCGCTGAGATTGCCCATCTGCACACGGCGCTGCTCTATGGCGATCCGCCGACCGTGCAGACCGATGCGGTGGTAGGGCACGCCGATTCCTCGGCCCACCCCAGCCACTTTAGCGCCAGCAATGTGCATGGGCGCATCCTCATCACCGAATTGCCTGGTGGAGACGCTCGCCATGCCCGGATCTATGAAGGCCCGATCCTGGTCGAGCCGGGCAGCGAGGAAACCGTTCCCGATCTCACCTTTGCCGATGAAGGGCACTCTGGGCACCCGGTAATGCTCTTACACCTCCACCAGATCACGATCCGGTGGAGCAATACCGGTTCCAGCTTTATCCCGGAGCCCAGCACGCAAGGAGGCCATGCATGAGTCTTCCCACCACCGAGCAGATCCAGGTGCTGGCCCATCGTCGGCACCCGGATCTCTCCATCCTGACCCTGGAACCCGTTCCTACCTTGCTGGTACACCTGCTGGGAGTCCAGCAGTGCTGGCAGATCTTCTGGGTGCGTGAACGGGATGGGGCCTCGCTCTCCCAGCGGGTCCGGCTTGCGCAGAGTGTGCTCACCTGGGAACCTCTTGCCCTGATGCGTGATGAGCACAGCGGCGAGGAAGAACCCCCTCTCCTGAAAGATGCCCTGCGGTGTTCCCTGATTGCCCGACACGCTCGGGTGGAAGTGACCTGGGGTCGGCAGAGCGCTCATCTTACCATCAATGGACTGGCCTCTGGATTCATGGATCAGGCGCAGGCGCTCCTATCCCTTCAGATCCTCACGCTCCTACCCCACCCTGCTTGGCGGATCGGCCCACTCGCGCGGCAAACCCGTCAGATGCGTGCGTGGCTTACTCATCTGATGCAGGGTCCGATCGCACAGGCTCGCTATGAGGCCCCCGACTGCGCACACTCCCTGATCCTGGCACCCGCACCTTGGGAGACGCTCGCGCTCTGGATGCCCGGCGTCCGGGGAGCAGCCTTTTCCATGCAGGAACTGACCACACTCCTGGAAACGATGGGCGTCCCCTGGGAGCGTGGGTGGACCACCATTGAAGATCCAGACCATCCCACCAACACAACCCATACCGCCCCCCTTCTTATAAAAGGAGACCATGCATGAATACGTCTCTTCTTGAACAGGTCCGCGCCCTGGCTCAGGCCCAGCAGCCCGATCTGCCGATCGTCGCAATTGAACCCTTGCCCGCCCTGCTGGCCCAGTTGATGGGGACGGAGCAGGGCTGGGATGTCCTCTATCAGCAGGAGAGCGAGCTGCTCACCCGGCGCATCTGGACCAATGACGAGGGGGGCCTGGTTGCTGATCCTTTCCCGTACACCCTGGGCAGTACCATGCCCCTGGACCCTGAGGCCGGACCTCGGGCTTCGGAACGGCACCCCAATGTGCGCCTGATCTGCTCGCTGGTCCATCCGCTTGCCATCGCGCAGGTGGAATGGTGGGCGCTCGATGCTCGCCTGTTTCTTAACGGCGTGAGCTTTGGCACCCTCCCCCATGCTCGCGCGATGGAGCTCTTGCGCGCATTCGGGCTAATGCTCTGTTCTGATTGGCGGGCCGCCACCCTACCCTATCGACAGATGGAGCAATGCGCCTGGCTCCTCGGTCTGGGATCAGGACGGGGAAAGCAGGCCACGTCCGGCCCGCTCATGATCGTTCCTCACGCGGTGGAGGGACCTCGGCACTTCGCACTCTGGGAAGCGGATCGCCTGCTGGGACTCTTTCGCGCACGGGAGCTGGCTGATCTGCTCACGGCCAAGGGCCTTCCGTGGGAACGGGGATGGACCCTGACTCCTGGCGAACACCCCGAGCACCAGAAAGGAGACCTTCCCGTATGACAGAGACATCCATCCCCGAGCAGATCCGTGCTGAGGCTCAGAGCCGCTACCCGGAGCTGACCATCATCACAGTCAAAGAAGCCCCAGAAATCTTGACTGAGCTCCTGGCCGTCCAGCAGGTCTGGAATGTGCGGATGGTGCATATGACCCCCGCAGGCAAGCAGCTCTACACCCAGCGGGTGGCCCGCGACCTGGATGAGACGCTGGATTGGGAACCGCAACCCCATCTGTTCGAAGGGCAGGAGAACTGGGAGACCCCGGCCCAGACCCTGGCCCGCCTGCGTGAACAGCCGCCGGTCTGCTCATTAATCACCCCCTGGGGACAGGTCTCCCTCACCTGGAAACCGCAAAGCGCGACCCTTCAGGTGAACAGTACCCGCTTTGAGGACCTCACGCATCCCGAGGCCTGCCAGATCCTGGAAGCGCTGGAATTGCTCCCGCACTCCGACTGGCAGGAGTGCTCGCTTGCCCATCAGCAGCGCGAGCGGACCCTATGGCTGGCTCGCCTGATCGAGCAGAACTTCACCCGCGCGACCTTTGCGAGTCTCTGGTCCACCCACATCACCCTGGAGCAGGAGCCGGAGCAGCGGTTGAGTGTGGTCGCCAACGATGTCCGGTTGGAGCACCTCTCCCTGGAGCGTGCATCGGCTTTCTTAGGCACGCTGGGTCTTACCTGGTGCAGAGCCTGGAAACCGCTGGATCAGGCGGACGATCCCAGGTAACCCGTATCCCCCTGGTGTCTCTCTCGGGGCATCAGGGGATCTCTTCTCACAGAAAGGACCATCTCTCATGACCACATCGCTTCCTTCCGGTGGACGTGGCGCATCCGGCTTTCTCCGGGCCCGGAAGCACCGGCTCCTCTTCCTCAACACGGAGTGGACCCGTGCTCAATTGCGCCTTCATACCCGTGACACCGCGCCGGTAGAGCTTTCCATCAATGGGCAGATGCTGCCGCCGGTCGATCTGCGGGATCTACCCAGCCTGCTGACCGTGCTTGGGCTTCCGATGCTAGAGCGATGGGAAGAGGGCACCCTCGCACGCCCCACCATGAGCCTGACCCTGACCCTGGCGACGTTCCAGTTCTGGGGAGCTACGCGCGTGCGGGCCACCGGGTCACACCCGGTGGTGGAGCTCGTTCTCGCGCCCGAGGACCTGGAAGACCCGACCTTCCGGGTGGATCTCTCTGCCAATGGGGCGACGCTTGTAGGCCTGTCGGTGGAGCAGGCAACTCCGATCCTGAGTATGCTCGGTCTGGGGCCCTCCACCACCTGGGAGCATCTTCCTCGGTAGGACCACGGGAGAGGGGAAGTGCGCAAACACGCGGTTTTTCCTCTCCCTTCAATAGAAAGGAACTCAACATGATCCATCACGATGCTGCACGGACCCGTATGCCCGAGCCGTCCTCGCGCCCATCCTACCTGGAGGTCGCAGCCCTCTTTGCCCAAACGCATCCAACCGCCGTTCTGGAAACGATCGTCCCGCTTGCGCCCCGACTCTATGCACAGCATGGGGCCCGGTGTGGCTGGCAGATCACCTTTACTCGGAGCGGAGTTGCCTGCACGGAAGTGGCCCTCTGGCTGGGGACCCGCTTTCATCTGGTGCGTACCCTGGATGCGTTCCGACCAGCGAGCCTGATCCCGGTGGAAACGGAGGCAGGGGCAGCCCCCCGCTCGGGTCCCATCATTGTCACACTGGGGTATCGGCAGGAAGGAGCAGAGGAGCAGCTTGCGCGTCTGGTCGCCGAGGACTACCTGATCCTGGATATCCGCAAACGAGCGGGGTCGCGCTTTGATCCCGCCTACAACCGGGGGCAACTGGCACAGCGGTTCCCACAGGCCTATCACCGCATCCCAGAATTGGGCAATACGAACTATCCGCATCGGCCCTTCCTTCTGGTGGATCAGGAGACAGGCCTGCGTCATGCCCTGACCCTCCTTGAAGGCAGACCGGGCGCGATTCTCTTATGCGCTTGTGCCGATTGGCAGGAGTGTCACCGGTCCCTGGTTGCCGAGCTCTTGCAAGCGCGGCGGCCCGAGATCCAGATCCAGCACGCAGCAGAGGCACGCGACGAGAAGTCCCCAGGCGCTCCGCTCGCAGCAATTGTAGAAACCTCTGAAGAGAAGGAAGAGAAAAGGCGCGTTCCATGCTGATCGCAAAAAAAATCAAAATGGAGCTGAGCCCGGAGGATACCCAAACCCTCGAATGGATGCAAGGCAAATGTCGCGGGCTTTATAACTGGTGGGTGATGCGCTTGCGAGAGGGGGAACGCTGGAATTTCAAGGAGATCAAGAAATCTCTCAAAGCGAGCAGAGTCCATGACCCGGAGATCAATGGTGTGTATGGCAAGCTCCTGGCCGAGGTCTATTTTCGCCTGGATAAAGCGATGCAAGCCTTCTTTAAACGGGTGGCCGAAGGCGAGAAAAAGCCGGGCTTTCCACGGGTCAAACCCCGGCACCAGTTTTTCACTCTCTGCTATCCCGCCATGTATCTCGACAAAATGGAAGGGAACACCCTGATCTTACCGACTGGGGGCAAGGGGCGCAAGAAGCGCTACCCCAACATCATGGCGCACCTGACCGAAGCCCCGCCACCCGGCTTTCGGGAAGTAGCCGTCTCCCGTGATGGCCGAGGGATGTATTATTGCTCCTTTGTCTACGAGGTGCCTGAACAAGCTGCCGAGTCCGAAGGGATTATCGCCTTTGATCTGGGGATCAAAACATTAGCAACGGGCTACGATAGCCGAGGCCGTTTCTATCACATAGGTGGCTTTAAAGGTTCCCGATGGTATAATAAACAACTAGATAAGATCCGCTCTAAACGAGATCGGTGCAAAAAGAAATCCCGACGCTATCTGCACCTCTCCCGCGTCTATAAGCGGGTCTCACAGAAGAAGCGCAATAAACAGCAAGACTGTCTGCACAAAGCATCGCATCTGATCGCCGCCAAACTGGCTGCAAGTGCTGTGGTAATTGGCGATCTTTCCCAACGGCAGATGGTCATCAAAAAGAGGGATGAGGAGACCCCGAAAGAACAGCGGAAACGGGCATTTCGCAACCGCTTAGTCTACAATGATTGGGGCCTCTCCCGCTTTGTGCAGATGCTGACCTATAAGTGTGTGCTGTTTGGGAAAGAAGTGCATCTCATAGACGAACGTGATACCTCCAAGATGTGCAGCGGCTGTGGCACTAAGCAAGCCATGCCTTTATACAAGCGAGTGTATCACTGTCAGAACTGCGGACTGGTGATGGATCGCGATGAGAATAGCGCGATCAACATCTATCAGCGGTTTCTTGCCCGACTAGGGCCACACACGGGTGATCCCGTGCGGTGTGCGGGTGTTTTCACCGCAATCGAAAACCGGCGCGCGGAGGTTTCTCCGTCGCCGACTGATATGTGAATATATTTCAACATATATAGAAAGGTAGCTAATAATTTGGCAACTCATGATAAACGGTATGTGATTATAGGAAACGGCATCGCAGGTACCACTGCCGCCGAGACGCTGCGCAAGAATGATCCCAATTGTAGCATTCATCTGATTACCAACGAGCCCTATCCACTTTATAATCGTGTCTCTCTGCCCCGATTTTTGCAAGGGGTGCTGCTAGAGCAGAAAGTGATGATGCGTGACCGGGCGAAGCATGAACAGCAGAATATTACACTGCTAACCGAAACCATGGTCACAGCCCTGGACACCGAGGGGCGGGTGGTTGAGACGGATACGGGATTGCGTCTGCCATATGATGCCTTGTTGATCGCCACCGGAGGTTGGGCCAATTCACTCACCGTTCCGGGCGCGAAAGAGACAAAGCATATCTATAATTTCGTTACCTTAGATGACACCAAGACGATCATTGAGCGGATGCTAGAGTCTCGGACCGCTGTGGCTTATGGAGGTAGTTTTATCGCTTATGAGCTCTGTGATGGTTTCGCGGTTCGCAAGTTGAATACCTCGTGGATTATGCGTGGTCCCTACTGGTTGAGGAGCGCCCTGGACGTTGAGGGAGGCGAGGTCGTAGACCACATCGCTCAAAAATTTGGCGTCGAGGTTATTCACGGTGACGAGATTGTCGAGGTTGTTCCGCAGAATGGTGTCCCAACATATGTAAAAACAAAGAAGGGCCGCGAGATTCAGGCGGACGTGATCGGTATTGGGTTGGGGATCACCCTCAATACTGGCATTCTCAAGGACACACCCGTGCGGGTAGATCATGGTGTCGTTGTAAACGAATATTTAGAAACAAATGTCCCTGGTATCTATGCCGCTGGAGATATCGCGGAATTTTACGATCTGACCGTACAACACCATCACACGATGGGAACCTGGGATAACGCTATGGGTCATGGGAGGATCGCCGGTACGAATATGGCTGGCGGGCGCGTTCAATATCATGATGTGCCGACCTATACCAGTCCGCTGTTCAACGTGAATATCGCGGTTGTGGGCTCGGCTGAGTCAGATAATCCCGAGCTAGAGATGCTTAGCTTGCGTGAGCCTGGTGAGAAGGAAAGCGACAATTACCGCAAGCTTTTCTTCAAAGAAGATAAGCTGGTTGGTGTTTTGATGATTGGTAGTCCTAAGGGGCGAAAAAAATTAGTAGAGCTGGTCAAAACCCGCCAGCCCTTTAAGACACAGGGAGAGCGTGAAGATCTGTTGCGGCTCAAATAGATAGTGGAGAAGCTTTCATAATCTCTCTTTGCGTAGTTGAGCGGATAGGGATCGGACTCATGGGGAGACCGGATCTCTGTCTTTCGGCCAAACAAGTTACCAGATATGCTATCATAGTCAATCTTACTTGACGTGAATATGGGTTTGGGATACCGTAAGGTTACGCATGCCCGATCGGTAAAACCAAACGTAGGAGAGATTTTTGTGGCCGTACAATGCACAAATTGTGGAACACCACTACCTAAAGATGATGCGCGCTTTTGCACAAAGTGCGGAACCCTGGTTCCAACGCACGCTGCCAACGCAAACGAAGGCGCCGTAACAAAAAGCTCTCCCTTTCCTGTTGAAGAGAACCGTAGCAGTAAACCGGAAAAACCAGAGCTCAAGGAGCAAAAGGCTCAGCAAACGCCCTCACGTCCAAGGGGCCGCGAGATGCCAAATACCTGGAAAAACCAGGCCGTGTCTAAACCGCCCAAACCGGTAACCGCTGAGAAACAGAAAGGGAAACCTGTAGCGATCAGCTCATCCCAGCCGCGCAAGGATGATGCTCACGCTGTAGAAAAGCTTGCCAGCAAAGAATCAACTTCAACCATCGTCGCTGCTGAGAAGAGCACTCCTGAGTTGCGAGTAAAGGTTTGGGATGTAGATGAGCAACCATCGCAGTCAGAGATCTCTGATAAGAAGGTAGCGCAACCAGCAGAGAAGCCAGAAGCAGAGAGATCTGAGGTTGATCAAAGCCGGCCACCTGTGGCAGCTATGAAAGCAGAGCCGGCTGAGGTGGTCAAGGATATTCCGGGAGAGAAAGCGCTTACAAGGACCGAGACGCCGGCACCAAGGAAGCCAGTCGTTGTTCCAAGCCGTCCGGCGGCAAAGTCGGTAGGTATGATCCCGCCCAGACCTCAGCGTCCTCAACCCCCGGCTGAGGTTGTGGAGCGTAAAGATCGTCCCGGCGCACCGGAGCTTCACAAAGATGAACCTGTTCATAGGCAAGATCTGCGAGACGATCTTGCCGATCAGCCCACTAGCGAGATCCCAATACCCATTGAAGAGAAACCATCTGATGAAAAGGTTTCGATGGAGGATCGGCCAGAAGAGATCATCGCTCAAGAAACCAGACCGATAGTTCTACCGAATGTTACTCTTATGGACGAGCAGGTGCGTGAGAGCCGGTCGGACCTTGAAACTGTTAGAGAGCCACAAAAAGAAGAACGCCCGTCCATCGTACCTGAGATTGTTCGTACCTCAACACCACAACCAGAGCGAGATCGGGAGGTAGCAGCACAGGAAGATAAACGCATAGACGCGACCGCAACCGCACCAGCCGCTCCCACTGTGGAACCAATGCGTCAGCCCTATCAACGGGAACCAGCGACCGCAATCCCCAGACAGGGGCAGTGGGGATCAGAGGCCGTTGTCGCCAGAAAAAAGCCAAAGACGATCTGGATCGTAGCCGTTGTTCTGGTCTTTTTCTTACTGGCGAGTAGTGTGTGGATTGTAGTTGCGAAACCCTTTTCCGTTGCCGACGTGACTACACCTACGATGGCGTATCAGAGCAGTAACGCTGGTTTTTCAATGCAGTATCCCCATGACTGGACTATCAAAAATGATGATAGCGGAACCCATTTTATGGACAGCACCGGGACCGACTCAGTCACCGTCTCTGCGCAAAATGAAGGTCAGGATGTTGGGCAGGTTCTGCAAAAACAGACCGTCAAATTCGGTATGACCAGCGTCAAGACCGAGAAAGCCATCACCTTCGGCGGGGCAAGCTGGCAGCAGGTCCGTGGAGGGCTTCAGAAAGATGGGGCGATTTACACTATTGCTATTTTCGCGACCGAACATAATGGAAAAGTTATCACCTTTGTTCAAACCGCGCCGCAAGTTACATATAATGATGAAGAGCAGATAAATTTTTCTTCTATGCGATCTAGCTTCCATTTTTAACAAGCTATCAAAATTTTGTGTATGCTCAAGAGGACCCGATTTCGGGTCCTCTTCTTGCTTTATGATATAATAGGCGCTGTACGGATCGACTTGCTTGAGCTTAAAAAGTGTGTAAAGTAACGCACAAGCAGGCGAACTATTTCAGGTGTAGAGAAAGGAAAACGTACCAGAACCCTCTGGTTACGTGAAACGATGTGATGGAAGATATTCGTTTTGAGAGGCATTTTCGTACCCCTTATTCCGAAGGGTACTACATTATGCAAGGGAATAATCTACAGACGAGCAATAGGATTGGGACAGTTGATATTCACTTCACCACTTCTACCGTTCATGGAACTCTGATTTTGGAGCGGGAGTTAGAGGAGGCTGATCTTACCAAACTGATTGAGCAGATTGACGAGGATCTCGTGCTATCGGCAGATATGCCGCGCGAAGATTTTCTTGTAAGCGTCTATGTTGGTAAAGACGTTGGTTTCTATAGCGACGAATATTTTACGGATGATAACGCGACCGGTGTGGAATTTGGCGATGACGAAGAGGAGTAGCCCGCATTTATATTTGTATATGGGTTTAGTGTTTTCATTCTCGTTGTAGCCATAGATCCTCAGTCTTCCAGCAGCCCGCGTCGCATTGCATATTTGACGAGTTCGGCGCGGCTGTGAAGATTCAGCTTATCCATAATATGTGTGCGATGTGTATCCACTGTTTTAGGACTAATCACCAATTTTTCCGCAATCTGATTATTCGTAAACCCCTCCGCTACAAGTTTAAGGATCTCACGTTCGCGCTCTGTCAGGCTGCTATAGCTATCTTTCTCCTCACCGATCCGCACCCGCTGAAGATAATCTCCTACCATCACTGACTGCGCAGTGGGTGAAAGATAAAATTGCCCTTGCTGAATCACATGGAGCGCGGATACCAGCTCAGTGGCTGCCGCTTCTTTCAGCATATACCCGGATGCTCCGGCGCGCAGGGCCTGGAAAACATACTCATCGTTTTCATGCATCGTCAGGACCAGCACTTTAATCTCCGGCATCGCCTTTTTAATCTGGCGGGTCGCCTCAATCCCATTGATATCAGGCATCGTGATATCCATAAGCACGATATCGGGTTGAAGTCGGAGGGCCTCTTCCAGGGCCTGGCGGCCATCCTGTGCCTCACCGATCACCTCCATATCCGGCTCCGCGTTAAGCATCATTTTCAGACCGGCGCGTAAAATCGTATGGTCATCGGCTAGAAGGATGCGAATGATCGTTTTAGGTAACGGTCCTGATCCAGTCAGCGCTGAAGAATTTATTTTTGACATTGACATTCTCTTCTCTTTGGAAACCGCTACAGTTTCTCAGATCGTAACTCACCGGAATGAGTAGTGACCTGAGGACGCGTCTCTGGAGATGGTAGTGGGATGGTAAACTCTATAGTCGTACCCGTTCCAGGTTGAGAGTTAACATGAAGATCGCCATTTAGTAGATTGGCGCGTTCAAGCATCCCGGCCAGACCCAGCCCTCGATCCTGTCCAGGATTTTTTGGGATTGTCTCTAGATCAAATCCGCGTCCATCGTCCACGATGCGCACAAAGATCTGTTCTGGTTCCTCGCACATCAAAATGCGGATCGAATGGGCTTGAGAGTGGCGGGCCGTATTGGTGAGTGCCTCCTGAATGATGCGGTAGATCGCGATCTCCATTTCGGGCGACAACCGTTGTTTAAAGCCAGTCGCGTTGAATTCTACCTCGATCGAGCATTTTTGATGGTACTCCTTTATATACCAGCGTAGCGCGGGTAGGAGCCCGAGATCATCCAGGGCGCTGGGCCGAAGATCAATACTCAGATTGCGGATCGCCCGGAGGGTGCGATGGGCGAGGGTGCGTGTATCCGCGATCCGTTCCTGAGCCTGTGTGTCTGTCACAGATTTTTCCAGAACCGCCAGACTGATCAGCAGCGAAGTCAGCATCTGACTGGTCTCATCATGTAGTTCACGGGCGATCCGTTTGCGTTCCTGTTCTTGAGCATTAATAATTTGACTGGCGCGCTGGCGAGAGGCCTCATCGAGGGCCTCAAGCATATAGTTAAAAGTACGCGCAAGCCCATCGGCCTGTGGATCGAGTCCAGTCATCGGAGCTCGTAAGGAGCGTTCGCCGTTCTGGACACGGTTCATCACTTTTCCAAGGTCGAGGAGTGGGCGAAAAGCGATCTGGAGTACCACAAAATTCAAAATCACACTGACCAGCCAGCCCAGGGCAATGAAGATTGCCAGAGAGGTAGGTGTAGCGTAGGATTGACGGCTATCATTCAGATGAGAAGCCAGCCAGGTGCCTCCGGTCGCTCCAACAAAGATAATCAAGCTGTTGGAGATCAGCACCTTATAGAAAACGGGGATACTGAGTATCGGTCGCAATATCTTGTGATTTTGTGGAACCTCGGTATCCAGGACGCTAGGATGAGCCATATGCTTAAAAAGTCCTTCAGGGGTAGCAATGTTTGCTTTCTCGACTCCTGTAATTGTATCGGTTTCATACTGAGAGTGTCAAACGACTTTAGAGAGATGGTTGAGACGGCTCAATCAGGTATTGGATGGGGAAATATCAGGTAGATACCTGATGTCGAGTGTCCATGGATACGGTATTTTTAGTAGGAGAGTCTATCTGAGGCGGTTGGCAACTTTCCTACCACTGGTACTATTCCACTACTCTATTACAATATGTCAGAGGGAGTATAATCTGTTTCCGTATGGAATAAAAGAGCAGACTTGCTCCCAGGTCACGTTATAGGGATACCAGGAGTGCGCGATTGTATGTTATAATCGCGACACAGAACAGGGATTTCTGACAAATCAGGCTATTTTTTTTAGATTGGCAAGGCATGATCCTTTAGGAGGCATAGTGAGCTCTACTAGTAATAAAAGCTTGCTTGACACAGTAACGCAAAAACTCGTTGAAAGTCAGGTGTGGCGTTCAGTCTTCCGCCATGGCTATCCTGACACTCCTCTGAACCAATCGTTGGTGATGATGAGCAATGTATTTTTGCACCTGCATCCAGTAAAGGTCAGCCGGCAGGCGATGAAGATCACGTATACCTGGTGTATGGGTGGTATCTCTTTCTTTCTGTTTCTGCTGCTGACCATTACCGGTGTGTTTTTGATGTTCTATTATGTACCGGAGACACATACAGCGTATCAGAACATCACGCAATTAAAAACCGCCGTCGCGTTTGGTAACCTGGTGCGTAACATGCACCGGTGGTCGGCTCACTTGATGGTAGTCTCGGTGACACTACATATGATCCGCGTCTTCTATCATGGAGCGTACAAGCCACCCAGAGAGTTTAACTGGGTTGTGGGCGTATTGCTGTTCTTTGTAACATTGTTCTTGAGTTTCACGGGTTATCTGTTGCCCTGGGACCAGATCGCTCTTTGGGCGATCACCGTAGGTACCAACCTAGCCCCCTACACGCCGATCCTGGGTGATCCAGTGTACAAAGTGCTGGTTGGTGGCTCGGCTGTTGCTCAGGCGACATTGATCCGTTTTTACGTCGGTCACGTCATTCTGTTGCCGCTGGCGGGCGCACTTCTGATGGCAGTTCACTTCTGGCGTATCCGTAAAGACGGTGGTGAAGCAGGTCCTCCTCCTCCCTCTCGTCGAGAGCTTGAGGCTCGTGCGGAAAGCGCAGTGGCTGGCACTCGCTAGGGGTTATCTGTGTGGACCCGTACAAGAAGGTATGGTTCTTAAGAATGAGAGGAAACCCAATCTATGTCAATTGAACAGAAAGAGCCACCACAGGTACAAACATCTACGAGCGCGACTCAGAGGCGTTATCGAACTCTGGCTGTTGTGAAGCAGGAAGCCATCACGCGCGTCGAGAAGCCTCTTGAAGACTCTGTATTCGTCTGGCCACATCTGCTGGTGCGCGAGTTTTTCGCGGCGACCATGGTGACCGTTATGATTACGATTCTGGCGCTAGTGATTGACGCGCCACTACGTGATCCCGCGAACCCAAACGTCACGCCTAACCCGGCAAAGGCTCCTTGGTACTTCTTAGGTTTGCAGGAGCTGCTGCACTACTTCCCGCCCACAACGGCAGGTGTGTTGGTTCCGGGTCTGACGCTGACCGCGCTGGCTGCATTGCCATATGTAGATCGCAATCCGAGCCGGGCCTATGCGGACCGTAAAGTCGCGATCGCGACCTTCTCGATGTTTCTAGCATTCTGGGCATTTATTACCCTTGCTGGTAGCTTCTTCCGTGGTCCTGGTTGGCTGTGGGTCTGGCCCTGGCAGCATCTATACTTTGACTTGTAAGCTGGAAGAATGAAGAGGGAATAGATATGAGTATAGAAGAAAGGCCAAGGGTAACACCGCAGCAGTATGAGGTACTGCACGGTGGTGGCGCTGAGGCGGCAGAGATCGCCAAAAAGCGTCTATCGCGTCGACGTTTCATTCGGCGTTCTATGTTGACGGTCTGGGGTGTATCTACTGCCGCTTCGGTCGCGGGAGCATTGAATATGCTTTACCCGAACCTTGCTGGCCAGTTTGGCTCGGTGCTTGCAGTCGGGAACAAGTCGGCGTTCCCAGCAGCCAAGCCGGGAGATTTTAAGCTGGATTCTGCGGGCGTGTTCTATAAGCAAGATGCCAAGTCTTATATCGTCCATATGGCTCAGGATACCCCTTTCCAGCTCAAGGGGAACGATCTGAACGACCAGTTTGATGCTGAAAATTTTGTGAAGGACTCAGATGGGACGGTCTGGGCCGCGCTGTACCAGCGTTGTGTTCACCTGGGGTGTACAGTTCCATTCCGCGATGACTGTGCCAGCTTTAAATGTCCTTGCCATGGTTCGCATTACAATGTGAATGGCGAATTTCTGGATGGTCCGGCTCCCCGCAGTCTGGATCGCTTCCAGTTGGATCTAAGTGGTGGGACCGTGAACGTGAATACGGGGAAGATCAATAACACTGTTCCGCACCCGGATAATACGACCCGTATCATTCTGCCGCCTACCAAGCAATGCTCTTAAAAATAGAATAAAAGGTTTGACCAATGATAAATCCGGTACAAGTTATTATTGGCCTGGTTGTGGTCTTGGTGACTGTGGGGGCTTTGCTCTATCTTTTCTATTCTCGTACCAATGCGGTTGAGAAAACGGGGTATGGAGCAATGATTATGCTGGCGTTGGTCTCGATAATGATTCCAGTCTTTTGGATCATGGAGAACAACGGTCAGGCGATCGCGAAAGCTCAGCAGCATAAAACTGATGTGACAAGGGGGGCAACGCTGTTCGCGCAGAATTGCTATAATTGTCACGGTACCAAGGGTCAGGGCCGGGTTGGTCCCCGTCTAAATGGGAACCCAGCGGTTAATCAGTTAACCGACAATGATCTGCTACGTATCTTGAGCGCTGGTATCTATAATACGGATACTTCCAAGTTAAACACAGCAATAATGCCCGCCTGGAGTGAGCGATATGGTGGTCCACTTACTGATAATGATATTCAGTATTTGTTCGCGCTCGTTCGCTCAGCTGATCCCGCCTATCTCCAAAAAAATGGTTATGCTGCTGGCAATGGTTTTGATCAAGTCAAGGACCTTATGCAGCTCAACAACCCCGGTGGTTATGCTACTGCGGTTGCCAAGGAGAGTAGTGGGCAGTTTGGCAATGCTCAGGATCTGACAGGCAAAAAGGAAGTTACCATTAACATGGTGCAGCCCCCGGCTGGGGCTTCCTGTGCTCCTGCCTGTTATGAGGTTTTGAACGCGAAGGTGAAGGTTGGCACCAAGATTACCTGGGTGAATAAGGATGCTCAGGCCCACACCGTTTCCGCGATTGTTGGAGCTGATGTAAGCGCGCCGAAAGTCGCGGCGAACATCTTCGACTCGGGTGTTGGTAAACCGATTACAACCAATGGCACTTATACGTATACCGTGACGCAAGAGGCCTACAACTTCAACAAAGACCACACGGTTGTTTACTACTGTCAGTATCATCCAAGTATGCTGGCCGAACTAACGATTGTACCGTAGCAGGTGCATGTGCGCTCTTACTTCTTATTGGAGGAGGTGAGAGCGCCCGGTTCCTCTTGAAAGGGATTGCGATCCATGCAACAGACTCAAAGACGGGAGTTGCCGGAAAGAATGTCCTGGGCCAGAGCGATCGTTTTCGCCGTTGGCTTTTTCTTTATCTCGGCTATTCTAATTGGGCAGCTTCCAGGTTTTATATACAACTTTGCAACCAGTTCTTCGATGGCGACAATTGAGGTTGCCTCTCTGGCGCTGGGTCTGCTAGGGTTAGCTGGCTTCACGATTATTGTGGTCATTGAAATGCTGTTTGACCCCAAGCCAGTCGTGCCACCGGCGATGTTTACGGTTGTTGGGCTGATCTCTTCGGTCCTGGGCCTGGCAATTATTCTGGGTGCCTCCTATGGCGGTTTACAGTATTTTCCTGGTGATCAGACATCGATTCTGCCGCTTCTCGGTGGAAAGTTTCTCTGGTTCCAGCCAGCCGATATTGATCTGGTGATGGTTGGCACAGTGATCTTTGGTGTCGGATTAGCGTTGGTATTCTATTCGCTTCTGGCGATGCGCGAGATGCGTAACCCCGATCGTCGCGATCTGGGAACCACACCATTGATCCGCTTGATGCTTGTTCTTGGTATGCTGCTCCTTGGCGGCTTTATGATTTTCTACATGCTATTCGATCCAGCAGGTTTGAAGATTCCTGGCCTGAATGTTATCTTGAATATGGTGCTGGGATCTGCGGTTTTTCTGGGGTTGGGAGCCTTTGCTCTTCGCTTGCATTATCTTATGCGCCCGGTGCGTCAGCGCACAATGCCAGTTCTCTATATGGTTGGAATTAATCTGGCCCAGATCGGAGCGATCTTCGTATTGTTCTGGCTACTGCTGTATCCAGCGTTGGCCTGGATACATTCCTGGACCTTTATCGGCTTGGGCGACTATCTGACCGTCTGCGCCAAAAAGTCGTCGATCCCATCCAGTTGTGCCTTCTCTGGGCAGGCCGGATATATTATTGACACCATTGTTACGATGGGCTTTTTTACCTTGCTGATGGCGGGTATCTGGGCCTGGAAAACGAAGCGTAACGCCGTTATAATTACCGGTGTGACCACATCCGCGCTACTGGGTCTGGCCTTCCTGTTGACGCATATGAACAGTAGCCAGATTTATCTCGCGCTGCTGCTCTGTGGTGGCATTCTGGTCATGGCGACCATCTGGACAAGCGTGGCGCGCCGCGAGTTCGCCGTGGTTGGTGAGAACAATTTGGGGTGTGTGGGCCAGTGGTTAATTGCTGGTACCTGTCTGTTTACCTACCTGGCGGCGTTTGCTTTTTTCTCACTACCGGTCTTTCCACCGGAAACGGAGACAAATGTGTCGTTCCAGCCGGGTTTACTGGTACCAGCCCCGGCTAATCCGCCCGTCAAGGGTCTTGCGGACGCTGTCGTTATGTTCTTCTTGATGGTGATTATTGCGGGTATCCATTTCTATTACCTGACTCGCAATCGTTATAAGATCTAATAGGCGCAGCGTCTTACCATAGACATTCTTGAGATGGATCAAGAGAGCCAGCAGGGGCTAAAGAGTATATATTTCTTTAGCCCCTGCTGGTTTTTCGTGCTATAATGAGCTAAATTTCTGATAGCGGAGGAAGATGATATGCAGCAGGAACGGCCTCTTAATATTTTAATCATGGCAGCCGAGGTCGTGCCTTTTGTGAAGGTTGGAGGGCTGGCAGATGTTGTAGGGGCACTGCCAAAGGACCTGCAAAAGCTTGGACATGATATTCGATTGATAATGCCTCACTATGGTCAGATCGATCCCGGTCGTTTTCATCTGACCAGGGTAATCGAGTCTGTCCCTGTCAACCTGCCAAATTTTCGAGATCAAGTTTCGGTGCTTGAGGGGACTATCGGCGAGAATATCCCGGTCTATATGATTGATGCGCCTCGCTATTTTAATCGCGGCAATATCTACGGGTTTACGGATGATGGGGAGCGCTTTATTCTTTTCTGCCGCGCGGCTCTAGAGGCGATGCGTGTCCTTAACTGGAAGCCTGATGTTCTACACTGCAATGATTGGCATACGGGGATTGTTCCCAACTGGATGCACACCCTTTTCCAGAATGATCCTTTCTACTCGCAAACGGCCACAGTCTACACCATCCACAATCTCGCGTATCAGGGGATCTTCGGATACCGTATTCTAGAGGTAGCTGGCGTCGCGTCACAGGGCTTTGTGTATCCTCAGATTGCCGAGCTGGCAAATGTTGTCGACATCATGGGTCGAGGAATTTTGTACGCCGATGCGGTTACGACCGTAAGCGAGACGTATGCTCAGGAAATTTTAACACCAAGCTATGGTGAGAAACTAGATCAATTGTTACGCTCCCGTAAAGACCGCCTTTTTGGGATTCTCAATGGGATTGATTATCAAGAGATGAACCCCGAGAGGGATCAGTACATTAAACAGCAGTTTAACAAGGATACGTTGGATCTGCGCGCCGAAAATAAGCGAGCTTTGCAGGAACGCGCGAAATTTCCGCAGCGTCCAGATGTGCCAGTCCTGGCAATGATTTCACGCCTGACGGACCAGAAGGGCTTTGATCTGATCGCGCAGATCGCGCAGCCGCTTTTCGCGCAAGGGATTCAAATGGTGGTTTTGGGGATCGGTGACCAGCAGTATCAGGAGATGTTCCAGAATCTGGCGAAGCAATACCCCAATCAGATCGCTGCCTTTTTTACCTTCAATACAGATCTGGCGCAAACAATCTATGCCGGCAGCGATATGTTCTTAATGCCTTCAAGGTTTGAGCCCTGTGGCCTGGGGCAGTTAATCTCAATGCGTTATGGTGGGGTTCCAATTGTCCGCGAAACTGGAGGATTAGCCGACACCGTAAAAGAGTCTGATCCCCGGACCGGAAAAGGCAATGGCTTCACCTTCACCCATTACGATCCCTGGGAGCTTTTCGCGGCGATCGTCCGAGCTCTAGAGCTGTACCGAGTCCCAAATGTCTGGCGCACCTTGCAGTGCCGTTGCATGGAAGCGGATCATTCCTGGACCACTTCAGCGAAACGATACATAGAAG
>CAXTTV010000036.1:27015-30499 GCA_964247295.1 uncultured Ktedonobacteraceae bacterium | reverse complement strand
ATCATAAGATTTGTACGTTTGAAGATCTCCAGCGTATCTGCAATAGCGAACAAAAGCTTAACCGCTACCTCTCCTTTATGCAACAATATGGGATCGCGGCTCATGAACCACCCTACTGGAAAAAAGGATCAATCTACTCTAGCATTGATAATTTAGGCCCAACCCTGGAATGGTATGTGGCTGAGTGGTTTCGGAGCTGGCTCCAGGTTCCAGCCCGTCACGGCGTGGCGATCCGGGGGGTTGGCGATGGAGGCGATCTGGATGTCGTTGCATTTGTGGATGGCATCCGTGTGATGATCGAGTGCAAATCGGGCAGCCCCAGCAAGATTACAGAGAATGATCTCAAACTTTTTCTCCGTCGCTCCGCTGAGTTTAATCCCGAAATAGCTGTCCTTTTGATAGATACAGATGGTCCTATCGAACTATTAATCAATCAGATCAACGAGATCCGTACCCATGGCGATGCCTTGAGCGCTCAGGATAAGCATGGAAGCCTCTACTGGGGCATGCGCCATATCTATGTCACTAATACGCGTGGGAGTATCGCGGATGCCCTCTCGGCTGTCCTGAGGGTCTACTATTCCAGAATTCGGCATATCGCCTTCTGGCAGTAAAATAGTTCAGTTTGCGGAAATCCTTGAAAGGTAGATACAATCAAGGAGGCAACGTTTCTGACAATAGTAGAGAGGACATCTACACGTGACACAGACAAATTCAACCAAGAAGATCCGCGTCGGCGTTCAACTCCATCCCCAACACACTTCCTATCAATCATATATTGAGGCGGTACAGCGCTTCGATGAGATGGGCGTCGATACGATCTTCAACTGGGACCACTTCTTCCCCCTTTATGGCGATCCCGAAGGAGGCCACTTTGAGGGCTGGTCCCTGCTCACAGCGATGGCCGCACTGACGAAAAAGGCTGAAGTAGGCTGCCTAGTAACCTGCAATACTTATCGCAATCCCGCGCTTTTGAGCGATATGGCGAAAACAGTTGACCATGTGTCGAATGGCCGCCTGATCTTTGGCATCGGGGCTGGCTGGTTCGAGCGTGACTATAAAGAATATGGCTATGAGTTTGGAACCGCTGGTAGCCGCCTGGAGGCTCTTGAGAGCAGCCTGAAGATCATCAAGCAGCGCTGGGAGGTCGATGTACCAAAGCCGCTCCGCAAAATTCCAGTGCTGGTTGGCGGCGGCGGTGAGAAGAAGACGCTGCGGATTACAGCTCAGTATGCCGACATCTGGCATGGCTTCGGGGATGTCGATACCTACGCCCATAAATCTGAGGTGCTTGATAACTGGTGTAAAGAGGTTGGTCGCAATCCAGCCGAGATCGAGCGTTCGGTCTCACCAGATAAAAATGTAACTTCAGAACAGCTTGAGGCTTATATTAAAGCCGGGGCAACCCACTTTATTCTGGGCTTTGAGGAGCCCTGGCAATTTGATACTGTTGAGCGCCTGCTGAAGTGGCGCGATCAGCATAAATAACCTGATGGCATGATGCTAGCCTCTCTTTGAGAGGAGGGGCTAGCCTTCTCTGGTAATACGGTCCCGGCTCCGCTCTCCAACTCTCCCAAGAATCCCCTCAGGCATCACTAGATACGATCTTCCACAAGGACAGTTATACCCTCCATGCTCTACAAGATAACCGGTCCGATACCGAAGCGCTGGCATTCCCCAACGACCGAGGTTTGTTAGGACAAGCTCCCCAACCTCACCTTCCTGAACGGGCTCTAACGTCTCATGGCTCAAGATCTCTGGCAGAAACTCAGCTTCATTGATATGGATCATCGCCTGCTGAGAACAGGCAAAACTGTACAAACCAACGTTATCCATCATTCCTTGACTATAAGAAATAACGTCCCAGGCGTTCCCTTTGATCCTCATTTTTCTAATCGTGGGTTCCCCCACCTGAATGGTCATTCGCAAGTTCATTAAGTAGGTATGAGGGTCCTCTTGTAGAAGATTCGCGCTCTTGCTGAGCTCCTCAGCAAAATCTGGTGGACAAATGACCACGCTGACTTTCATCTCTCGGATCACTTTGAGCACCTCCACACTACTTGTTACATGGAGAGGACAGGCCAGGGCTCCAATGCGCCTGGCCCCTTCAACAGCGGACCAGAGCGCCAGGGTGTTTTCATTCCGCACAAACAAGAGAATATCTGTCCGGCCAACTCCAACCGCCCGATACGCGGTATCCCAGCAATCGGCCCACCAGTTCCAACTCTCTCGGGTGTCCAGAGTCTTAAGGGTTTGCTGATCACTCTCTAATGGCTGATAGAGGTGTAGATAATCGCTGAGGGGATATGTGAGGTTAGTCCCAAAGGGCGGATTGCACCGCTGATCTTCTAGAAAAGCCTGATAGCTTGTAAATGGTAGCCTCTGGAGATCTTGCAGATGTTCAATATTGACGGTTGCCTGTTCTTGAAACAACGTGGCTTGATAGAAGAGATTATAGGGCAGTACACGCATCAGCCCCAACTGTAGCCTGGCTAATTGACGTGCTTCTATCAATGAACGTGAAGCTGTTTCAAGACGAGACATACAATTACATCCTTTCAAACGACTCGATCTCCAACCTAAAAACGGTACAATAATCTGCTTCGCGTGATAAAAACACCACCCTATCAAGACAAAGTACGTATGAATGTATTTTTTGGTTGTATATGATACCTTCTCATAGAGGATTATATAGTAAAAAAACCTGGAAGCTGTGATCCTATTCACAATAAAGAAAGCCCCGGCGGATGCCGGGGCTTTCTTTGGGGTGACCGATGGGGCTCGAACCCACAACCGCTGGAGCCACAATCCAGAGCTCCACCATTGAGCTACGGTCACCACAGATATTCAAGCGCATACGCGCTTGATCCACCGCTATTATAGGCGACCTTTAGGGATCTGTCAATAGGTATTTTTTGCTTTTTCCCTGGCTGCCTCTACTCCTCAACCACATTTCGGCTCAATGAGCGCCAAAGCTTGTCGTCCCGAGTCGCCGTCCACGTCCTTGGTCGAGAACCTGTTAGCTCATCATAGGCTCGCTGTACAGTAAAGGGCAGTACACGCTTAAATATATACCAGCCTCCAAACTGCGGCGAGAGGGCAGCCTCCACATAACGATATGTTTCCGAAAGACTGGCTTCTCTCTGAATCGCTGACCGCACAGTATCGCGCAATAGAATCAGGTAGCGCTGTGTGTCATTAATCGCCTGTTTTACCTCGGCGTCTTTCACGACCGGCCCACGACCAGGGACTAATGTACGAGCTCCCAGACTGGCGACCGCTTTCAGCGTGACAAGCCAGTCCAGAATATACGCATCCCCGCAGTAAGGAGCAGTACAAGACTCAACCAGGTCACCCGCGAATAGCAGTTGTTCCGAAGGCAGCCAGACAACGATGTCACCTTCGGTATGCCCCCGACCCAGCCAAAGGAGCTGGACCTCACGATCCCCCAGATTTAAGATGAGCCGACTATCAAAAATAATAT
>CAXTTV010000036.1:0-26997 GCA_964247295.1 uncultured Ktedonobacteraceae bacterium | reverse complement strand
GAACGAGAGTCTTGAAATAAATCTGGAAAACGGCGGGCCTCGGACTCAAAATCCTGCTTCCCTCGCTCTTTGATCAGATCCCGAGTGGCGCGCTGCGCGATAATCTGCTCCGGCTGTAAGCCGGAAGCTCCAAGCGTGCGCGCTGCATGGTAATGTGTGAGGACCAGATACTGTATGGGCTTATCTGTCACTTTGCGGATCGCGGCCAGCGTCTCTCTACCAAGGGCAGGAGTAGCTCGCGCATCTACGACCAGGACACCGCGCTCACCTACAATAAAGCCGGTATTGGGATTTCCCCCGGTGATCAAGCCATATACTCCCTCGGCTAATTTCTCTATCTTCGCGGGTTCGCTGATAGGGGTTGGAGTTTCTGGACGTTCGACTTCAGCATCAGACATCTGGACACCTCACAAATAATAATCCATAGACATATGCTTCTATTTTAGGTTGACTATTTCAATGATGTCAAGGAAGATCTTTAAACTCTGTAAACTTGCTTGTTCGATCGAAGGCCAGAGCGGCATCGGCCCAATTTTACGGTTAAACCGGGTGGAGTAGGAAATTAGGGATATATGCTGTTACTAGTTATACGCGAACAACTCAGACCCTCATCCGAAAGCAGGATCAGGAAGCGATAATAGGCTTTAGAGGAGCTGTTCTTGGCGGTGCACATGAAGCACGTTTTATTAATGGAGTTGCCAGTTCAGCACGCACTACTTCAAGCTGTTCATTGGCAATGAGCCGAAGCAACATAGATACGGCGCTCCTTCCCATTTCAAGCAATGGTTGACGTACCGTGGTGAGGGGAGGGATGGCATGACTGGATAAAAGAAGGTCGTCAAATCCCACAATACTCATTGTATCGGGGATACGCAGATTACGCTCGTAGAGAAAGTGATAGGCCCCTAGCGCAAGGGTATCGGCGGCGGCAAAGATGGCAGTAGGAGGTTCGGGTAATGCAAGCAAGGATTTCGTCTGCTCATATCCTGATTCAACGCTAAAATCACCATGCAGGATCAGGTCGGAGGCCAAACTGATGCCAGCTTCTTCCAGCGCCGTTCGGTAACCGAGGAGCCTTTCGCGAATACAAGTAAACCTGGTGGGCCCACTGATGAACGCAATCCGACGATGACCGAGTGAAAGCAGATAGCTGGTGGCGTTCTTGCCTCCTGCCACATTTATCGCACCTATCGATGGAATCTCGTGAGTAAGTTCATTTAGCGTATCAATGACGACAAAGGGAATATTGCATTGACGAAGCTCTTGAATGGGAGCATACATATCGGCAACCAGGAGCATGACAACCCCGTCGGTTGAGTCGCTGAGAACCTTTGCCAACATATTTTTTACACGCGCCTCTTTCCCGCCCATGATGGAAAGGGTCAGGCGGAAATCAGTTGTTTCAAGAGCATCTTTCACCCCACGAATAATCTCAAATTCCAACGCATTCAATCCCGGCACCATCAGATCCACCTGTCCGCTTTGTCCTTTACGTAGCGCGCGCGCGGCCTTGTTTACTACGTACCCCCGCTCTTTGATGATGCGTTCCACACGTTGGCGAGTTGCGGGTGCAACATCTGCATACTGATTCAGCACTTTAGAGACTGTGGGAACTGAGACCTCAGCCATTCTAGCAATTTCAGCCATAATCGTTTTTCGATCAGATGAATCAGCCATACCTTCTTTACGCACTTTCATTAATGAAAAGCTTTTCGATTTTTTCCCACTAAAAAGAGTATACGCAATAAAAGATATAGCTGTCAAATAGCCCCGGAAAAACGGGTGCAGTTCATTTTTTTGCAGTGGCAGAAAAATGGGTCCTTCAGGCGGTGGACGGTAGAGCATCATTGCGTGCCCGTCCTACGCCACGTACACGGGTTCTCTGCTCACCAACTGACTCCGCAAAAAAATGAACTGCACCCCGGAAAAACGTAAGGGAAAACTAACGTTATTTCTGACGCCCCTCAAAGCAACAAGTTTCCTAGTACCGTTGACAAGGTGTCTGTCCTACCTATATGCTTTTCAGGACTTCCGAAAAGGTTTTCGGAAAACACGAAGGAGATACGCCTCTAATAGTATTTTTTCGACTCTTCATAAAGCTGACTAGACTATGGATGTACCGTAATTACAATCTCCTGAGGCTCTGTTTGTAATCCATATATTCACGTTGATCATGGGCAAGGAGGCACGAAAATTGGGCATACATACCCAGCATAAGTGTCTTCCACTCATACTTTCAACGAAGACATTTAATGATCTCAAGGAGGAAAAACCAGGTGAAGACCACAACATATTTTAATTGGAAGACAGGTCTGATGGTGTTTACCCTGTTTATTTTGCTCACCGCCGTATTGCTGTCTATGCAATCCTTGCGAAAAGCCAGGGCTGCCGCAAGCTATACTACATCGGGTAATCATATCCTCAAAAATGGGGTGCCTTGGGAAGGTCGTGGCGTTAATTCAATGAACGTCTGGTTTCCAAATGGTGGGTCGAGTATTGCTAGCATGGATAGCTGGGGGATCGACATCGTCAGGCAGACCGTGGATATGAAAATCTCTACCCTCAATGAGATGCAGAATGCTGTAAATGATGCTCGCGCGCACAACAAAGTAACGATTCTAACCGCAATGAGTTATGATAACAAGGATGTTGGTGGCACGACACCCTACCCTAATTTTCAATTATTGGGGGCGAATCCCTCGCAAGACCCACGTTGGAATGCCGTTCTGACACGCTGGCGTGAGATTGCCCAGCAGTTTAAGAATCAGCCAGATGTGTGGCTTGACGTTTGGAACGAGCCCTATTGGTACAATGATGCACATGGATACTCTGATAGCATGTGGCTCAGCGATATGCAGACTCTTGTTGATACTATTCGTAGTACTGGTGCAAACAATATCGTTCTGGTCCCTGGCTCTAAGACTGGTCAGGGAGAAAATGTGATTGCAACGCGGGGTCCAGCATTGTTGGCAGGACGACGCAATATTGTCTTTGAGCTTCACGCTTATGAGGACTGGTTGCAAGACTCGAAAGCATCCGTCGAGAGCCGTATTCAAAATGTTCTCAATGCCAATGTCCCACTTCTGTTCGGCGAATACGGTGCCCACAATTCTGGAGATCCAGAACAAATGGATGTGGCAAACTTTCTGGCAGCGGTGAGCGATAAACATGTGAGCGCACTGGCATGGCTTTGGAAACAAGAGAGTAACGATAAGAATGCTTTGTTGGATGACGGGGGTAACCCTCATAACGATGGTAACCTAAATTATGGCTCCAAGGTGAAAAGCTATACCTCCGCAGCACGCAATCCCCTTGTATCATCAGGATATGAGGCCGAAAACGCAGCGCTTACAGGAGGGGCTAAAGCAAACTCAAACCACACGGGCTATTCGGGGAACAGTTTTGTTGATGGCTATTGGAATGTTGGAGCAACCACCACATTTACAGTCAATGTGCCTTCAAGTAAGCAATTTGCTGTCACGCTCCATTACGGCAATAACATGGGAGATACACGGAGTGTTAACGTATATGTGAATGGTACGTTCGTTAAGACAACCTACCTTGCCAATCTCTCTAACTGGAATAGTTGGGGTGATCAAACGGAGACGTTGAACTTACATGAAGGAACCAATACCATCTCATACAAATACGATTCATCCAATAGCGGGAACATCAACCTGGACTATATTACTGTCCGCTAGGGTTCTAGCTGTTTTCCACGCAAAAATTGTCCGATGCTCCCCGCCTTTGAAGGCGGGGATTTTTCTTTTCTTTGTGGTGTCGCTTGCCCAGTCCCATTGATACAGTGAAAATTCCCCTTTAATTTAAGGATGATTCAGGCTTATCTGAGTGTATACCCTCTTTACTTTCTCGATCTTGAGAAACGCTCTACCCACGGATCACAATCCCTCTTGACACCCCTTCTCTCCTGTCATACACTCGTACAGAATAGTAACAAGACGATAATATAGAGGTCATTAGACGAAGGATCACAAGAGCATGTCACAGAGCCTTCCTGAAGAATCCGCGAATAATCTTTCTCTTTATGGATCAGATGCTGATCTCGCTCATCTGCCAGAGCTACCACCCGGCGTCTATATGCCAGCCCCTGGTATCACGCCGCGCAGGCGCTCAATCTGGCCCGATAGTATCGATGTGATATTTGAGAAGGACCCGGCCTGCCACTCGATTTTTGAGGCTTTGCTTTATCAGAGTCTCTGGGCAATTCTTTTTCATCGCGTGGCTCATGCTCTCTACAACGCTCGTATTCCTCTTCTACCACGGATCATCTCCCAATTTGCTCGATTGATGACTGGAGGGATTGAGATCCATCCCGGTGCCCGGATCGGGAAACGCTTCTTTATTGACCATGGCGCGGGCGTGGTGATTGGGGAAACGGCGATAATTGGCGATAATGTGATGCTCTACCATCAGGTAACTCTGGGGGCGACCGGCTGGTGGCGACCATTCAGGATTACTCGCCAACCCAAAAGGCATCCCACCATCGAGGATAATGTAACGATCGGGGTGGGCGCGGCAATCCTTGGTCCAATTACGATTGGGAAGGGCAGTACTATTGGCGCGATGGCCCTGGTGCTAGAATCGGTTCCGGCTTATTCGGTGGTGGCGGCCCCACCAACTGAGCTCCTGGTAAAGGGCGGCGAGCGTCTGGAACAGCATCAGGAACTTACTCAGGGCTGGGATGGCAAAAATCCCCCTGAGATGGATTACCAGATCTAGCTCCATTCATTGTGTGTGGATGAACAATAAGGGATAGTCAGTACATAATAAGCTGTTAAGCAGAACCGTCCGCGCGCTCTTTGTTGTAGACAACGCCAACCGCCTGCCTCCAGTCATCGAGCACACGCATATTGCCAAGCGTATCTTCCCAGGTCATCATAGGAGCCTGACGCGCACCAAGATACTGTGCGACAATGTCGGCTTCGATGTTGTACAATCCGGTTTTGTGCTCAATGACCAGCTTCTGGTCCTCCACGCCCTGGCGTTCGAGGATGAGACTGGTATTCTCACCAACGGCGGGAGTCCAGGGAGAGGGAAGAAGGATAGAGCCCTTGGAGCCTGAGATCCGCACAACGTTCTCGCCATTCACCCGGACGCCCGCGAAAAGCTGCGCGAGGATATCGCTGGGGAAAGATAAGGAGGCGAGGGTATATTCATCAACGCCCGTCTCTCCGATGTGTCCGACGGCGGTTAATTTGGTTGGCTCAGCGAAATCCTTGCCCATCGCAATTCCGGCAACCAGGCGCGCTAGAGAGGTACAGTAACAACCGACATCGAGAATACCGCCACCACCAAGATCGTTGTTCAACAGACGGCTCCCAGTGTTATCACCCGCGTCAAAGCTAAAGGTTGCCTGAATAACACGTACCTTGCCAATCTCGCCCGCTCGCAAAAGTTCGATCAGCTTCGCTATCTGAGGATGACAGCGATACATGAAGCCTTCCATCAAGAAAACATCGTTGCGCCGGGCCGCTTCAATGATCTCCACTGCCTCATAGCGATTGAGGCCAATCGGCTTTTCACACAAAATGTGTTTTCCAGCATCGGCGGCATTGATCGCCCATTCCGCATGCATGGGATGCGGGGTCGAAATATAGATGGCCTGCACATCTGTGTCGGCCAGTAGCTCCTCATACGAGGCGTAGCGACGTGCCACATTCCACTTCTCACCAAAGCGTTGCGCATCACCACTGGTACGACTACCAACAGCTAACAGGTGCCCGGTCTGTGATGCAGCGAGCCCTTGCGCAAAAACGTTCGCAATCCTTCCAGTTCCCAGGATACCCCATTGAAGCGATGTAGTCATGCGGCTTCTCCAGACTTGTGTGTCGTTCAAAAGCTTCAGACAATCCGACGCAAAGATTATCCGAAGCTTTACTCTGCCTTAGTAACTGCCCAGCACGTCAATGGTGCGGTCCCAAAACTTCTGAGCGTCGAGATCAAAACCGACGCGAGCGTTGACCTCCTGCTTCAAGGTATTATGGACATCGCAGACCATACATCCCCGCGTCCACTTCCCAGCTAGCTCGATCTCCACATGCATCTGATGACCGCGAATGAGATCCGCCTCAGCCACAACGGCTACGGCACAGGGATCGTGCACAGGAGGAGCCTCATACCCAAACTTTTCTTTGTAGGTCTGCCCGAAGAAATCAAAAAGCTCCGCGACATAGGTTGCGACTGGCTTGCCGATAGCTTTCAGCCTTGCCCGTACTTCGGTTGTCGCAACCGCCTGATGCGTAACCTCTAACGGGCAAACGGTAATCGGTCTCCCACAACGAAAGACGATCGCCGCCGCCTCAGGATCAAAGAAAATATTGAATTCGGCGGCTGGTGTCACATTCCCTAACCCGATGGAACCACCCATCAGGGAGATCCCTTTAATTTTTGGTAGGATCGCTGGCTCCCGGCGGATCGCGGCGGCAATATTCGTTAATGGACCAGTTGGGACTAAAGTAATTTCTCCATCTGAATTCAGCAACCGCTCAATCAACAGATCAACGGCATGCTGAGACACGGGCTCGCGATCTGCTTCCGGTAGATCTGGCCCATCCAGACCCGACTCCCCATGGATATCAGCCGCATATTCAGGATCATTAATGAGAGGGCGGTCCATCCCCCGCGCAATCGGCACGTCGATACCAGCAAGCGTACAGATACGCAAAGCGTTGCGAGTCGTCTTATCAACACTCTGATTACCCGCTACAGTCGTGACCGCTAAAAGTTCGATCTCTGGATGACGGGCCGCTAATAATAAGGCAATAGCATCATCATGACCGGGATCACAGTCCAAAATTATTTTGTGTCTCATCAGAATATCATCATCCCATCTACAGATGTCTATGAACATTCTCATAGTAGTTAGATATGTTATACCGCTATAAGCCTAGCATGACCAGTAGAACAAATCAAGATAAATTGCTTTTCCCTCAATTATGACTTTTGGGTATTTTTTGAAGGTTGTTGAGTCCAATGTAAAAATCGCGTGTACCCACGTGTATAGATGATGTAAAACAAAACAAAGCGGCTCTGGCTTCGGGCCCAGTTAGGGACGCGAACAACAAGGTCTTCTCAAACACCCATCTGTCCATGTTGATATGTTGACAGAATATGAAATGTATTAAGGTCACATCATAAGAATGCATCTTAAGATGTGGCTAGTAAAAGAAAAGGAAATCACATATGAATTCCCAGTTTGACAGACGCTCATCTCGCCGCTCCGTTCTCAAAGGTGCTGTTGTTGGAACCTCGGTCCTGGCTGGTGCCGCCGGCCTTGTCGGTGGAGGCGTCTATTTAACCAATAAGGGCGGTTCCGCCAGTGCCCATCAGTCTGATAATGATGACAATGGCAATGGCAATGCCGCCAAAAAGATCCAGACCATCTTGAATATCGCGATAACTGCGGAACAGTTGGGCGTGGTGTTCTATACCAATGTGCTGAAAAACGCTGATAATCTAGAACTGGGTGCCAATGCCCGTCTGGATTTCCGCGCTGCCCAGATCGAGGAAGAGATCCATCGTCAATTCCTGGCAAAGCAGGGTGCGAAACCTCTGACAAACAAGTTTAGCTTCCCCGAGGGGGCTCGCACATTCAAAGAATTCGATCGCTTCCTGAAGACCCAGCAGTTGCTTGAGTCGGTCTTCACTGCCGCTTATCTGGCTGCCGTCAAAGAATTCGCGATGCTGAAACGCCCCGATCTGGCTCAGATCGCCGGTCAGATTGCGGCGATTGAAGCAGAGCACCGTGTGGTTGGTCGTGTGGTTGGTGGCCTCCGCCCCGCGAATAACGAGGCGTTCGCTCCAATCCTGGTGAAGAACGTCGCCGACGCTCCCGCGATGCTGAAAAAGGCTGGCTTCCTGACACCAATGGAAAACAATAGCTTCACCTACCAGCCTGTCCCGGTTAATGTCAATGGGGTTAACGTCGAGATTCGCACCCCGAACGCTCTACCCTAAGATTTATCCTGTCTTTCCTGGTCTCTTTCTATTAACTGCGACGACCGTCTGTTTCCCCCTTGACGGTCGTCGCGGCTTTTTCGTTTCCTGGTTTCCTTCCTCCCCTCGACGGCCTACACTCTGTATTGTTATAATGGTTGGCAGTGATGCCGGTTCTATTTTATTTTCGGGGGGACCTGTCTCGTGTTAAAGCATGGCAATGTGATTATTGGACAATCTGGCGGCGCGACTGCCGTGATTAATGCCAGTCTGGTTGGAGCCGTACAGGCCGCGATGGCTGCTGAAAAGATAAGCGGTACTTTTGGCATGCGGAATGGCGTTGAAGGCCTGTTGAATGAAAAGATCATTGATCTCCGCCAACAGCCAGCTTCTATCTGGCAACAACTGCTCAATACGCCTTCGGCTGCGCTCGGATCTTGCCGATATAAACTCCAGGAGGAAGATCTGGAGAAAATCGTTGAGATTCTGCGCCGCTATGATATTCGATATCTGCTCTACATCGGAGGAAATGACTCGGCTGATAGCGCCCACAAAATCGGCCTCGCGGCTCAGCACGCTGGCTACGATCTGCAAGCGATCAGCATTCCTAAAACGATCGATAATGACCTTCCTTTTACCGATCACTGCCCCGGTTATGGAAGCGCCGCTCGCTTTATCGCTCAGGCTACGATGGACTCGACGATGAATACGCTCTCAATCCCCGGACATTATCCTGTGAAAATTATTGAGACGATGGGACGCAACGCCGGCTGGTTGACGGCGGCGGCCTCCTTGATAAAACGCGAGCCTGATGATGCTCCACATATTCTTTTGATGCCGGAACAGCGCTTCAATCAAGATCGCTTCCTCGCGCGGGTTGAAGAGGTGTATCGCCGTCTAGGCTATGTAGTTGTGGTTGTTTCCGAGGCTCAACGCGATGAACAGGGGAACCCTCTTGGCTCAGATAGTCGGACTGGGGTTGATGCCTTTCAACATCCGCTTCTGGCGGGGGCCGCCCAGCATCTGGTGAATCTGGTAACAGATACGTTAAAGATCCGCTCACGCTTCGATAAGCCCGGCGATCTCCAAAGAATGAGTTCGGTCGATATTTCGACAACGGATCGTGATGAGGCTTATCTAGTCGGAAAAATGGCGGTGCAGGCGCTTCTTGACGGGCAAACGGACAAAATGGTCACGCTAGTCCGACATGACGCTCCTGAATACCATTGCACAACAGGATTAGCCCCGCTTGAAGGGATCGCTAATACTCAACACTTGATGCCTGCCGAGTATGTAGACGAGAGTAAGATGATGGTGACACCAGCCTTCTCTACCTACGCCTTACCTTTGATTGGTGCGCCGCTCCCCCACTATCCCCGCATGGAGAATGTAAAGGTAACGGTATGACAACGTTGAAACGTGCGATCCTGGTTGTTCTTGACGGTGTTGGGGCCGGGGAAAATCCTGATGCCGCCGCCTATGGAGATACTGGAGCCAGTTCTCTTGAACATTGCGCTCAGGCGGTGGGTGGGCTGAAACTTCCTCATTTAGGGGCGATTGGCCTTGGGAACATCACTCCAATTCTGGGGACACCGCCGCAAGAAGATGCTCTGGGAGCCTATGGACGGATGGCTGAGGCTGCCGCCGGTAAGGATAGTACAACCGGACATTGGGAGATGACCGGGGTAGTTCTTCAACATCCACTCCCAACCTATCCCCATGGCTTCCCGAAAGATCTGATCTCACGCTTTGAGCAGGCGATCGGGCGCGAGGTGATCGGCAATAAGGCTGCGTCCGGCACCGAGATTATTCAAGAATTGGGCGAGGAACATGTTCGCACAGCCAGGCCAATTGTGTATACATCTGCTGATAGCGTTTTTCAGATTGCCGCCCATCAAGAGGTCATTTCTTTGTCCGAATTGTATGATATCTGTGGGGTGGCACGCGAGATCCTGACTGGGGAACATGCAATCGGGCGGGTGATTGCTCGACCCTTTATTGGGCACCCAGGCAATTTCAAACGGACGGAGCACCGCCGCGATTTCTCGCTATCGCCCACCGGTATCACAGTGCTAGATAAGCTTAAAGACGCTGGAAAGGATGTAATCGCGATCGGGAAGATTGAGGATCTTTTTGCCGGTCGGGGAATCACGATGAGCGACCATACGGAGACCAATGTGGAGGGCATGACGGCCACCAGACGCTGGCTTGAAAAAGATTTCGAGGGTCTGCTTTTTGTGAATTTGGTAGAATTTGATATGTTATGGGGGCATCGTCGAGATAGTCAGGGCTATGCTCAGGCCCTGCGTGATGTAGATAGCTGGTTTGCTGAGGTTCAACACCTGATGAGGTCGGAAGATGCCATCTTTTTTACGGGCGATCACGGGGTAGATCCTACTTATCGCGGCAGCGATCACACACGAGAGCATGTACCGCTGCTGGCCTATGGAGAACCTATTCGGCCTGGCACCAATTTAGGCATTCGCTCCAGCTTTGCCGATCTTGGGCAGACGCTGGCGGAAGCCTTTAGCCTACCAAGGCTGGCGGCTGGAACCAGTTTCGCACAGGAGGTGGGCATGCTATGAGCGAGGCATCACCTGTTCTGCATGGGGCACGCATCTACTTGCGCCCTCCAGTCATTGAAGACGCACCAAAAGTCTTTGGCTGGGAGCGAGATGATGAGGTCTGGCGCTATGACCCTTATCGGCCTTACTCGCGCTCAATGCCTGAGTTTTTACCAGTCTTTGAACGGAACTATGTCCGGGGCAATGGCCGCCAGTTCTGGTATATTATTGAGGACGAGCACCATACCCCAATTGGGACAATTACATACTTTAATCTGGATTATCGTTCTGGACAGGTTGAAGTCGGCCTGGGTCTGGGTGAAAAAAGCTGCTGGGGCCGGGGATATGGCTCCGAAGCAATCAATATCCTGACAGGCTACCTTTTACAGCAGGCGAGTTTCCATCGTGTTTACGCGGAAACCGCTGAAGCGAACCAGCCGGCGCGCCGGGCCTTTGAGAAGGCCGGCTTTCATGAGGTCGGACAGATCTATGATCCTCGCAGTACCGGCACGCCCTGGGTGTTATTAGAGAAATGGAAAAGGAAGGAAGAACTGGACAGATGAGTTCAGCTACATCCCCCGTTAATCCCGCGATTTTTAAGGCGTATGATGTTCGCGGCATCTATGGACAAGATTTTACCAATGAGATCGCCTATACGATCGGGCGGGCCGCCGCTCAGTATCTGAATGTTCCGACGATCGCGGTCGGGCGCGATATGCGCCTCTCTTCACCACAGATCGCCGAGAGCCTGATCCGTGGCATTACTGATCAGGGCGTAGATGCCGTGGATCTCGACCTGGTAACGACCGATGCTCTGTATTTCGCGGTGGGTAAATTCAATTATCCCGCCGGTGTGATGATCACGGCCTCTCATAATCCCGGCAAATACAATGGCCTGAAGTTCTGTCGGGCTGAGGCCGCGCCTGTTAGTCTTGAGACCGGTCTGGCCGATATCCGCGATCTGGCGGTCAATGGCCATTTCAATGCGTCTACCAAAAAGGGTCAGCATCTACATCGCGACATCACTGAAGATTTTGTTCAGCATGCGCTCTCTTTTATTGATGTCTCTAAGATCCGCCCCCTCAAGGTGGTCATTGATGCTGGCAATGGCATGGCCGGTAAAATGATGCCTGAGGTTTTCAAACATCTCCCATGTGAGCTGGTACCGCTCTACTTTGAACTGGATGGCAACTTCCCCCACCATCCCGCCAGCCCAATTGAGCCAGAAAACATGGTCGATCTTCAGAGCAAGGTACGCGAGGTGAAAGCGGATCTGGGCGCGGCCTTCGATGGCGATGCCGATCGGATGTTTCCGGTGGACGAGCATGGCGATATTGTGGATGGCTCAATGGTCACCGCTGCTGTTACAAACAGCCTGCTTCAGAAGCATCCCGGTTCAACCATCCTCTATAATCTGATTGTCTCTAAAAGCGTCCCAGAGCTTGTTGAGAAGCTGGGTGGGACGAGTGTGCGTACACGCGTCGGGCACTCGTTTATTAAGGCCGAGATGCGTAAGCGCAATGCGATCTTTGGGGGCGAGCACTCCGGCCACTTCTACTTCAGGGACAACTGGTTCGCCGACTCCGGCTTAATCGCCTTTTTGATTATTCTGGAACTGGTCTCGGTCGAGAATAAGCCTCTCTCCGAGGCCATTAAACCGTTGGACCACTGGGTACGCAGTGGCGAGATCAATAGCGAGGTCACGGATACCAAAACCAAGATTCGTCAGATCGAGGAAAAGTTCGGGCTCTCCGCGAAATCGGTGGATAATCTGGATGGCATTACGGTCGATAATGGCGACTGGTGGTTCAATGTCCGCCCATCCAATACCGAGCCACTGCTGCGCCTGAACGTAGAGGCTCGCACTCTCGAGCTTATGGAGCGGAAACGCGACGAGGTACTGGCCTTTATCCACAGCAAATAACCGAAAAATAGGTAGGAAAAGACGGTGTATCCGTCGTAGGACGGCCCGTCGAGCGCAGCGAAGACGTGCCGCTTCTGGCCCGTCAGGGCCATGAGCAACGGGCCCGGTCCGTTGCTCATATTGCACTTCGTTCCGCACCGCTCCTGCCTTGCCTCAAGACCCTTTTCCCAGCGGAGCCGCTTACGATTCTGCTGGGACAAGAAAACCAAGTTTTCAACCTGGTGGGCGCGCCATTTATGCACTGCATCACTGGGTGCGATTCTCTACCCCATGAAAATGGCGCTACGCGCTAGAAGCGGCACGTCTCGCGGATGCTCGACGGGCCGTCCTACGCCACATCAATGGGCTCTCTCCAGACCCCTTCATCTTCTCAGAAGCCAATTCCCTTTAACCAGCGTAATATCCCTGTATCAGGCGATGAAAAATAATATCAAGGAGCATATTTTATGAAGTATCGCGAACTTGGCCGAACCGGTTATGAAATTTCGGAGATCAGTCTGGGAACCTGGGGCATGGGCAGCCAATGGGGCTATACCGATGACAAAGACTCGTTGGCCGCGCTTAATCAGGCGATTGATCTGGGGGTGAACTTTCTGGATACCGCCGATGTCTATGGCGATGGTCGCTCGGAACGCTTGATCGCGCAGCTTCTCAAAGAGCGTCGGGAGGAGATCATTATCGCGACCAAGGCAGGACGGCGTCTGGACCCACATACGCCCGAAGGGTATAATAACCGCGCGAACCTGACCAGCTTTGTAGAACGCAGTCTGCAAAACCTTCAAACTGAGACCATTGATTTATTACAGCTTCATTGCCCACCCACTCAAGCCTACTTTATGCCCGAGGTTTTCGGCATCCTGGATGATCTGGCGAAGCAGGGCAAGATTCGCTACTACGGTGTGAGCGTGGAGAAAGTGGAAGAGGCCTTACAGGCCCTGACCTATCCCAACGTACAGAGCGTACAGATTATCTTTAATCTGTTCCGAATGAAGCCAGCAGAGCAGTTCTTTGCCGCCGCCCATGAACACAAAGTAGGTATCCTGGCACGCGTCCCTTTGGCGAGTGGTCTACTGACTGGCAAGATGAAGCGCGATACCCAATTTTCAGCAGAGGATCACCGGAGCTTTAACCGGAATGGAGAGTCCTTTGATAAAGGCGAGACCTTCTCAGGAGTTGATTATAAAACCGGCCTACAGGCTGTGGAGGAGCTGCGACCACTAGTCCCACCGGGAACGGATCTCACGGGAATGGCGCTCCGCTGGATTCTAATGTTCCCTGAGGTAACGGCGGCTATCCCCGGCGCGAAAAACCCTCAGCAGGCCCGTGACAACATCAAGGCAGCGGAGCTAGCCCCACTCTCATCAGAGATAATGGAAAAGGTGCGCGAGATCTACGACCGCCTGATCCGTCCTCAGGTACAGCACCAGTGGTAACTGTATAAAATCTCTAAGAAGAGATGTTGTTGGACTTTCTCATCCTTGACACTCGTCTACGTGGGGTGCTAGCATGACATAAAAGCTTAGCTGGTTTTTCTATTCCAGTTCAGGCAAAATTGATCTACATAGAAGATGTAAGGAGCAACACGTCAGGTGAAGATTCACGAGTATCAGGCCAAAGACGTTCTGGCTCGCTACGGTATCCCACTCCAACCGGGCCGCGTAGCACACACTCCGGAAGAGGCTGAGGCGATCGCGCGCGAACTGGGTACACCAGTGGTGATTAAGGCACAGGTGTATGTTGGGGGACGCGGCAAGGCTGGCGGCATCCAGTTCGGCGACACTCCCGAGGAGGCCCGCGCTTCCGCTCAGAAGGTGCTGGGGATGGATATTAAGGGCCTTACGGTTGAGAAGGTTCTGGTGGTCTCTAAAATCGATATCCAGGAAGAATACTATATGGGTATCGTGCTCGACCGCAAGACTCAGGCCCCAGTGGTGATGGTCTCGACAGCCGGCGGAATCGATATCGAGGAGGTCGCGGCGACAACCCCTGAAAAAATTGTGAAGCAGCCGATCGATATGCGCTGGGGCTTGCGCGCCTTTGAGGCCCGCGATATCCTAGCTCGCGCTGGCTTTCCCCACAAGGTGATCGCGAAGGGGGGCACGATTTTGACGGCTCTGGCAAGGGCGTTCATTGAGAGCGATGCCAGTCTGGCCGAGATCAATCCTCTGGCCCTGACAGCCGATGGTCAGGTTCAAGCTGCGGATGCGAAGATTCTGGTCGATGATAACGCACTATTCCGCCAGAAAGAGTACGCTTCCTGGTCGGAACCTGAAGAGGCCAATCCAATCGAGTTTGAGGCTAAAGAGGCTGGCCTGACGTATGTGAAGCTTGATGGCGATGTTGGCATCGTGGGGAATGGGGCTGGGCTGGTGATGACAACGTTGGATATGGTGGCTCGTTCCGGTGGCAAGCCCGCGAACTTCCTGGATATCGGTGGTGGCGCGAAGGCTGAGCTGATGTATAAGGCCCTGACGTTTGTCGCCCGCGATCCCCAGGTAAAGGGGATTCTGGTGAATATCTTTGGCGGCATTACTCGCGGCGAAGAGGTGGCGAAGGGCGTGATTATGGCCCAGGCCGAGCTCCCGAAGGGGATGCCGATTGTAGTCCGTCTCTCGGGGACCGGTTCCGAAGAAGGCAAGGCACTGCTGAAAAATGCCGGGCTCGATTGGGGTAAAGATATGCGCGATGCGGCGGAGAAGATTGTCGCGGCTGTTCACCAGGTAAAGTAAGAGGGTAACGCTGTCATGAGCATTCTGTTAGATGAGACGACGCGGATTATTGTTCAGGGGATTACTGGTCGTGAGGGCCAGTACCATACCCGTAATATGCTGGCCGCCGGTACAAAGGTGGTCGGTGGAATGACGCCCGGTAAGGGTGGCACAACGGTCGAGGGCCTTCCAGTCTTTGATACGGTCCGCGAGGCCCGTGAGGCAACCGGAGCTAACGCTTCCTGTATCTTTGTTCCTCCTCCCGGAGCTGCCGATGCGATTATGGAGGCCGCTGAGGCGGGGATCAGCCTGATCGTCTGTATCACTGAAGGTATCCCAGTGATCGAGATGACTCGCGCGGTCCTGATGGTCCGTGAGCACGGCGCGACGCTGATCGGTCCAAACTGTCCCGGTCTCTGCACTCCTGGACACGGCAAAATCGGCATTATCCCCTACCAGATCTTTACACCGGGTGCGGTTGGCTTTATCTCTCGCTCCGGCACATTAACCTATGAGGTGGTCTCGCTGCTGACGGAGGCCGGCTTTGGTCAGTCAAGCTGCATCGGGATTGGCGGCGATCCAATTATCGGCTCGACCTTTACGGATCACCTGAAGCTTTTTGAGGCCGATCCCAAGACAAAACTGGTAGTGATGTGTGGTGAGATCGGTGGAAGCGATGAGGAGGATGCCGCCGAGTATATTAAGACGATGACCAAACCGGTGGTCTCCTTTGTCTCCGGGCGCACAGCCCCTCCGGGCAAGCGTATGGGCCATGCCGGCGCGATTATCTCGGGCAACACCGGAACCGCTCAAGGCAAGGTTGAGGCACTTCAGGCCGCTGGCGTTCCTGTCGCGGATACAATCTTTGATATCCCCGGTCTGGTCCGCGAGGCAATGGCGAAAATCTCTTAAGCATCTTAATCTGTTCTCCATTGCGGGAGCCATAGTATACGGCTCTCGCATCTCCAATTTTCAAACACTGACGAGTATCAGCACTACAACTAGCGGAATTTGAGATGACAACTGCATTTATCTATGATCCAATCTTTTTAGAGCACCTACCCCCCGCTGACCATCCAGATCGACCAGAACGCTTGCAACGCGCGCTAGAGGTGATTGAAGGCCTGGGCTGGTTTCAACGGGATGGTCTGATCCAGCTTTCTCCCCGAGCTGCAACTGAGGATGAACTCGCGACGGTTCACGATCGCCTCTATATTCGGGAGCTTAAAGACGCCGCCGAACATGCCGCAACTGAGGAGGCCCAGGGCAAGCATCAGCCCTATTTCTTCGCGACCGATGTGTACCTTTCAGGACAATCTTACAACGCCGCGATTAAGGCGGCTGGCGCGCCTCTCACGGCGATCGACGCACTGATGCGTGGTGAGATCGATAATGCTTACTGTCTGGTCCGCCCACCCGGTCACCATGCTCTGGCAGATGATGCGATGGGTTTCTGCCTCTTCAATAATGTGGCGGTGGCTACTCGCTATGCACTGGATCATTGGGGCCTGGAGCGGGTGATGATTCTCGACTACGATGTACACCATGGCAATGGAACGCAAGATGCGTTCTATGATGATCCCCGCGTGCTCTACTTCTCTGTCCATCAAGCCCCTTTCTTTCCGGGAACCGGAGCATTTGACGAACGAGGCGAGGGAGCTGGCCTGGGAACAACAATAAATGTACCACTCCCGGCAGATACCGGCTTTGAGATGTATGAGCCAATCTTCCGACAGGTAATGGCACCGGCAGCCGATCGTTTCGCCCCTCAACTGATCCTGGTCTCGGCTGGCTACGATGCTCACTGGGCCGATCCCCTCGGGCAGATGAACCTTTCGACCGCCGGCTTCTCGAAATTAAATGAGATTGTTATAAAGCTTGCCCAGACGCTCTGCCAGGGACGCCTGATTATGCTACAGGAAGGGGGCTACAATGTTGAGGCGATGGCCTGCTGCGTCGCTTCCTCGTTGAATCAGCTTCTTGGGGATGATGCTGCGGTCGATAGCCTGGGCCGCGCTCCCGACCAGACCTATCGCATTAATACTGATGTCCTGATTGGCGAGCTCCGCCGCGTCCATGATTTAAAAGGTTATCGGATGCGCAACGCGCCAAAACCAGACCGCGCCCGCCTGCTACGTGAGATGAAAGGCCCGGACGCTGATGAGAAAAACGCTTCAACAGAATAGTAGCCTGTCGCTATTGATAATCTGAACATCGGAGATTGTTATGCCACGACACACCGATAAGGTGCGGGCCATTGGCAGTGAGAATCTATCCCAGGTGGTCCGCCTGCTCCAAAGCTCGGAATATGTCTACCAGCGCTTTACACTTGAAGAGTTACCGATGCTTCTGGCAACATATCCGGCAGTCGGTGTTTTTGTAGGCAGTTCGCTTAAAAGCTTTTTGATCTCTCAAACGGTCAGTGGGGCTTCGGCCTGGATCGGCGGCTTCGGCACCAACTGGACCGAGAGCCATAACTATCTCCGGATGCTTCAAGTGCAGCTTGAAGCTCTGGTGCCATATCTAATTGAGCGTGGCACACAACACCTCCACTACTCAGGCAACGATATGGATCAGGATTGGCTCCGCCCGGTGATGCTCGAACAGGGCTTTCGGCCCTACTGCCAGCTTTATGCCTACGACAAATATGACTACACTGTTCCTTCCACCGGCAATCAAGAGGTGACGATCCGTCCTGCGCGCCGGGAGGATATCCCAACTCTTCTAAAGATCGAAGAGGTCTGCTTTAAGGAACTCTGGCGCTACGACATACGAAGCTTCGAGGATATCATTAAGACCCATCCCTACTTTGTAGTCGCGGAACTTCATGGTCAGGTAGTTGGCTATCAGTTCAATGCCCTGGATGGTGAATATGGCTACCTGATCCGCATCGCCGTTCAGCCGCTCCTCAATAGTCGAGGGATCGGGGCCCGACTGATGGCGGAGGCGGTCGATTTTTTCGCACGGGCCAGGGTGGAGCGGATTATGCTGAACACCGAGCAAGACAATACCCATGCCCATCATCTCTATGAATGGTTCGGCTTTATTCGTATTCCTCAGATCGGCTTTGTGCTTCGTAATTCCCTGTAGTCCTTAAACAATTCCCGTGAGCTGCCAGACATCCAGAGCATCTTGCTTGCCCTTTACCTTGAGCGGCGGCATCTTTAACACGTTCACATTTCTGCGCACCTGCATAAAGGTGGTGTGGTTCAACAAAATATTGTTGTCTGAGGCGTTGGATTGCAGGCGCGAGGCAACGTTTACCGCATCTCCAATCGCGGTATAGTTCTGAATATAATCTTTCGATCCCAGATTTCCTACAACTCCCAGGCCGGTGTTCACACCAAAACCAAAGGTGATCGGCTCCCATAAAGGGAACGAACGCCAATGACGTAAAACTGCCTGCCGCATTTTCCAGGCAGCGCGGACGGCCCGCAGAGCATGATCTCCCTGTGGCAGGGGAGCGTTAAAGATCGCCATCAGGGCATCTCCCATAAAGGCCGTGACGGTTCCCTCCTCGGTCCAGAGCTCCCGCACCATAATCCCCAGATACTCATTTAATAAAACCATTATCTGCTCAGGCGTGCTACGCTCGCTCAAACTGGTAAATCCTCGAATATCAGCAAAAACCACAGAGATCTCTTTCGTCTCTCCTCCCAAATTGATTGCCCGTGGATCTTCGATCAACTGCTGAACTACATGGGGATGCACATAACGGCCAAAGATCCGACGGATCTCTTTAACCTGGGCGGCCGAACGCTTCAACTCAGTCCTGTCATCTATGACAAGCACTGTGCCCATATACACGTTCTTATTATCTCTAAGAGCGGAAACGTAACAGGTAAGATTTATCTCGCCCCGTCCAGCGATCTGGCAATCTACGGAATATGGCACAATCGTTCCATGCTCATGCTGTAACTGCACATACTGTATCCGCTCAGACAGACCAAGCTGCGGAAGGTGCCGAAACACATCTCTGTAATGCTGCCCAATCACTTCCTCAGATTTTAAGCGTAGAATCATCGATGCGGCTATATTAAAGGTCTTGACGATCCCTTTATCGTCGGTGGTCATGACCCCATTAGCGATGGAGGAAAAGATATTGTGCATGTACTGCTTGTCTTCATTCACCTGTCGCAGGACTGTGCTAAGTTCCGCAAAAAGATAGGCGTTGTCGATTGCGATTGCCGCCTGATTGCAAAAAGCTTCCAGTAAATCCAGGTGGTTTTTATCAAACTCACTGGTATTACTCAGGCTATCTACATAGACAATACCAATAAATTTATCACGCGCGATCAGGGGAGCACACATAATAGAGTAAATTCCGAAGGCTACCATGCTCTCTTGCCCTTCAGTAGCACCGGTCAGACGATTATCTATCAACACAGGCTTGAGGCTATTGCGCACATTCTTCACGGTACTGTGGCTGATTTTAAAGGCGCTCTCCCCAATAATTTGTCGCTGACGATTGCGCGCGATCGTAAATTCCAGATCTCCACTCTCACGATTAGCAAGCATTAAAAAGCCGCGCTCCGCTCTCACGACTTCGATTACCTGATCCATTACAGATCGTAGTACCTTCCCAATATCGTTGGATTGCGAATTCAAGGTACGCGCGACTTCATAAAGTGTTTGAAGTTCGTCGCGCTCCTGCCGTAAGCTTCCAAGGTTGTTGGTGAGTGTTGAGATACTACTGGTAAGCATTTCACGCTCTTCCGAGCTCACGTCCGAGCTAAGATCAGGCTGAGAACGACTGGAGGCTAGAAAGGTATTAATGGTAACCCAAGAACTGTCTTCCTGGGATGCTTCCACAGCTCTCTGAACAATCTGACCGATCCGACTAAGCTCTACATCTGCGCCACGAGCCACATCCAGGGCCTCACTTAACAATTGCACACGTGGATCGCTTAACTGCGTTGCATAATTTCCTTCAACCGCCAGTTCCAATCGAGAGGCATGCGTATGCAACCGAACCGCTACATGCCGTAATTTCTCGCTGGCAGCACGCAGATCTTGATTGACACGCTCTGGATAGTCTTTGGACACCGTTATTTCGTCCCTTTCGCCGTTAACAGATGGGCTCCCCTGTCTCTGCTAAAAAATACATGGGCCTATAAGTCTCTTTTATAAAAAGACGGAGTAAGATCATGTATTATAGCAGATTTTCGTTTGCTCGACTAAATGTCAGATCCCATTCTGTTCCAGGTATGTTTTGAAGGACACAGGTTGAAAGTCGAAATCTCGTTTCACGCTATCCAGGGCAGTCGTATTATTAAAGGAGAACAATGTCATCGCCGCCTTTGTCAGGGGTGGTTTCGGCAGAACAGCCTCCATAACCGCCGCACCAATTCCAACCAGCAGCGTGGGCGCGGGAAGCTCCAGCCTGGAGAGGCGCATGGTTTTCATAAGCACATCAATAACTTGCTTGAAGGTGTAATACTCGGGCCCACCAATGGTATAGGTCTTGTTTTGACTGGCCTCGGGATCTTCCAGCACCTTGAGAATCACCGACACAACATCATCAACCAGGATCGGCTGAAACTTCAGCCCTCCTCCTCCAATCAAAGGTACCACTGGCGAGGTTTTGATGAGATCGGTTAACCCTTTAATAAAGGGAGCGTTTTTGCCAAACAATACGGAAGGCTGAATGATCGTCCATTGGAGCCCACTCTCTTTCACCATCTGCTCCGCCTGATAGCGCCCCTGCATGTAGCTCCCAGGCTTGTCGGGCTTTGTCCCCAATCCGCTAACCTCAATGATGCGGCCCACGCCGTTTTCTTTCGCGGCCCTTACGAGATTCTCGGTCCCAGTCACATTGGTATCATAATAGTGATTGCCCGGCGATTGCTTGCGATCAGCCGTTATAAAAGCGGCATGAATAATTGTGTCTACACCCCTGGTTGCCTTGAGCAACGCCTCATAATCTGTTGTAGCCCCGGTCACCATCTCTACTTTATTCCCTGGTAGAACGCCTGTGGCCTGGTTGTGATTGCGCACCAGACAGCGCGGTCGCTGCCCCTGCTCCACCAGCCGCTTCACTAGATGGCTTCCAATAAACCCTGTGGCTCCGGTTATGAGTATCATCGTGGTCTCCTTTGTGTCCTGTAAAATACATCCCTCTCTTTAACTAGCACATAAAGAGAGAAGCAGTGGGAACTCGCTCCCGCGTCTCAACTGCACAAAAGACGCCAGGCTCAGGAAAAACAAGTCATTTTTCGTGAGCGATCTTGCTACTTCACATCAGATAAGCTTTCTCACTGTAAGTATAGAGGTGGAATCAAGTCGAGGATAGAGCGTAAAAACATGCCTTTAGGGGTGAGTCCCCACCTGTTTAGCCAGGAAACGCTAGCGGAGCGCGGTCGCTGGCAAGAAGATTCTGACGCGCACACCTTCGGTGGGAGCACTCTCGATTGTTAGACTGCCGCCAGCGATCGTTAAGAGCGCGCTATGAGTAATCAGGCCGCCACCCGTTCCGGTTGTGGAACTTCCAGTAGAAGAGATGCCGATCCCATTATCGGAGACGATAACCTCGACATCTGACGTATAACTGGCCCAGAGGGTTACCCGAAGCTGCCGATGAAGATCCTGCCCCCGCCCATGCCGGGCAGCATTGCGCAGCGCCTCCTGTACAGCGGCGAAAATCAACTCCGCGATCGCCGGCGGCATGGCCTCGTCGATCCGCGCCATATCCTCCTCTGAAACCTCCCAATGCACTTCATCAAAGGCCTGACGAAAATCTTGCTCCACCATGGTCTGGATCGCCTGCATCATTCCATCCCGCTCCAGGCGGTGAGGTGAACCAGGCGCGGTTACGCGCATCATCGCCGCTAATTGACGGTGGGAGTCGCTAATCTTCTCGATCGCCTGATTGAGCTGTTGCCGCTCACGCTGCCCATCCTCCACTGTATCTTGCTGTTCATTCAGAGAACGGGCGGTCTCTAGATGCAAAAGTGCCAGATGCATTTGAGGAAGAATCTCATCGTGAAGGACCCGGCGCTGCTGAGCCCCCAGCAGCTTTACATCCACGATCCGGCGACGAAGCAAAGAGGCCACGGCCTGCATCGCCTCATGATCCCCCAGGGTGTCAAGAATCCGTTGCCCACATGCCTGGGCCAGATTCATATCCTCGGTTGTAAAGGCCCCCCCATTCTGTCTGGGGCCAAGATAGAGAGCAGCAACCAACCGCCGCTCATCATAAATCGGCAGCAACCAGCAGATCATCGACTGCCCCTTAAAAAGGATCTGTACGCGTCGGGCATTCACCCCCGACTGAGACCGAATTACCACCCGTTGATGCTCATCCTCCCAGGCCTCATCGGGCCACCGATAACTAAAGTGACGCCGTACCGGACCAGCAAGAATCATCAGGCGAGCACAACGAACCGCTAGAACGTCCGCGCAGAGATGATAAAAAAGATCCTCCAATTCGCGCTCCGTTTTCTCCTGGTCTGTGTTCATCCAATGGCGCAAGCTGGTGCTTCGCAAAAAGGGCCCTAACAAAGAGATATAGCGATCATGGGTAGCATAACCATTCCAGGTGAAGAGCGCATAGGCACAGGTCGCCAGGCAGGTAATCACTAGTAACCCTCCCAGTTGTCCCTGCGTCAACGTTACCAGCGTCGCGATGAAAAGGGCGATAGCTGTTGAGACAATCACAATTCCTCGCCACTGCTCAAAAAATCCCCTTCGGGGCAGGGGCCGCTCAATTAAAATGCCGTATCGCACAATCGAAAAACCAACCAGTAGAATAATCAGTGAGACCGCCCCCGTGGCGAGAAAGTCAATGATCGCGACATTTAAGGGGAAGGCATGGAGTTCAGGAAAATGCACCCTCAGAGGATGCTGTTCATTCTCAAACCAATTCACTATTGACCAGATGATGATAACACCCAGGGTTGTGGTGAGCGCAACCATTAACATCGCAGCCAACAACAGTCCGGGGCGGGCCAGATGCCAGGAAAGCTCTGGCTCTTCCAGATCTACCTGATCTTGATCCTCCCAGAAAGCATCTGAGAGCGTTTGATGCAAAGTGAAAGGTTTATGTAAACGGATCAAAGCCAGATTCTGAGGCTGGAGCAGGCTCCAAACTGCCTTGAGCAATCGACCCACACGCGCCGGTGTGAACCAGGGGCCAATCGCGCAAAACGTCACATAATACAGGAACATGCCTGGCAAAAGCAGGGGAGAAACCATCTCAAACCTGAAACCATCCAATGAGTTGCCATAGGCCAGTAGTTGAAGAAATCCAGCATAGGTGAATGTTGAGTCATTCAAAAAGAATAAGAGCAGCACCAGACTTCCCATGCTGAAACCGATTGTCAGGAGAACTGGCCGCCGTCTCCGCCATTGCGCGTTGAGCAGGCCAGCATAATACAAACCGATCGCGAACCAGATAAAAGGAACCCCCAGCGCCGGCACCCAGATCAAATGCCAGAGGATATCATTTTGCGTCGCCGTCTGGGGGCCGGAGAGCGGGCTGGCTAACAGCAGAGAGTGAATAAAAAAGAAGAGAGACGAAAGCCCGAGCCCGGTAACTCCCAAGCGGGCAATCCAGGTTCGTCGATCACCGTTCAACCAGACAGTAATGGTTAGCCAGAAAAAAGTCACCAGATTAAAGATAGAGAGCGCCAGAACAATGGTTGTCAATAGATGGGTCGGTTCTAGAAAAGCGTTGAGCGACATCTCACTCCTCATGGTAAAGCGGCACCCACTCCCCACGACGATCCTGCACCAAAGCCATGCCATACTCATCCCACATAATCATCCGATTCATTGTATACATCAAGGTTGCTCGGGCCCGAGCAACCTTGTCATCCACCGCCGTTTCACTTAAACCCCAGGAGGCATAAATGCGACCATTAGTCCGGCTTACCGCTCGCTTATCGTGCAAGCTCAATTTAGCCGCGATCTGCTCGTTTGTCATTCCCTGCGCAACAAGCTCGACCACTCGCAGCTCATTAGGCTCCAGTAAAGCACGTGGCGACTGCTCATCCAGACTCCGAACCTCCTGCACTCGATCCTCAATCTCAGGATCAACCAGACTCCTTCCATTAATAGCATCTCTCAGTAAAGGAAGCAACATGCTGGGTAATAGGTAATTACTTTTGCGTACATAGGCATAGTGTGTCAGGATACCTGAAGCTCGAAACTCGCGATAATACTCATCATCATCCTGAATAGAGTAAAACACTACCGGCATTCGAGGCCGCTCCCGGCGAATCGCGACTGCGGCTCCAACACCACTCAGGGCTTTGCGCCCCAGTCGCGAGTCTTGCAATTGCACATCCATTAAGATCACGTCCATATCCAATTCCAGAGCCAGAGAGACCGTTTCGCGTCCAGTAGCGGCCTCTCCCACGACCTGAATGGCCCTCGTCGCCTCCAAACCCTCTCGTAAAGCGTTGCGCAACGGACCGTGATCATCGACCAGCAGGAGTTTTATGTTCGTCATATAAATCCCCTTTGGACTACTTGAATCTATAGTATAGCAAAAATGTGGTAATAACGAACAGACCCCGGTTTACAAGTAAACTGCACTCAAAACACTCACGCTATTTGAAATACGCCTCAGCCCTCACAATCCACCACGATAGCCAGGCAATCACTATAATGGGAACGCAAACGGCGGTACTCATGGGCCCAGGCCAGAGGATCAAACCCCTGCTCATGCCAGATCCCATCGGGCGAAACAACTGCATACGGGATCAAGTCATGCGGCAGATCCGCAACCCGGCGAGAATTCTGTGCCAGCTCACCCTCAACGGCCAGATCATCCTCAACCCGTTTCCCATCCCAGCGATCCTGCACGGCCCCATCCCACCGCCCACCAATCATCCAGCTCTCCCAATGATCTCTGGGATTACAGGAATCCAGGCTATATATACCTCGCTCGTCCAGGCCACCAGCACTTTTCTGCCTCAATACCGCTGCCAACCCCTGAATATCGTTGTGCTGCACTCCATACATATCCGCGACAAGAGGGATCACTTGTGGGGAAAGATACACCTTCCTATAAGGGAACGCTCTCCCATCATCCTGTGGATCTAACAAAGCCTCAACTTTCTCTCTAACCTGTTCAGCGGTAAACAAAAGAAAAACCAGAACAAATAGATGCATGAGTTGTTCACCCTTTTTTCCGTTTAAAGCGGTAAGGATACAACGTCCTCCATAAAGGTGGATCATTGTATCCTTATTACCAACTCAATTGCTCCCTTCCTCCTTGAAGGGGTTCTTTTCCGCGTTAGTAACCGGCAGTATCCTCAAATGCCTTCGCGATTACAGCATACCCAAGATCTTTGGAGTGGATATCTTTGAAGACACTACAGATCCAGGTGTAATTACAGGTATTCGGATTTGGCGAGGCGTCACCACCGAAAGCTGCAAATACATCTACAATCTTACCATAACCCTGGACATCTGCGGCAAGATGCTGGTTGATTGTCCTGGTAAACTGGATGCTGCTCGGACATTTGTTTTGGTAAGGATCATAGTAATTCATTACGAATAAATCACCGGTCACCTTTCCACTAACCGTCAAGGCCGTCTTTAAACGTGGCAAAATCACTTGAGTAAGATTGGTATCAACCGTCTGTAGATCCTGCTGAAAACGGGCACTGATTATGCATGTTTTGGCATCCAGGTCCGGCAAAAGATCATTCGCTCCAATGTCCAGCGTTACCGGACTAACTTGCCCCTTATGATCGTTCAGGTACTTGACTCCAGCCGTCAATTGTGCCGATATGTAGGGATACTTACGTAGTAATGAACCGGTACAGAAACCATTAATCATGCTGGTAGTTGTCTCAGCAGAACATCCAAGATTCGCCAGCGTTTTGGTACCACGAGTCTTAAGCTCCGCGTAAAAATCGTCTACATACCCATTGTTAAAGCTTAAATCTGGCTGAAATCCATAGGCCAATGAGTCACCAAGGGCCATATAATACTGCTTAGGTCCAACCAGGGCAGGTTTACTTGATGCCTGGGCAACGGTGGAGAAGAATGAAAGAAATACAAGGAGCAACGCACAAGGCAGAGAAAGGAAGAGACGGCGAGCGGTAGGTATCACCTTCGACATGGAAGAGACCTCCTGTGTGCAGTACACATAAGTGACATTTGTACAAACAACGCAGGTTACAGGAACAACGTAGAGTCTGGTGTATCGAAGAAAAATCTTACCGATAATAGAACCACGAGGTGCGGAACGACAGGTTGTTGGCACAAACAACCCTGCTCATGCATCCATTATAGAGAAGTCGGAAAACGCGTAAGGTGTTCTCTGCCTACGTGAGCAAATACATCACATTTCTACTTCGGGGAGGACCCATCAAAAACGGCACCGTTCAAAACATAATGAACAAGAGGATTGCTCATACGAAGAGGCATATATACACCTGTTCGTTACGGCAATGTGTTTGAGAATAGCTACACGTAACACGTTAAAGTACCATGCTTGAGCGGAGGTGATAAACAATTAAGAATCTCAGAGGCTTACTATCCAAAAAGTGATTTTACATTGAAGGCTGTAAAGTAAGAGGAGGCTGTAAGCGAAGGAGCACACCAGCAACGCATTATGAACTCTGCGAGTAGAGTATTTCTTCATACCATACCGTACGGAAGATATTCATCCATGAAAACCCTAAAATTTTTGGGTGTCTATCGAAGTATAACCATATATTATAAAAAATACAAGTACAATATCTCTTTTTTTACAAAAACGATTTATAGCCTTATTAAAAGCACTGGAAACTTTGATGAATGTACCTTATACCTACCACTTTTAATGACTTGAATGATAGCAAAATACTCCTAAATAGTGGCTAATATCATACAACAAATGGCTATAACT
>CAXTTV010000035.1:4896-30501 GCA_964247295.1 uncultured Ktedonobacteraceae bacterium | reverse complement strand
GTTGAAGCGCGATCTGCGCATTGCTCATTCCTGATGATACACAATGCAAAATCTCGGACTCTCGCCGCGTAAGCTTCTCTATCAAGGGTAAGGTGACAACAATGAGATCTATTGGTTTTTCTATGCCCCACCCACGCTCAAGCGGTCCCTCCATTTGAGCCTCAGCAAGAACCTTAGCGGGAGACTGAGCAGCCCCATCTTTCCAGGCCGCCAGAAAGGTATCCTCTCCTAATTCCTGACGCAAATACTTTGCTTCTTCCTCTGACAGCATCCGCTCTTTCATAAAATAGTTGGTAACGCCTGAAGCAGATGAAGTCTCTAAAAGCGCGTCTGCCGATCCCAACCAGCGAGCCAGATAAGATGCGTGGGCCGGGTGCTCCAGTAGTTCGATCTCAACACCAACCAGGGCCTTAAGGCAGAGTGCCATTATATCCGTTCGTTGAATGGAATGGAATAGACGCAGACTCTCTCTAAACATCTCAGCAGACTGCTGATACTGTTGAAGCCGCCAGAAGACTTCTCCTAGAAGATAACATGTTTGCGCGACACCACTCTGATCACCACCATCCTCTATACGAACCAGACAGTCTTGTAGATGGAAAAGGGCTTGCGGATATCTCTTTTGCAAGGCCATAATATATCCTTGCTCTAAAAGACACATACTGATACCAGAGGTATCCCCGCTCTGCTGATAAAGGGCTTGCATCTCATCTAAAAGAGTGAAAGCCCTGCCATATTCCTGCTGCTGTATCAGGGCAAAAACCTGAGTATGCAGCGCATCGGCCACCCCAGCGTTATGTCCCAGTTCTTTAAAGAGGCGGAGGCTTTCCTGAAAACAGGCTACTGATAGTTCTTCTTGATTTTGAAGCTTCGCGAGTTTCCCCTCAAAGTCCAGTAGTGTCGCGATCCCGTAACGATCTCCTAAGGCACGAAAGATCTTCAAGGAATCGTTCATAACCGTTTGAGCTTCCTGGTAACGTCCCTGCGCAAAATAAATCGTAAAGACGGTAAGATCAGCGGTCGCCAGTGTCCACAGATCATTACTCTGCTGTAAAATTTCCTTGCCCTCTTGCACAAGTTCTAACGCACGTTGATACTCTCCTTCACGACGCTTGCTTTCAGCCAGATTTATCAGGCAGCGGCCCACCCCCGGCCCGTCCCCTTCAGCGAGAAAAATCTGATAAGCAGCCTGGGTATATTGGGCCAGACGCGGAAAATCCCCTCGAAACCAGAACAGAATGCCAAGGCGATAATAGGCAATCGCCAGAACGTGAGGGCTCACTCCATCAAAATAGCGCAACTGCTTTTCAAAAAAAGCGCAGCCCAGATTAGAGAAGCCCCGCAAACTCCAGAACCACCAGAGAGCACTCACCAGACGCAAAGCCTCTTCAGGCATTAAGAGCCTTTCTGCTGAGCCGAGAGCGACTTGAAGATTCGCATGTTCTTGATCCATCTGACGTAGCCATACTACCTGAGTGCGTTCACGCAAATGGGAGTCTGCTTCCTCAGCAATATTCAGAAAATAGAGAAGGTGACGTTTGCGGATCTGCTGCTCTTCTTGCCAATCTATTTGTAGTTTTTCCTGAGCGTATTCACGCACAGTTTCCAGCAGCCGATAGCGAGCTCTCGTTGAAAATGAGAACGCGGAACCTTCATTGATAGAAGCAGGCTCTTCAACCATCTGGACCAGGGATTTGTTCTCAAGATGAGTTAATAGTAGAAACACATCCTCAGCGGAGACTACCTCATCTGTGCAGATTTCTGTGACTGCTTCCAGCGTCCATCCGCCAACAAATACTGATATACGTTGTAGAAGCACCTGCTCCTCTAAAGAAAGTAACTGATAGCTCCAATCCATCATCGTCCGTAACGTCTGATGTCGTGGGGATGCCAGACGGTTTTCGTTGAAAAGCAACTGAAAGCGCTCCCCCTCGAAGCGCTCTAACCTGTCTGCCATCTGCTCAATTGATAGCATATTTAAGCGAGCCGCAGCAAGCTCCAGGGCCAGCGGAATTCCATCTAGCAAACGGCAAATACGTACGATCGCGATTACATCTTGTTCCTGAAAGACAACATCTACTTTGATCCGTCTGGCTCTCTCCACAAAAAATTCAATGGCATCAAAGCGATGCACATCTTCACTCATCAGAGGGATCGGCAATGGGGGAAAACTCAGTGAGGGCACAACATATCTTATCTCACCCTCACAGCCCAGCGTCTCACGACTTGTAACAAGCACGTGCAAAAGAGGACAGCTAGTCAGCAAGGCCATAATCAATACGGCACAGACGGCGATCATGTGCTCGCAATTATCCAGTAATAAAAGAACTTTTTTGTCCTGGAAAAATTGGCAGAGCCTTTGTAAAAGTCCTTCTGGATTGCTGTCCTGAATACCAATCGTCCCGGCCAGCGTTGGGAGCAGAAGCTCGGGCTTCTGGAGTGGTGTCAGTTCGATCTGCCAGACTCCATCGCGAAACACCTCTAATACGGAGCGCGCGACCTGACTGGCAAGGCGAGTTTTCCCAACACCACCGGCCCCGGTCAACGTTAGCAAGCGTGACCCCAGAACTAGCTTTTGGACCTGAGACAGCTCTTGACTCCTTCCAATAAAAGGTGTCAGATAAAGTGGTACATTATTTGGAGTGGATAGTGTAACTCTTGCCTGCGGCTTTTCAGCATCAGCTTGAGTCTGGATACCATCCCGTTCCTCAGGAGGACGACGTGCTGTCACCGACTCTTCCCCTCATAAAAGGATCAGGTTACCGGGCTCCATCCTGCTTCCCCATGAAGCTAAAAGATGAAGCTTGAAATTACAAGAAACACACATAGGGAAGTATAAAAGTTCATATATAGATCTGTCAATCGAAACAGTCTTTGCGAAAACTGAAATAAAACTGTCATCGGGGTTGTTTCTATTTGGGTATACCTTGCTCTCTGTATCAATCAGGAGATACCGAACGTGTGTACTGATTAAAGAGTTCACTGTTCGCTACCATATACTCACATCTATCGACCCCTCAAGTAAGGATGATTGCGAAAACTGACAACCATCTATCGGAGTGTTTTACATGTTTCGTTCCGCCATCAGTCAAAAAGTCAGCGTCAGTATTGTTTTTGTCGCAGCGATGTTTATGTCCATTATGGACACGACAATTGTAAATGTCGCCCTTCCCTCGTTAAGTCGGCAGTTTAATGCTCCAGGCACCTCAATCGGTGCGGTTGTCGTAGGATACCTTGTCAGTCTGGCTGTGATTATTCCGGCCTCTGGCTGGCTGGGTGATCGCTTCGGCACCAAACGAGTATTTCTCGCGGCCCTCGCTCTTTTTACGCTGGCCTCGGCCCTCTGTGGTCTGGCATCCAGTCTACCAATGTTGATCGCGTTTCGAGTGCTGCAAGGGATAGGCGGGGGCGCGCTAACTCCAGTCGGTAACGCGATGCTTTACCGGACATTCCCTCCAGTAGAGCGAATTCAGGTCGCGCGTATCCTGACGATACCCACCGTTTTTGCCCCAGCTACCGGCCCGATCATTGGTGGCTTCCTTGTGGATAAACTTTCCTGGCATTGGGTCTTTTTAGTAAATGTCCCAATTGGGATTGGTGTTTTTCTGTTTGGCCTCTTTTTCCTGGCCGAGCATAACGAGCGCGCGGTTCGCTCGTTTGATTTCTATGGTTTCGTGCTGGTTGGGGTTGGTCTGGGTACATTAATGTACTCGCTCAGTGAAGGGCCCTCGTATGGTTGGAGCTCGCCCGATATTCTGCTGAGTGGGATCGTAGGCGCGGCACTTTTGGTCACCTTTGTGATTGTCGAGATGCGCTCCTCGCACCCAATTTTAGACTTGCGGCTCTTTGGAAACCGGTCCTTCCGCACCGGGAATCTGGTGACGCTATTTTCCGTAGCGGGATTTCTTGGGATACTCTACGCAGTTCCCCTCTTTCTTCAGCAAGCCATAGGCGTCTCGGCTCTGGACTCTGGACTGACAACTTCGCCCGAGGCAGTCGGTGTTTTGATCTCCACCCAGATTGCGACCCGGATATATCCCACAGTGGGACCGCGCCGCCTGATCTTTGGAGGTCTAACGAGTGCCGCGATCGTTATGGGACTGCTGAGTACCATTGGCCCCGCGACCTCGCTCTGGACGGTACGCGGCCTGATGTTCCTGCTTGGGGCCTCTATGGCCTTCTCCTTTAACTCAGTGCAGGCCTCCTCCTTTGCGACAATCACATCAGAACAGACTGGACAGGCAACAGCACTCTTTAACGCGCAACGCCAGATTGGCTCTGCTCTGGGAGTCGCTCTGCTCAGTAGCGTTATCAGCCTGGCAGGAATAACCCAGAAAACCACGGGCGGCGCGGTCGTTCCTAACTTTACCGCTTACCATGCGGCATTCTTTGCTTCGGCGGCCCTGGCCCTGATCGCAGCCGGGATTGGCTTCACGACCCGCGATAGCGATGCCGCCAGTACTATGAGCAGCAAAGTTGAACCAGAAAGTGCCCGTAAACCAGCTCTGGTCGGCGATTAATAAGCGCTTGAGCGTTATTGCGGTAAGAAAAAGTCCCTGGAAGATTTCTACACGAGAGCTTCCAGGGGTGGCAAGGCATAGCTTATCAGAATGAATACGTCTTACAGCTTTCTTTTGCTATGATTACTTCTGGGAAGTAACGGGTGTAAGGAGCGCTGCATCTGCCTTCTCGGAGGCTGGCGTAAATGTAGCTTGCAGGTAGTGCTGAAATTGAGCCAGGTTTTCCATCTGCCCCCGGAAAGCGATATAATCATCGGGCCGAATCAGAAAGAAAGAGGGCCTGTGAGCGGAGTAGCGGAGATGGAGCCGATGATTCTCACGCGAGATCGGGATCAACTTGATATCCAGTTTTGAGAGATGAATCACATCTTGCAAAGCATGAACTTGCTCTTGAAAGGATGTGTTATCTAGATCTATCCCCTCGAAACAAAGCAAATGATGCTCGGGCCCACGAAGCATTTCATAAAGGCCATGTACCTTAAATTCCTGAGTTTCAAACAGATCGTGAGGGGCGCGTTCACCCGCCCTGGGTCCGGCTTTCTTGGATTTAGATACAGTATCCATAACAATCTGGCTGGAGCGATAGTTAACCCAGCTTTGCGAGAAAGTCTTGTAAATGTCCAATTCTCCGAGACCGGTAACCGACAGCACATTAACCAGCCGAGGCATAACATGCTCACGGAAAAATTGTAGGTGGGGCTGAATCCCGGCCTCCATATCGAACCCTTTATCGGAACCATTCAATATAAGCTCCGCGATCCGCCGTCTTTCTAACTCATAGCTATCCAACAGCCTCTCGCTTGCCTGTCCATTTACCACAGCAGCCAGCTTCCAGGCCAGATTAAAAGAGTCTCCAACGCCCATATTCAGCCCCTGTCCACCACTAGGTGGATGTACATGAGCGGCATCGCCAATTAAGAAGCAGTTCCCTGCACGATAATTGCGAGCGAGGCGACGATGAACGCGATACGCTCCTGTCCAATGTGCATGCGTAATTTTTGCCTCAACATCGAAATAGCTGTCAAACCAGCGTTGCAGTACCTCAATGGGGATCTCCTTCCCCTCTCTCACGCCTGACTGGGCAGCCATCTCAGGCGAGAGCGATCCAAAGAGGCGCACACGATTAATCGCCAGTGGTAGCACACCAACAAAGCCACCACGCGTAATATTAATTGTCAGATGATGAGGGTTCAGCGAGGATATCATATCGACATCACCCAAAAAGGGCGTTTGCTCATACGTATCTCCTTCAAAAGGGATATTTAGAGCACTGCGCACCACACTTTTAGACCCATCGGCCCCCACCACCCAACGCGCCATAATCGTCTCTTGCGTCCCATCCTCACACTCCACAGTCGCCTGGACCCCTGAACTGGTCTGCTTGATATCCGTAAGATTCTTGTTCCACTCGATCTTCCCGCCCGCCTCTGTAAAAGCGTAGCATAAGATTGTTTGTAACTGCCCCTGTGGCATTGCCAGAGCATGAGGGAATGGGGTCGGACTTTTCTCCTGACTGGAGTCAGGTACCATGTTATAGCTCGCCAGGTTCTTGCCGTGAGAAAGCACATCGAAGTGCGTAACCTTCAACCCCTGCTGAACAATTTGACGAGCCAGACCTAACCTGTCCCATAATTCCAAAGTACGAATGTGGAACATCGATGCACGCGATTGCTGCGTCGGTCCTGGGTCCCGGTCGATAATGCGTACATCCACATTAGCTTGAATAAGCAGGTTTGCCAACGTAACCCCGGTTGGACCAGCACCGACGATCAGAACAGCCGTCATCTTCACTTCTCCTTTATCGCACAAAATCTTTTTGCATCACCTGGGTCGCTGGCTGCTCCGTCAATTTCCCCACAATCCAACGCGCACAAATGGGGAAACAATTAATGTCATTGGGACTGATAACACAATGCCCAACAGCCAGCCAGAAAAAAAGGCTGGCCAGAAAAAGGGCGCAAACCCTATATTTGTCAACGTCATCGCGAATGTCATCACAGTTGTCATCACCAAAGTCATCAGGAAGGAAAATGCTAGTGGCTGATATTTGCTATTCATGCGTCAGGTTCTCCTTTATTTTTACCGATCACACCCTCATCAATCAAACACTTGATAAAATCCGTTCAAAAATGAGCGATGGGGAAGCTATTTTTGCCCAAATGTAAACCCTGTGGTCTGCTTTCGTGAGAAAAAGTTAGCGGTACTGATTATCGTTGGGCTCTTTGAACACAAAGCTCAGCAGAAAGCCGATCGCCGGGGCAGCAATCAGGGAAACGGGAATGGAGACGATAGTGCCAACCATGAAACTGACGAGAAATGCCGGAACAAATGCTGGCTGCAAACCAACTTTTGAAATCGTCATGATCAGGGACATGATGAAAGATATCGTCAGGGACATAAAGATACCCAGGAGAATTGGCTCGTACTTTTTACTAAACATACTAACACTCCTCTTGAATCTATCAAAAGACCTACAAATTGCTTGACCATCAAACAAGTGCTTGATAAATTTATACATGACATTTGATCTAGTGTCAAGATCCCCCCTATAAGAGTAAACTTCTGGGTATCCATAAATAAGCCTTTGAAACTAGATTTTGTTTATCCAGCACATCGCAAATAAAAATATTGGCTTTTCCTGTAAAGTACAGTTTTATTTTTGTCCCACATTCTACAGAGGCAAGCTATTCGAGACGTTGGAGAAGTTGCTGTTTGCACAACGGGAAAGGGGATATCTTCTTAGGGAGGCGAAAAGGTAGATGAGGCTGCCTTGATTGGTTCATCGCCATCATGGGCAGGTGCAAAAAATCTCCCCAGAAAAAATAGCCCTACGTGAGTATCTTTTCATCGGGGAGATCATAAAAGTTTTGCTTGCTAGAAAAAGGGGTTATACTTAAAAAGCCTCCAGCAATGTATTTAGATATTCAGGTAGAATAAAAAACATCTCTAACTGCTTAATAGCATATTTTGTTTTTTCCATATCTACAACAACCTGCAAAGAGGTACCACGTAAAAACGAAATCATCACACACGCGGCTCTTTGAGAATCTAGATGTGGAATAAACTGACCTTTGGACTTTCCTTCTTCAAAAAGCCTAGCAAGATCTTCTTGCCACTCCTCATCATTTTGAATAAGCACCTTTGCCAACTCAGGATGACGTGATGCCCTTAATGAAATTTCCCCTATAACACGAAACAACACAGGTACTTCTTGCATAAGAATGTATTGACGCAAAAAGTAATCATGTAATCGTTGAGCTGGCGTCCTATCCTCTTCGTTATTAGAAGGGACATGCGTCGCGGCAATCCTCTGCATAACATCATCAACTACCGCCGTAATCAATGCTTCCTTTGTGGGAAAATAGTAGTGAATAGTGGCTTGATTAATGCCAGCGGAAGCTGCCACCTGCCGCAAACGCAAACCCTCAAAACCTACTTCCGCAATCTGTTCATATGTTGCTTCAATAAGGAGCTTTCGCCGTTCGTCTCCATGCAACTGCCGAATATATTTTGGAAACTGCTGATGTATCTGTGACTCTTGAAATGAAGCCATACTATCTTTCCCCCGCTTTTGATCTATTGTTGATAAGCTATCAAATATTTGATTGAAGAATACTTCAAACCTGGAGACATGTCAAGAGCTAAAATCTACCCTTGTACGGTTGAGATATTTTATTAAGAATGAGGGGGAACTCATAAGAAAAGCCAGAGTGGGATCTCCGTACTATTTCGGGTATTTCTATTTCTTAATCTAAAAACAAAAGAAATTTTTCCATAATGGTTAAACATTGACATGTTCCATACTATTTCGATACACTTGTAGTATCTTTTTACACTATTTTCACCGTTTATTGTTTCCTCTTTAAAAGCAAAAAGTATTGAGGAGCGTATTCTTTATGCAAATGAATCGGTCTGGTCAGTTACAAGACTCACAAGAGAACCCATATCCTTCTCGTTATAAGTCAACGGACCAACTGGAGAAGGCTCCTGGCTTATTAGAGAATTGGTATCAGTGTACGACTCCGCCTATTTCCTCTATACAGGCCACCCTTGAGCAGCGTGAGCGTGGCCGTCGGGCCCGGCTCGCCAGCACTATTCTCCTACTTTCGATCCTGGCACTATTGTTCGCCCTTCCCGTCTCAATCGCCAACCATGGAGAACTGGTCCCACAACTTAGCGCGCTCGGTACCTGTGTTTTAGGCCTGGTAATCAATCGTTTCGGAAAAACATACATTGCCGCATTGATTATTATTGTATCGGCGGATCTGGGATTTATGGTCTCGATTCTGGCGACACCCCATGGCTTAAATGCTTACTCACTCCCAACGTTCGATCTCCTGGTGATTACTGAACTGATGGCGGTTTCATTATTGCCACCCTGGAGCGTCTTTCCTATTGGAGGCGCGCACGCCATATTTATTGGAGGCGCGACAATGCTCATGCCCCACTCTCCTGAGATTGCCCGGACGCTCACCACTGATGGGTATGGCTTAATTATCCGCCCTATCATTCTACAAACTTTTGTGGCTATTATCGTTTTTCTCTGGGTGAGGAGCTCGACACGGGCCCTGGCCCGAGCCGATCACGCCGAGGAGATTATCGCCCTGCAAAACGTGATCGCGCAGCAGAAACAGGAGTTAGAAGAAGGAGTGAACCAGATTTTGCAGATGCATGTTCAGATCGCGAACGGCGATTTTAATACACAGGTTCCTCTACCTCGGGACAATATGCTCTGGCGAATCGCCTCTTCTCTTAATAACTTAATGGCCCGCTTGCAACGTTTGAACAGAGCTGATTATGAGCTGTACCGTGTTCAGGAGACAAGCGATCGGCTCATTACGGAGTTACGGCACGCGAAACTCCGCCGGACACCTGTACGCACACAGCGCACTGAGACTCTCTTAGACCCACTCCTTCAAGAGCTCAATGGGAAACGAGTCGAATGATCTAAGCATCCTTCTGGCTCTCTTGTAACTGTAGAGAGCCAGTCTGCCAGGAAACTAAGAAGAGGTTTCTGTGCAGAGGGAAACTCGAAGGGGTAGATCGGGTCACGTACGACTCTGCTGGGAAATTCGGAGAAAGATCGAAGAAGGCCCGTCATCGCGGCGCTCGACGGGCCGCATCTGGCGCACCGCGCCATGTCTCCGGGGAGATCCTGCATCCCGTCACCTGGCGCACGCTTCGCGAAGCGCTCCTACCGCGCCTGAAGGGCGTTCCCTTTTCCCAACAGAGGCGCGTGCGTGTCCGTGACCCGATCTACCTCATTCGACCCATCTTTGGAAATATCCCAACAGTTTCGAGGGCTTCTCCCCTATTGTAGAGGCTAAACACTGCCGATAGAAAAGATGGAGATCCCTGTAGTGCCTCCTCACACTTCCCCTCCCACCTTCTTCACTATCCCCCCTGCTTACTCCCCGTAGAAAGAGGCTTTTCATGAGCGAGCTTGCCAGCTATCCACTCGTCAATCAACTTGATGAACCGACCAGCGACGGCCAGGAAGACGAAAATTCCAACAACAATTGTGTTGTCGCCTGTATCGCTTCCGCGCTATGTTACTTTACTGGTCGACCTTTTAACGGCGATGAGATTAAAGATGCCAACCCGGCCTACGGTCAGGGCTATGAAGGCATGATGGACGCCGCCAATTTTCAGGATTACTGCTCGCAGTACCATGTGACGATGCAGCAGATCAGCGATTCCCCTGCGGCTCTGGTCGCAGCCGCCCACCAGCAGCTTCAGGCTGGCTACCCCTGCCTGATCTATGTTGGCTGGGACGATAATCCCTCGATCCCCCACGCCGTTTGCCTGTTCGCTGAGCACCCTAATCGGCTTTCCGCGATGAACCCCTGGGGTGGCTATCGCGAAGAGGGCTCAGACGATGACTGGTCCAACCGCTTATTCTATCAAGTTCTCTGGATCTTCAAAGGAGCAAAAAATATGCCGATCCCTCAGGGCTGGAAAGACGATGCCAGCACGCAAACCCTCACCGCCCCAAATCATCTCCCCGTTCGCCTGGGCTTTCGCAGCCATATCCTGCATGCGGATCACTGGGATGATGATAACTATCCCCTTGAGACCGAGGTTCATGTAGATCATGTGGAGCAGAGTAGTCCCAACAAGGGCGGAGGGCAGCGCCAGCTTTTCCGCAAAACCATGTTGGTCTTCACTGGGAAAGAGGGAGTCTATGAGGCCTGGATCGGCCAGGAGTTACAAAGCACCTATGAGGGGATCGCCACTCGCGACAAACAACTAAGCGATCAAAAAGTGAAGCTGGACCTTTCCGACAAGCAGCTCGCGGATCAGAAAGCAAAGCTGGACACCACGAGTAAACAGGTAAGCGATCAACAGACAAAGATCGCGGCCCTGCAACAGCAGATCGCCGGGATGCTGAAGAATAGCGATCCCACCAGCGCACTCCATTACAAAGATTTACTCAACCAGATCAACAAGATTTCCAATCTGTAACTAGACTCACCAGACAAAGGGCCGTGCTAGATCAGAGTTGATCTAGCACGGCGAGACAGATTCTAAGACCGAAAGATTAGCCTTTCAGGCCGGTACCGGCAATCCCCTGAACGATCTCTCTCTGGAAGAACAGGAAAGCAATCAACGCCGGCAACCCGCCCAGCAGGGCCGAGGCCATAATCTGAGCGTAGCGCAGACCATAGGAGGTCTGAACGTTGGACAGACCGACCGGAAGCGTCATCATCTGCGTGCTGGTGATCACAATAAAGGGCCAGATAAAATTATTCCAGGCCGTAACAAAGGTGAACGTCGCCACCGCCGCGATCGCCGGGCGGGAGAGCGGGAGCCAGAGCTGCCAGTAAACGCGCCAGCGACTGGCACCATCCATAGTCGCGGCCTCCTCCAGTTCAGCGGGTAGCTCATCGAAAAACTGCTTAAAGATGAAGACAGCCAGCGGCGAGACCACCTGCGGCAGGATCACGCCCCAGTAGGTATCGACCATCCCAAAAGTCTGCATCTGCGCGAATAGCGGCACAATTAGAATCTGCGAAGGGATCATAATCCCCGCCATAATAATCCAGAACAGGTACTTGCCCCCCGCGAAACGGATGCGCGAGAAAGCAAAAGCCGCCATACTTGCCAGAAACACCGCGATCACCGTAATCGCGATCGCCGTCAGGAAGCTATTAAAGTACCAGCGAAGAATGCTGCTGGTTGAAAGCACTTTAGCATAGGCACCAAAACCAAAGCTGGAGGCCAGCCAGGAGGCGGGAACCGTAGTTGTCTCTGCCTCCGGTTTTAACGAGGTATCAAACGTCCAAAGTAGAGGAATCAGCCAGAGAAAGGCCAGGACTGCCAGCAATGCAATCGCCAGCATCCGAGAAAATGAAAACCGCTTGTTTTCCCCCCCTGGCCGCTCCACAGCCTTCACATTTCGCGCTTCTACTGCCTGTTGCATTACTGAGCCCTCCTCGGTCTAAAGGTAACCACAAACTGAGTAACTGTAATAATTAGAACCAGAGCGAAAAACAGGTAGGACATCGCCGAGGCATAGCCAACTCGATAGGATGAGAAGCCCATATCATAGATATACTCGACAATTGGGCGTGTTGAGAAGTTCGGGCCGCCTCCCGTCAATAGATAGAACTGTCCAAAGACCTGCAAGGACGCGATAATCTGAAGAATAACCACCGTTCCAGTTGTGCGCTTCAACAATGGAATAGTGACATAACGGATCTGCGACCAGAAGGTCGCGCCATCCACCTCCGACGACTCATAGATCTCGCGGGGAATCTGCTGGAGACCAGCCAGATACAACACAAAATCGAAGCCCAGCGTCCACCAGATGGTGAGAATAATGACCGCAATCATCGCCGCGTTTGGCTCCGTTAACCAACTGATCTCAGACCCACCGATCGCCGTCAGGAACGAATTAATCAAGCCATACCCCGGTTGATAGAGCCAGTTCCAGATCAGATAGACCACCGAAACCGGCAACACATAGGGAGCAAAGAAAACCGTGCGCCAGAACCACTGCCCCCGCTTGACCCGGTTCACCATAATTGCCAGGGTCGCGCTTACCACGATCAGGATCGGAGTCGTCACAACTGTAAAGATTACTGTGTGCCAGATCGAACTCCAGAAAGCGGAATCAAACAGAGCCTCCTGATAATTCGTCAGACCCAGGAATTGCTGCTGTGTGTCCGCGAACAGACTGGTATTGAAAAAACTCATCTTCAAACCTAAAAGAACCGGCCAGAAGATAAACACAGCATACATAATCAGAAATGGAGCCACAAACAGCCAGCCAGCCAGATTATTTTTCTGGCGTCCCGACGCGGCCTCTACCCGTACCCCTGTGTTCTCAGCAGCCAACGGCCTCTCTATAATCACATCCGACATATGCTTTCCCTCTCATGTATGGGCTTACAGCATCTACAATAAAACAGTAAGCCTGTCCATCTCCTCAGGCTTTTATAGTTACAGGGGCAGGTGTCGTCAGCAGCTTGTTCATCGCCTTTTTCATCTGCTCTAAAGCCTGATCGGGCGACATAGAACCGCTGACCGCTCCCTGAATCGCATTAGTGACCTGTGTCTCAAGATCAGAAGCGGCTCCACTAAACCAGGCAGGAGGATCATACACAACTTCATTCGCGACGGAGGCATAGTTCGCCTGGGGTTTCAAACTTTTAAACCCGGAGGACTCTGTTACAGGCAGATACGCCGGTATATGCCCACCCTGGGCCCAGGTCTGGCTGGTCTTCAGCATATAGGAGACAAATCGGAGGGCAGCTTTTCGGCTCTCCACGTTTGGATAAGCTTGATGAGGAAGCACAAAACAATGAGAATCGGCCCAGGTTGCCTTATTATCATATGCGGTTGGCAATGGCACCATATTAAATTTCATTTTCTGAGACTGAAAGGTTGTCACCTCCCACTCTCCGTTAATATGGAAAGTCGATTTGCCACTACCGAAATCGGCAACGGAACCCGCATAGTCAGTGGTCGATGGAGCCACTTTTTCTTTCACCGTCATATCGGAGAGAAACTGAATAACCTTCTAGGCTTTGCCATCGTCCAACGTACACTTGCTAGCATCCTCGTGGAACAAAGTCCCACTAAGCTGGGAATAGAAGGTGATAAACATACGCCAGAGCATCACTCCTGTGGCCTCAAATACCACTCCCATACTCCCCGATGCCTGCTTGCCAGCCTTAAATGCCTTCATTAACGCATCCGCTCCTTGAATTGGCTTCAGGTTCCCGGAACCATCCAAAAGGCCCGCCTTCTGACAAAGATCCTGATTGTAGTACAACACGAGAGGATGGGTGTCCAGTGGGGCCGCGTAGAGAGCATTATTGTACTGAGCCTTTTTCCAGACGGGAGCAACAAAGTTACTCTCAGAAATTCCAAAGTCGGATAACTGCTTCAAGTCAAAGTGATCAAGCGCTCCACCTGCCGCATACGTTGAGAGACGCGACATATGCAGAATCGCGACTTCCGGCGGTCTCCCACCAGTTGAGGCCATCGCCAGTTTTGTGTAGTAAGGGATGCCCCATTGCAGGGTCACGGACTCCAATCCTACCCCTGGATTGTCCTTGCGGAAAGCATCCTGCATTTGCGTCAGACGCTCACCATCTCCACCGCTAAATAGATTCCAAAATGAGATATCGGCAGCACTGGAACCCGTTCCACATCCACTTAAAAGCGAGAGCGCGATCCCGCTACCAGCACTGGCTGCCAGGGCCCGAACAATAAAGTTACGGCGGTTCAAACGTTCAGACCACCAGCCGTCTGCCCCATCCTCACGGGGGTGATACTTGTTAGGGGCCATCAGATCAATCCTCCTTCGATGCGTTCTACACATCAGTGTTATCCACCATACATAAACCTGATACCATACCTACAAATCCTCTTTTCAAATCAAAGAGGAACAAAGTAGAAAGGACAACAGCTAACGTGTTACGGGATAAAAAACCACAATGAGGCAGTGATTGATGGAAGAACAAAAAAAGAGGAATTATGTGACATCTTGCACCTCTTGCCAATCAACATTGACTGGATCAGTATACAGGTTAAACGTCTTCCCAAAATATTACAACGTTGTATAAATGAATCACGGGAAAAACAACGCGTTACAACGTTGTAATATTTGTACCATGTAATCTATAGGCTTGTCAATCCCTGTGTAACTTCCTTAAGCTGATTTTACGCGTTCTTTTCTTCTACATGGCGGGTAATCACGCTCAACAATTTAATATCAAATTTGGGCTCCCGCTTCTCGGTCAGCAAACCATTGGTCTCCTGCTCCGTATCGGTGAGTTGAGTGTAACAGAAGCCGGAGATAGCAGTGCTCGCCCAGACGGCATTCAGCAATTCACGATACTTCGTGATATACTCTTCGCCAGAGGCGACCGTACCATATCCAAACCACTCTTGATCTGGTCCCGGACGATAGCTGAGTCCCCCAAATTCGGTGAGCATAAAGGGCTGCCCCTTATACGGGAAACCAGTGATCGAGAAATCTTTCCAATTCAGAACACCATCGCGACAAGAACGCTCAATCGCCTCCCAATCTCCATAGCGCTGTGTAAGCTTCTCACCCTCAAAGGTGTAGTCGTGAACGCCATAGATATCGGTGACAATATGTTCCCAGCCCTCATTATCGATAACCGGGCGGGTACGATCCATAGATTTCAGCAAATGGTACAGAGCCTGAGTAAAATGTCGTTGAGACGGATCATGCGGCAGATTGGGAACGCCCCAGCTTTCATTAATTGGCACCCAGGCTACAATCGAGGGATGGCTGTAGTCCCGCTCGATAATCTCCAGCCACTCGCGCGTCAAACGCTGGACAGCGGTTGTAGAGAAGGTGTAGGCGTTCCCAATCTCTCCCCAGACCAGCAGGCCCAGGCGATCACACCAGTAAAGGAAGCGGGGGTCCTCCACTTTCTGATGAATGCGGATACCATTGAAGCCCAGCTCTTTTACCAGTTCAATCTCGCGCTTCATCGCCTCCACGCTGGGGGCCGCCAGATGCGACTCCGGCCAATAACCTTGCTCCAGAACCAGGCGTAGATAGTAATCGCGGTTATTAAGTTTAAAGCGGTTGCTTTCAAAACCGACGGAGCGCAGACCAAGATAGCTCTGAACCTCATCTATCTCTTGCTCTTCGTCCAATACAGTGAGCGTCGCATCAATCAGATTGGGCATCTCAGGCGTCCAGAGCAAGGAATCCTCAAAGACAAAGCCGATCTGATCCAGCGGGATTTGCCTCTGGCTCTCGCTGCCCTTGATGGTGTAGATGTCCTCAAGGATCTGTTCGCCGCGTACATGCAGGCGCACTCGCACGCGTACCGGACGGGTATTCCCACGTTGTAATCGGATAGCAAGCCCCAAAGAATGCTTAGGCAGATCGGGCGTCCAGTGGACTCTGGTGATATGCGTAGAGGCCACAGCCTCCAACCAGATCGGCTGCCAGACCCCACTTGTGCGATGGTACCAAACCACATGCGGCTGCTCATGCCAATCTTGTTTTCCACGTGGCTGTTCTAGATCGAGCGGAGGATCTTCGGCCCGAATGACAATCGTCTGCTCGCCCTCGGATGTCAGGGCGGAAGAGATATCGGCTGAGAAGGGTGTCTGGCCGCCCTCATGTTCGGCGACCAGTTGCCCATTCACCCAGACTTGAGCAAAATAATCGATCGCGCCACAATGGAGAACTAGATGGCGATCCCCCAGATCGTCAGGTCGATTAAAGGTCCGCCGATACCAGACAACCGGATGGAAACCGGGATCGTGAATACCGCTGGCTCGTGACTCTGGAGGAAAAGGAACCGTGATCATCCCTGTAAAGACATCTTCACGACCCTTCCAATTCTCAGCCAGACCCTGGCTCGCGTCATCGTGCGCGAAACCCCAGAGGCCTGTCAGATCGGTCCAATTCGTACGAGCAAGCTGGGGACGTGGATGTAATCCCTCATCATTGATCTTTTGCACAGGCTACCTCGCAAACATTCACAGGCACACACTAAAGATATGGCACCATTACCTCTTTAGGAGAGCTGGCCTCCCGGCCTAACGTACTCTCACGTGGGATCAGACGATGCGCGACCTCAATATACTCGGGCTGATTGGAGCGTATACCCTCGATCCGATCCAGCAGAAAATTCACGGCAATACTACTGATCGCCTTTTTATCGGGCGAAATGGTCGTAAGAGAAGGTACAGCGAAGCGGCTATCTTCAATATCATCAAACCCCACAAGCGCCACATCTTCAGGGATGCGGAGCCCAACCTCTTGCAGCGCCCGCATCGCTCCCAGAGCCATCAGATCGTTAAAACAGAAAACGGCATTCAGGGGTTGGGATAATGCTAAAAGTTGATGCATCGCCTGCCAACCATACAAACGACCGTAGGCATCCGTTTTCATAATGAGGCTCTGGTCTATCGGCAAGCCCGCTTCGCTCATAGCCTCTATATATCCCCGAAGTCGTAACTGCGCAGTCTGGGTAGAAGGGGTTTCCTGAGCTCCGATGACCGCGATCCGTTTCCGGCCCAGTTGAATAAGGTGCCGTGTGGCTTCGTAGGCCGCCCCAACGTTATCAATGACAACATGGTCAACCGGCGCGTTGAGTAAGCGTTCGCCAAGCAAGACAATTGGGATTCGCTCGTCGCCCACGGGAATATCGCTGGCCTCTAAAGCAAGAGAACTGAGAATTACCCCGTCAATCAGATGCGAGCGAAACCCCCTCACAATCTGAGCCTCCTGCTCCCGATCACCCCCTGTTTGCTCTAAAAGCACCGTATAGCAGCGCTCACGAGCACTGGCAATAATCGCGTTACCCAGATCTGAGAAATAGGCATTGCTGAGTTCTGGGATCGCCAGGGCGATAATTCCCACCCGACCCTTTCGCAGAAACCGTGCCGGCAGATTGGGCTGATAATTCAGCTCATTAATCGCCGCCTGAACACGCGTCCGCCTCTCCTCCGTCACGTGAATCTTTCCATGCACAACGTTAGAGACAGTTTTAATTGAGACGCCGGCCTTCCGCGCCACATCTTTAAGAGTGGTTGTCACAGCTTCCTCAACCTTCACATAAAACAATTTTTGCAACGTTGTAACAAGACTATAATATCCTTTTTACCATATGTCAACAAGGGTATGCGTTACAAAACGTTTTCTTAATGCATTAATAAACCTATAAACTTAAAATCTCATTTATTGTATCCCATTTCTTTTTAACCTGCCAAATATCAAGAAGCTGGAAAGATTAAAAAAATGTGAAGAATCGCGAACTTTTATCACTTGCTAATATCATTATTTCCGTGTATGCTTCTTTTTAAGAACCTTTTCCGTAGAGGAGGGTTATATGCAGATATCAAAACGTGAGATCTTATGGAAGCAGGGATACCTGACGCTTCAGGCCCTGCAATCCCCTCTGGGATTGGCGGCCAGCAGTAAAGAGGGCCGCTTCCACGCGATCTTTGGCCGCGACTCCCTCTGGAGCCTGTTCCTGGCCCTTGAAACCCTCTCTCTTCATCCATTCGGGCCTGATCAGGACCTTTCCCTCTGGCTACGAGATTTAACTGAAATTGTTTTAACAGGATTAGCAAGCTTACAGGGGACAATCGTCAACGATTTTAACGAGGAGCAGCCGGGCAAGATTATCCACGAATTCTGGGATGTAGTCCCAGAACGTGTAATCGCTGGGGGCTTCCCCCTGGTCGGGGGCCGCTATTATGGTTCCTTCGATTCCACTTTTCTCTACTTAATGACGGTAGCCCGAGCTATAGATATTTTTGACGATCGAGGGCTGTTGGAGAGGCTCTGGCCCTCTGTGGAGGCGGCTTTGAATTGGATGCTGGACTGGTCGGATCTGGACCAGGATGGTCGGGTGGAGTACGCGCGCAGAAATCCCGATGGGCGAGGGCTGATCAATCAGGCCTGGAAGGATAGCAATGACTCAGTCTGGGGGAAAGGGGTCTCCGTCCCCTCATATCCACTGACCTGGATCGAAATGCAGGGGTACGCCTGGAGCGCCTATCAAGGCTATCTGCATCTTGCCCGCAAGCGCGATAGCTTGACCGTCGAACGCGAGCAAGAGGTTCAGAAACGAATGAGAGGTCTTAACTCCGGCTTGAGCGGCTTCTGGCTAGAGGATCAACAGTTCCCAGCGATGGCCCTGGATGGACAAAAGCAACCGATCCCCGTGGTTTCCTCGAATCCAGGCCATCTGCTTTATTGCGGAATGCTCACAAAAAAAGAGGCGGAGCTGATAGCAAAGCGCTTTCAACAGCCAGACATGCTGACACCCTGGGGGGTGCGCTGTTTATCGGATCAAGCGGCCTTCTACAATCCAACTGCCTACCACAGCGGGACCGTCTGGCCCTTTGATAACGCGATTGTCGCGATCGGCCTGAGCCGGTATGGCTATCCAGAAATCGCGCGTGAGATTGGCGAGAGAGTTCTAAACGGCATCGAGATCTTTGGAACCCCGATCGAAGTCTATAGTGTCCTGCCATCACGACTCGTGAGATCTCCCCACATAGATCAAGAATGGCTACTGGCAGATTATTTTTATGGAAGCGGCACCCAGGCCTGGACCGCCGCCGCCATGCTTTATTTCATCAGGCTAATAGACATTTTTTAGGAAACCTTTGAGTATCAAAGAACCTTTCTTCCTTATATATAGACTATAAGAAATTTTTGATAAGATTTACAGGTCAGGGGCTTTCAGATTGTTCGTGCCCAGCGTGAAAGAGATCTCACCGCCATGATGGAGATCGTGCTCAACCATGTGCCAGACGACCCAGCCCCGAGTACGCTGATACAACTTACCCTGCCGGGTCTCCTCAAAAACATACTCTAGATCCGCAGGGGTCCAAGATTTCAGAGCATCGTCAATCATCGTCCAGGTCGTCTGAAAACCTTCTACCAGTTCAGCACTGGTACGAGCAGGTGCGCCATCCTGATCCCACTGATCTATAGGCGCGAGAGATGGATCGCCCACCCCCATAAAAAAATAAAACCAGGCGACACGGGTGGCCACAATATGCGCCGCATTCTCCCCGATCGAACGCAGATGAGGAGCTGGCCGTAGGGCAAGCTGTTCAAGAGTTAGAGGCTTTAATGCTTCTATTAATTTGTCCTGATACTCTTCCCATCCCTGGTAAAAAGGCAGTATATTTATCGGTAACTCAGGCATTGTGATATTCGTCCTTTCATATCGTTCAACTTCTGTTCAAAGTGTAACATAATAAGCGGACAACCTTTAGCCTGATTAAATAATAAACGAAAATCAGTGCGATTAGTGGTGGTTGCGCTGACGCCAGATCGCCAGTAACACGCCGTCTAAGAAAAAGATAAATGCTTCGTATATATAGTAGAAGAAAGGCTTACTCTAGTATGAAAACAATCAAAACATGGCTGACCTGGGGAGCTATGTTGATAACCGGAGGCTGGCTCATCAGCCTGAACTATAGATTATGGCTCAAGCAGCAAAAGCAACGGCTACAGACAGAAAGCCAGATTATTGAGACTGCCTGTGGGCCCGTCGAATACTATAAAGAAGGGAATGGGCCGGCGGTGCTTCTGCTACATGGCAGCCCCGGCGGTTATGATCATGCGCTGGCGCTTGCCCGCTTTATTAATCTTCAAGGACATACAACGCTAACCATCTCGCGACCGGGATATCGTCGGACGCCCCTGAGCAGTGGCGCGACTCCCGCTCAACAGGCCGATCTTTGCGCGGCCCTACTGGACACCCTTCAGATTAAACAAGCGATTGTTATCGCGCTTTCCGGTGGGGGCCCGACAGGACTGGAATTTGCCCTGCGTTACAAGGATCACTGCCGGGGTCTGGTCCTCTACTCCGCAGTGATTCAAGACTATCATGAGGATCTACTCTACACCGGATTACCACCACTTCAACGCACACTTAAACAGATCCTCGACCGGATCATCGTTACCGATCCCTTCCTCTACCTCGCCTCAAGCATTTTAAGGCCGATTCCGGGGCTAGGCACTACCAGCGCGTTCATATCGACCCTGGTCATGATACAACTGGATCGAATGGCTATAAGAATGATATGCGCCAGTTTGCAAAGCAACGGGCGTATCCTTTTGAGGATCTCGCAATGCCAATATTAATCATTCACGGAACCAGAGATATCGATATCCCCTTTAGCCAGACCGAACTACTCACGGGAAAGATCCCCCACGCGCAGTTACTGGCGATCCAAGGCGCGGACCATATTTCCAGTACCGGACATAGATTGGTCCCGGCTGCCATCCACAACTTTGTTCAGGATCTATCGTAGTTATTGATAAGTGGTTTGACGGATAATCCACGTTGCTCTTTGCATATCATTCCCACTTTCACGTCATTGAGAAATGAGAAGAAGGAGGCGGTTCTTGAGTCAAGATATCAAATTATTTGTCTATCCAGTCAAAGATCTCAGTCAAGCAAAAAAGTTCTACAGCCAGCTTTTAGGAGTAGAACCCTACGTTGATGGAGCCTATTACATCGGCTTTAAGGTTGGAGACCAGGAGATCGGTCTAGATCCCAATGGTCATAGCAAGGGAATGACGGGACCAATCGGCTACCGTCAGGTTGATGACATTCAGAAAAGTCTGCAATTACTTCGGGACGCTGGTGCACAAATACAGCAGGAGATCACAGATGTTGGTGGAGGAAAGTTGATTGCATGGGTAAAAGACGTAGATGGTAACATCACCGGGCTTATGCAGTAGCCTTAATTAGATGAAGCGACCTTCCGTCGCTGGCACTGGAAGGCCGCTAAAGGGATACTCTAGCTCCATTATTCATTTATTATGGAGCTGAATAGCGGCCCTACGAGCTTTCCCACATTTCCTCTTCAGGAGAGCATCATCTATTCCCAAAAATAGAAACACCTGGTTTAATCTCACCACTACATGACATATTACTCACCACTACATGACATATTACTCAGCATTTGTTATAATAATTCCTATAGATAACTTAATACTTTTTATAGTATAATAAAAAAGCAGGAGAGCTGTGATATGTCACAGTACGGCTGAAATTGCATTTTCAGATGACTCTTCAAGATGTGATGGAGACGCTCTCTCAATACCGAAGCACTGGTATTCTGCGAGCGCATATTCCTGGTATTGCTTTGGGGGAACCAGCTCAAGTGATGATTTATGTACATGATGGGAAAGATCAGAGCATCCAACTGACCGGTGAAACCAGCGGTCGGATATTTTCAACTGGAGAACAAGTTTCCAGGCTTATCTACGATCTTGTACTTAGCTGGACCTTTACCACCGATACCCTACAATCTCAGCCCACGCCTCTACCTATTCCACAAGAAAGGTCGCCTTTCGCACCTCAGACGCTGTTTCATCCCAATTCCCTGTTTGGCGGATCGAAGCCCGAACGCGTCTCTTTCACTGATCCTCATAAATTTTTCTCTCATGTTGCCCTTTCCAACCCTCGTTTAAGCCACGATTATATGCAAATATATCGACTTATCGATGGCCAACGCTCTTTACAAGAGATTGCTGCAACCCTGCAAACCTCTTTGGCTTTTGTTCAAGATGTAACAATTATTCTAATACAACAAGGGCTGGTCTCAAACCCTTAAAAGCACAACTTTTTTTACGCGTCCATCAGAATCAGGGAGGATTATCCTTATGGAGCCGCCTATTATTTTTTCCAGGCATCCCAAAGAGTTGCCTGTTTCCGCTTTACCACCAGCCGCACAGATTATGAGCATCATGAATGGAGATCAAGCCTTTCATACTATCGCAACTGCCGTGGACTTAAATATCGCTGGCCTGCTCGAAGAGTTTGGGCCTCTACCAGTCTCGAAGCTGGCCCAGAAAGCACAGGTTGATACCTTCTCCCTGTTCCGCATTCTGCGCGCACTGGCAAGCATTGGTATTTTCCGGGAACAAAATTCAGAAGAGCTGGACTACTCACACGCTGTCTTTGAGCAGACCGATCTCTCCCGCGCACTGGTCCCACACGAGCAACTCCCTGAGAACGATAGTGTTTATGATACCGTCACACTTTTCTCGGCAGGCTGGCAGCAGGACTCCTGGCGCAAACTGACGGATAGCGTTCGCGCTGGCAAGACCGGGCTGGAGCTGGCAACTGGCGGGGATATCTGGCAGTATCTTCAGAACCACACTCGGGAGCGCGAACAATTTCAGAAGACGATGACATGGCTTACCCAGCAGGTTGAGACAGCCATCCTGCAAGCCTATGACTTCTCCCCATTCAAGCAGATTGTCGATGTTGCTGGAGGTCGGGGCACAATGTTGATGCACATTTTAGAAGCTTACCCTCGCGCCCAGGGAATACTTCTAGACCTGCCACCAATAGTTAAGCTTGCCCAACAGATTGTGCAACATAACCCTGGCGTAAGTGATCGCTATACCTTTGTTCCTGGGAGTTTCTTTGATGCCGAGGCGATCCCTCAAGGCGGGCATCTATACTATGTAAAGCAGATTATACAGGACTGGAATGATGAGAACGCCATCAAGATTCTTCGCAATATCCGCCAGTCAATGAAGCCTGATAGTCGCCTGCTGATTATCGAGCAGATTATTGAACGGGGTACGGGTGGCATCAACAACAAATTCTTTGATGTATTGATGATGGTTATTCTAGAGGGACGTTCTCGTACAGCCAGCGAGCACCAACGTTTGCTTGAGGCCGCTGGCTTCCGACTCAGTCAGGTAATCTCCACCCACTCTACTTATAGCATCATTGAAGGTATTCCACAGGAGTAGGAGAATAATCATGGGCTTCTCTCCCGATTCACTTCAGGCTGGGACACTTCGTGTTCCCCTCCAAAAAAAGAAAAAGCGCCAGGATAACCGGTTCGAGCGCGTTCTTTATACTCTTCTAGCTCCACCTCCGCCAGCTAATCTAGAGGAGGCTCCGCTAAAAGAGCGGGAGATCTGGCGGCGGGGTCGTTCGGTCGCAGTCGCGATCTTTAGTCAGATTATGATTATAGGGTTTCTTTTTCCGATTGCCTTTTCTGGTGCTCAGCCGGCGCTCGTCCCATTGATCCCAGTCTACTGCGCACTATTGATCTTAAGCACGATTCTCAACCGGCGAGGAAAAGTTATTCTGGGCGGAATTATTGTTGTTACCAGTATCGAACTAATCTTGATGGCAAATATTCTTTCACAACGTGGCGGCCTTGATATCTTTACATTGCCACTCTTCGACATATTAATCCAGGCCGATCTTTTCGCGGTGGCAGTCCTTCCAACGCGCTGGGCTTTTTCTATCGCAGTGCTTAACATTCTTTTTGTGGGCGCGGCTTTTATCTGGGCTCCCCATACAGCGGCATTTGGAGCGATGTTAGCCTCGGACAAAGCGTATGATGCGTTTTTCCGTCCGGCAACTCTGCACTTTATGGCCACGATCATCAGCATGGTAGCGATCAGTAGTATGTACCGGGCCTACAACCATGCGGATGAAGCGGGCGAGAAAGTTAAACTTCACCGTCAGCTTGCTCTATTAAACCAGGAGAATCTAGATCAGAAGAAGATGGTAGATACAGAACTGGCGGAAATGAATGAGGTGCTGACACGCTTCTCAGGTGGAGATCGAAAATCGCGAATCGGGCTTCGCCCCAATATGCTGCTCTGGTCGCTGGGTGGCCACATTAATAATCTCCTTGGCCGTAACATGCAGCTTCAACAGCAAGCGGAACCAGCGATTCAAACGACTCTGGCACTGCGTGCGCTCATCGAGTCTTTTAAGAGATCATCGCAGACTGGAACGCCCTTCTCGCTTGAGAGCATTCCCCGGACAAACACTGAAGTTGACATACTTGTTCAGGAATTTCTGCACTACATACAAGTCGGGCGCATATCGGAGCAGAATGCCAGGAACGAGACCTCACGCTCACGTAAAACACGCTCACTTGAGCAGCAGACATATATAGATGAAGCTTTTCACTCAGACAACTCCATACCCAACCGATCTAATAGTCGCCAACTAGATTTTGAGGCGGCAGATCCTGTGTGGGCTCCAGACCAGATCAAAAAGGATTTTCGCAATCCTCAATCTTAAAAATCAGGACTAAAGATCAAGTTTAGTAGTAAGGTTTGACTAAAAACAAAGCCGTTGAGAGACAGACTCCAACGGCTTTGTTTCATGCGTTACATACTGTTTACTGGACGAACGCATTCGTAAAGAGTGTGTTGCTATCCAGGTTGGTAGCTGGCTTTTTAAGAAGGACTTAGATACATCTGACCCGCCACTGTCACTGTTTCAACAGCACAGCGACATCTTCACAATAGATCATATTCTGAACGACACCCTGATCTCTCGACGCCATTGACAGGCAACCATCTTATCATTTATCGTAGATTTATAAGTTAGTTAGGACTAACAAATAAAAAGAGGAATCGATATTCGGACTATGCCCGAGAATGAAGGTAATGAAATCCGCGAGAAGCGGCCTCGGATGCGCGGTGAAGAGCGCAAGAGGCTGATCCTTGAACGCTCAAAGCAAGCCTTTGCTGATCTTGGTTATCAAGGAGCCAGCACGAGCGAGCTAGCTCAGCGCAGTGAGGTGACCGAGCCAATCCTGTATCACCACTTTGGCAGTAAAAAAAATCTGTTTATGGCGGTAATCCATGAGGCCAATGGCAACTTCTTTAGACGCTGGCAAAAGAGAATCGATCAGCAGGCTGGCGAGGACATGATCACGGCCCTGATGACAGTCATCCTCGACTACCATCAAGAGATCTCAGCGGACCCAGAGGCTCATAAGGTCCTGTTTATGGCGATCAGTGAAAGCTCACAGGACGCAGAGATCGCTCTGGACGTGAATAAACATAGACAGAGAGTTTTTGATACGCTCCATACCCTACTTCAAAAGGCTGAAAGGATTGGCTATCTGGATAAAGATGTGGATCTGCATGCCGCGACCTGGGGCTATCTGTGTATGGTCCTGGCAATGCAATACAGCCTGATCATTAAACGCTCTGAGGAATTAAATCCAACAGTTCTTCATGAAATGAGTCGGCTCTGGCTTCGGGGCCTGTTACGAGAAGATCTTCGCGATCTGCTTTCCAAAAAAAGTTGAAAGGGATATCTTATAT
>CAXTTV010000035.1:0-4886 GCA_964247295.1 uncultured Ktedonobacteraceae bacterium | reverse complement strand
GGCAGATGCTCAGGCTCGTACAGGCGGCCTGCCCTACAAGTGGATTGTAACGCTGGTGGTCGTACTTGGAGCCTTTATGACAGTCCTTGACCAGACAATCGTGAATATCGCTCTGCCTCGGCTGGAAAATGCCTTTGGGGCAGACCTGAACGCGGTCCAATGGGTACTGACGGCCTATATTCTGACTCAGGGGGTCGCGACTCCAACTACCGCCTTTTTTGTGGATCGGCTGGGGGCTCGACGCTTTTATATCGCGGCCCTGACGATCTTTACAATCGGCTCAGCGCTCTGTGGGATCGCCTGGAACCTCCCGATACTGGTATTTTTCCGCGTTCTTCAAGGTATCGGAGGAGCCTTTCTCTTTCCAGTAGCGATTACCCTGGTCTATCGAGAGTTTCCACCGCAGGAGCGGGGGCTGGCCTCGGGTGTGCTGGGGATCGCGGCCCTGCTTGCGCCAGCAGTCGGGCCAACGCTTGGTGGCTACTTTGTGACCTATTTGGATTGGCAGTTAATCTTTTTTATCAATATCCCCTTCGGAATTCTGGGAATCATCCTGGCGGCGACTCTGCTACGCGAGATTCGCACAGACACCCGGACTGCGTTTGACTTTCCCGGCTTTATTCTGGTGGCGCTTGGCCTCTCGGCGGTCCTCTATGGGCTCTCAGACGCTAGTACGGATGGCTGGGGCTCCCCAAAAATCCTCGGCAGCCTGTTCGGGGGCTTGCTTATACTGATGATCTTCGTGTTTGCCGAGACCATGCGGAGCCGTCAGGGTAAAGGAGTTCTGGTGGATCTCAGCATTTTCGCCAACGGCCCCTTTTTGACCAGCAATATTACCAATGCTCTGGCGACCTTTGCCTTTTTCGGTGGCCTATTCATCTTCCCAATTTCTCTTCAAAACCTGCGCTCATTGAATGCCTTCCAGGCCGGGATACTGCTACTCCCTCAAGCGATTGCCTCGATGGTTACAGCCATCCTTGGGGGTCGGCTGGTGGATCGCTTTGGGCCAAAGGTAATCATTATCCCTGGGATGATTCTGTTGGTGATCAGCGGCTGGCTCTTAACCTTCCTGACATTAGATACACCTTTCTGGTCTTTACAGATTGTTTATATACTGCGTGGATTAGCACTGGGGTGCATCATTCAGCCACTTACGGTCGCGGCCCTCTCAGATATCCGTCCTGAGAAGTTCGCACAGGCCTCTTCCCTAAACACTGTTGTACGTTTTGTCTCAACCTCATTAGGGATCGCCATCCTGGCAACCCTGGTGCAGACACGAGTCAAAATCCACACCGCGCATCTGGCGGAAAGGGTCACAGCCCTCTCGCCACTCGGTCAACAGATCACGCACCTCCAGGCACTTTTTCTTTCGCGCGGGGCCAATCCTACACAAGCAAGAATAGCGTCTCTCCAGACAGTCTATCGTTTAGTGACGCGCCAGGGCTACATGCTCTCATTCGTCGATGCCTTCTGGCTGACGCTGGCGATCCTGATTATAGGAATTATCTCTTCTCTATTGATCCGAGACGCCCGTCGAACAAAAAAGACCACGCTGGAGAAAAGCGCGTTCTCAGACAAAGAAAAAGAAGAGCGCGCCGAGATACCTGTAGTCGCTGAATTCTAATCTCCTCTTCCCTTTATAACTTTACAAACCCGATCTGGAATGATCATAATGGAAAGAAATGCTTGAAATGACAGGGAGGATCGATGCAAGTTCGTAACGCCTCGCGCGCGATTGTTATGGATTATTTTGCTCCCCACGATTTGCCAGAGCTTCTCAAACCGATTCTGGCCGATGATATCCCCTCAGAACCTCTCCAGATTCTTCGGTAGGTTCGTCGACAATCAAATATTCCGGTCACACCATCGGGAGGAAAAAGGAAACACCCCTCGACCCGGATCAGACGCACGTAAACGTGATTTCCTACGTCATTTCGCACCTCGACCTTCTCCGTGCAGAACCCTCTTTCCTTTTACCAAACTGAGCCGTTTAGGTCTTTTATGATATTATTATCTCATCCACAAATTTACTCTATTGTTCTCTCATCGTTAACTTTTTTAAGTTACAATTAAAACGCTATTGGCCGATATTTGTAGATATGTAGTAGGAAAAATGTATAAATTCAGTGGAGGTGATTGAAACTCCTACTTACTTTTGGTAATATTATACTGTCTTGTATACCTTTTTACTAATGAGACTTTTCACTGTAAAAGTAAGCCTCTTGGTAGCAAGGTACTGTTCGGTCACGGAAGATATTTATGGGTATATGTGTTGAGATAGAGCGAGAGAATAAGGAGCATCGACCGTATGAACAATTTTCCAGTACCTCCATCCGATAGGCAATTTTCTACATTTCGTAATGAGACACCTTCACATCTAAACCCATTCCCGATTCCGAAACCATCTTTACCCCCGAAACCACCATCTCCCCCTCGGAAAAGCATCTATCAAAAGGCCTGGGCCTGGTGGTCCTCTTTGACGGGCCCCAATAAAAACTTGTTTAGACCTGACCTGTTTGCTCAGGAACAGCTTCGTCGCGCGCGCTTAACCAGTGCATTGCTTCTCATTATCGTCTTAGTTATTTTGATGATGGTTCCCAGTATCTACCCATCCTCCCCCTCTTTATTGATACCGATCTCTATTTTGACAATTGGTGGGATTGTTATCGCGTTCTTCAATCGGTTAGGGTATACGAGATTAAGCACAATTTCTTATGTTCTGTTGGCGGATATAGCGCTCACCTGCTTTTTTATTTTCAAGCCGAACCCCGCTCTCAACAGCTCAAATATGACAGCTTTCGATCTGTTCATTCTGGTTGTTCTGATAGGTGGGGTGATTTTACCTAAAGTGCTGATTCCATTTAATGGAATGCTTCAGATTCTGCTTATCTTTACAATTTTTTTCCTACGTCCGCATGATGCCAGCATGAATGAGCTGGTCGCCATTTCTGGCAATGAATATGTTGCTCTCACCGCCACGCTCGTCCTCCATGTGGTAGGAACAGTATTGGGCTGGCTCAATGCCTGGAGCGTGGAACGAGCGCTCATTCGTGCCAGCCAGGCGGAAGAACTGGCCGAAACGCGGGCGGAACTTAGTCGTCAGGCTTTGGTTACCGCAAAGCTAAACCAGCACCTTGAGGAGGGTATCAATACAATTCTGGAGACTCACCGACAGGTTGCCGCCGGAAATCTGGCGGCTCGGGCTCCCGTCCAGGAAGATCATGAGCTCTGGCAGATCGGCCATTCTTTGAACCTTTTACTGATGCGCGTCCAACAACAGTCGCAGAGCTATCAGGCACTTCAGCTCACGCAAAAGGAGATTGAGATGATCATTCATGTCCTCTATACCTCACGCTCAGGTGCCCGGCAATCTCTGCCTCCCTGCCGAACACCACTCGCTCAGCGATTGCTGATGGCATTGAGAGGATAAAGCAAAGCCTGCCAGCAATATTTTTAGGCTTGAAAAGCGCACTCAAATCGGGCGTAAAGTACAATGAAGTGAGATCCCTGATTGCTAGCTCTGCGGTTTGTCGTAGTTCATAAGCCAGGTAACACCAAACTGGTCGGTACAATGGGCAATGATAGCACCCCAGCCGCTAGCGGTCGGCGCAAACACCTCTTTGCCGCCTTCTACCAGCCTGGCATAAAAATCTCGCAGTTGTTCCTCACTGTCACAGTTCAGAACCAAACTGTAACTGTTACCACGCTCCAACCCAGCCTGATCACTTTGGAGGACACTACCCATAAAGCGAATACCGCCGGCCTGGAAGTCCAGGTGTATAACGCGCTCGCCCTCAAACTGCACCTCGGCATCACCACCGAACACACTTTTGTAAAACTTGATCACCTCTTGACCGTTATTCGCGAAATTGATGTACGGTACAATGTTTGCCATAGTTCTTCCTTTCTGCTTCGTTCCTACCTGCCAGGCTACTTTGTCACTGAATGGAGATCATCATAGCATGAGGTGTCCTCTAGCACAACGTCTCTTAGACATTTTAAGAAGATGAGAGAGGATCGCGTATAATAAGCGTTACCAACAATCCCTCATTGGCTCTTAGACTAACAGTTGTGAGGTTTAGACGCCCCTCGCGATCCAGATATGTGGAGAGAATTATTCTACCTTCCTCCTGGTCGGACAACCGCACGCTCTGCTCCTGCTGAGAAAGGTTGAGGATCACCAGGTAGCGTTCGTGCTCCCACTCTCGCTCATACACGAAGCAGGAGGGGTTCTCTTGCTCGATTGAGCGGTACAAACCCTGGTGTAGCGCCGGGCTGGCACGTCTCAGCTCAAGCAGCCGGTATGTCAGAGTCAGGAAAGAATGGGTATCCTGCTGCTCATCTCCAACGTTGTATTGTTGATAATCAGGACTAAGGGGCAGCCAGGTATCAACGCCAGGAGCGCTAAAGCCGGCATTTGCTCCTCGATCCCATTGCATAGGAGAACGCACGGGATCGCGGCTATTCTCCGGGTTATCTTTTCCTTGTGGATCGGTCAGCTTCTCGGCTGGCACAAAAACATCCTGCATTCCCAGTTCATCCCCATAATACATGGTTGGCGTGCCACGCAAGGTAAGTAACATCATTTCAGCCGTTCGCGCCTGCTCTCGACCGACACGGCTGGCTACCCGCGAACGATCGTGGTTGCTGAGAACCCAGTTCGGCCACGCCTGATCTGGAAGTGCCTTTTCATACTCATCTACCATTTCTCGAATGATGCGCGCCTCCCAGCCAGCCATAGTCACAAACTGAAAGTTAAAGGGCAGATGCGTTTCGTCCAAGTTCTCACCATAGTAGTGCATCAGGCGGTCCACTGGCAGGTAGATCTCGCCAATGAAGACCCGCTCACCATAGCTATCCAGCACAGCTCGTATCTCACGCACAAT
>CAXTTV010000034.1:30289-30524 GCA_964247295.1 uncultured Ktedonobacteraceae bacterium | reverse complement strand
GTACAAGCGGAAGCCTATTTTATATATGAGGATCTGATACAAGAAGTAGTTTCATCTCCTTTGCAGTATAATAATGAGCCATTGTACCAATGGCTTGAGCATATCCCATCATTTCACTTTCAATTTCCTCATGGAACGTTTACCGCTCGAAAAGAGACGCGAGCGCGTGGAGGGGCCTATTGGATTGCTTATCGACGAATAGATGGAAAGCTCATACATAAATATTTAGGACCAA
>CAXTTV010000034.1:28265-30279 GCA_964247295.1 uncultured Ktedonobacteraceae bacterium | reverse complement strand
ATGTTACCCTTACTCGTTTAGAGCAGGTGGCACAAGAACTAGAGCGTCAGGCCAGTCATGCTTCAAGTCGCCCTTTAATGCCCGAGGATGATATTCAGCCAGTAGTCGCGCAAGATCTTGTTGAATTGCCTTCTTTTGTAGATTCACTCCCCTATTCTCAAGACCCACTCATTGGACGTGAGCAGGATTTATCAACGCTTATCGCTTTATTGCAACGTCCTGATGTGCAGCTTCTGACGCTTACAGGTTCAGGAGGCGTTGGAAAAACACGTTTAGCTCTTGAAGTTGCAGATAAAGTCAGTTCTAGCTTCAAAAACGGCGTAGCCTTTGTTTCATTAGCCCCTGTTATCCACTCAGATTTCGTGCTTTCCACCATTGTGCAGGCACTTCATTTGAAAGCTGATGGGCAAATGTCCTTGACTGAGCTTTTAATAACGGCACTTAAAGATCAAAACATGCTTTTGTTATTTGATAATTTTGAGCATGTATTGGCGATAGCTCCATTCATTTCCACTATTTTAGCATCATGTCTTTCTATAAAAATCCTGGTAACAAGTCGAACTCGTTTAAATGTTCGTGGAGAGCATGTCTTTTTTGTACCTCCTCTGGCTTTACCAGATGCAAAAAACATTCCAGACTATGAGACTATTGCTCAAACACCTGCCGTAGCACTTTTCACACGGCGTAGTCAGGCCCTTCAAGCTGATTTTGTAATTACCGCTTTGAACGCGTGGACTATCACAGATATTTGTATACATTTAGATGGTCTGCCACTCGCAATTGAATTAGTCGTACCCTGGATGAGGCTTCTCTCTCCACAAGAATTGTTAGCACGTTTAAGGCAGGAGCTTCTAGTAAATATGACTCAGGGGACTGTTGATGCTCCTGAGCGTCAACAGACGATGCACCAGACAATCGATTGGAGCTATAAGCTGCTCACACCTCAAGAACAGCATCTCTTTCGACATCTTGCGATTTTTGATAGCGGTTGTACATTCCAGGCTCTTGAAACAACATACCTACACGTTCAAAATCTAGAAAATTCATCACAACTCTTTTCCACTGCCATGTCTCTCCTCGATAAAAGTTTAGTAAGAAAGATTGTGCAAGGAGAAAACTCTCGACTCTTAATGTTTGAGACGGTGCGTGAGTATGCAAAGCACCGATTACAAGAGGCCAAAGAGCTTTATACAGCCCAGCAGGCTCACACTCTCTACTATCTGGCTTTACTACAAGAGGCTGAGCAGTATCTAAAGGGGTCTCAACAAATCGCCTGGCTTGCAAGATTGGATTACGAGCAGCAAAATATACGTGCTGCTCTGCGATGGTCGATTGAGCAACAAGAAACAACAACTGCTTTGCTACTATGTGGAATTCTTCCCTGGTTTTGGATTAATCGAAGTTTATGGGGTGAGGGACAACAATGGTCAGAAGCCGCTCTTCAGCTACCTTTCTCGATAGAACATGTAGTAGAGAGAGCAAAGGTGTTATTTGGGGTAGGTGAAATGGCTTTTGCAAGGACCGATCTCACGACTGCTCGTCCTTTCTTGGAAGAAAGTGTTGCTCTCTATCGAACAGTAAACGATGTAGAGGGATTAGTAGATGCCTTGCTGACTCTGGGAACATGCATACTTCTTCAAGATGAGCTAGTGGCAGGATCAGAATTGATGGAAGAAGCACTTTTGCTTTGCCGTAGCTACAACTTAAAGCGACAGTTAGCACTAATGCTGAATTACTGGGGATATGTGCTGGTTCTTCAAAAGGATATAGAAAAGGCTGGACCTTTACTAGAGGAAAGCCTGGTGCTTGCTAAAGAAATTGATAATGAGTATCTTATTGCGATGACACTTGATAGCCTGGCGGGGAAGGAACTACTCCAGGGAAATTTAGAAAGAGCAAAATCTCTTTATGAAGAGGGGGTTAATGTCGCGCAGAGTATCGGTACTAAATTTATTGTACGCTACTGTTTACTCGGATTGGCGAGGGTTGCTGAGGCTCAAGCACAGTTTGAGCG
>CAXTTV010000034.1:0-28255 GCA_964247295.1 uncultured Ktedonobacteraceae bacterium | reverse complement strand
CGAGCTACCTACCTTTTTGCTGCCTCTGATCGTTGGATTGATCATCATATGTTGCCAGTAGAACAAGCTGAGTATGAGCAGACTCTTGAACGTGTACGTGCCCACTTTGGAGAGCAAAGATTCGCACAAATCTGGTCCCAGGGTATAGTAATGGATACTGTAGACGTTATGATGGTACAAGAACCTGGATCTGAAAAGCTCACTTATCCTGATAAGTTGACCACACGCGAAGTTCAAGTGCTTCGCCTCGTTGCTCAAGTCTTAAACACAGCTCAGATTGCTGAGCAACTGATTATTAGTCATCGCACTGTCAGCACTCATATCTCGTCACTCTATCGAAAAATAGATGTTTCCTCGCATAGCGCCGCTACTCGTTACGCGCTAGAGCATAAGCTCCTTTCTTGAGTGATGCCGACTTTATCCCCAAATTGCTACACTTTTCCCCAGGCTAGATATATTCCTCTGTATTTTTACCATCAACTCAAGTTTCGTTTAGTGGTCATTGGTTATCTGCATTGGATACCGGGCTATTTTGATGGTTTGTGTAATAGTGTTCCATCGGTATAAAAAATTTGTTAAAGAGGATGATATATGCCAAATTTTTATGAAATTTTTGTTTAGATAACAGGTTTTATGTGTTATAACAATCATAGAAGTTTATTGATATATTTGTTGACGGAAATAATTTATCGATATTCTGAAACAGAGGGGTGGCTTAAATGGTACGGGGAAGAAACATAACTGCTGATCGCCTAATTGAGGTTTTTGAGATGGCACGGACGAGCAAGAGAAGTGGATTGTTGAGTGTAGAACATCTCTTAAGGAAAAAGGTAGAGGAAGGGGAGATCTACTTTCAGATGGGGCAACCGACCTATGCCCATACCGGTCTTTCTTTTGGGCGGGAGGCGATTGAGTGGATGTTAAACTGGCGTACGGTTTACTTTACGTTTGTAGTGAACGTTTCTCATCCCTCGATGCAGTTAAGTACACCTGCCTATACCGTCTCTAAATCTGGGTTAATCCGCGTGAGTCAAGAGCCTTCAAGTAAATATAGCGTGAAAGAAACCCGATTCTCATCCTGGGATTGGAAGCCTCAGAAACGCACAATTGAGTGCGATGTATTATCTTTACCGCTAACGCGCAAGCAGCGTCAGATATTATTGCTGGTGGATGGAAGACGAACTATTACCGATATTGCTCGCTGTTCCAACAAAGATAGTTTTGAAATTGAGTGTATTCTACGCCAATTACAGGATCAGGGGTTTCTGACGACGCATTCGTAGCCAGAGAAAAGCAGGGGAGCTTCTATCGACTCCCCTGCTTTGTGTCGGTCTATATCAGGCTGGGGACATACTGGTTGTAATCTCATGCATAAGCTCCTGCAATTGTTCCAACCAGTTTTGTCCCAGCAGACGGCGTGGAATACGAATAATTCCCTGCTGCACCCGCGCCTCGTTGCGGAACCTGCGGTAAAGCACGATCCGATTGGGGACGACGGAGCGTTTCACGGTTAAGATAAATTCATTATCTTTTAGTGCGATGGTTTCATAGCCAAGGGTTGCTGCCTCAGCCTTCAAGCGAACCAACGTAAGCAGATTCTGAACGGCCTCCGGGGGCGCGCCAAAACGATCATTCATTTCAGCTGCCATGGCCTCCACTTGCTCTGAACGGGTCAGGTTAGCGAGGCGCTGGTAAAAGTTGACTTTCAAAGTGCGATCTCCTATGTAATCGTCAGGCAGGTAGGCATCTAGCGGTAGATCCAGACTGATACTTGGAAGTGCAATCTCTACCTGCTGGCCCTGAAGCTCCTGTACGGCCTCTGCCAGCAGTTTGCAGTAAAGGTCAAAGCCAACGGAGTTCATAAAGCCTGATTGCTCTGATCCCAATAGATCACCGGCCCCACGGATCTCCAGATCCTTCATAGCTATTCGAAAACCCGCGCCCAGTTCGGTCGCCTCGAAGATCGCGCGCAGACGTTTCTCCTGTAAGGGGGTCAGGCGCGACTCACGAGCATACAGAAAGTAGGCGTATGCCTGATGTGTAGAGCGCCCGACACGTCCCCGCAATTGATAAAGCTGCGAGAGGCCAAAGAAGGCCGCGTTATTGACAATAATCGTGTTGGCGTTAGGGATATCGAGGCCGTTCTCAATAATTGTGGTGGAGACCAATACATTATATTTGCCACTGGAGAAGTCGAGCATGACTTTCTCTAATTGATCTTCCGCCATTTGCCCATGACCGATAATAAAGTTTGCCTCAGGTACCAATTTTTGTAGCTTCTGAGCCAGCATCTGAATCCCCTGGACGCGGTTATGGACAAAAAAGACCTGCCCCCCGCGATCAATCTCGCGCAAGATCGCCTCACGGATCAGGCTCTCGTCATATTCTCGGATGGTGGTGCGGATCGGCAGGCGCTCCTGTGGCGGGGTCTCAATCACACTCATGTCGCGTAGATTGACCAGGGACATGTGGAGCGTGCGTGGGATCGGGGTTGCCGTCATAGTAAGTACATCTACTTCGGTTCGCAACTGCTTGAGACGCTCTTTGTGGATAACACCGAACCGCTGCTCTTCATCTACGATGAGCAGACCCAGATTGAGAAACACAACATCTTTCTGAAGCAGACGGTGCGTGCCAATAATGATATCCACCTTGCCGATCGCGAGATCCCCCAGGACCTGCTTCTGCTCTTTCGGAGTCCGAAAGCGGCTGAGTAGCTCGACGCGTACAGGATAGGCCTGAAGGCGGTCTCTGAAGGTATTGAAGTGTTGCAGGGCCAGCACTGTCGTTGGGACCAGAATCGCGACCTGGAGCTGATCTAACACTGCTTTAAACGCCGCTCGGAGCGCGACCTCGGTCTTTCCATAGCCAACATCGCCGCAGACAAGGCGATCCATCGGGCGGGGTTGCTCCATATCACCCTTGACCTCTTCAATTGCGCGCTGCTGGTCCGGCGTCTCTTCATAGGGGAAAGCCTCCTCTAATTCCTGGAGCCAGGGTTGCTCGCTATCTGGCGGATAGGCGTGGCCCTTTGAGCTCTCACGCATACTGTAGAGGCGCAGGAGATCACGAGCGATCTCCTGCACATTCTCTTTAACACGGGACTTGGCGCGGGTCCACTCGGCTGTTCCCAATTTGCTGAGCGCGGGAACCGCATCGCCCATCCCAATAAAGCGAGTGACGCGATCAAGCTGATCGGTTGGAATATAGAGTTTGTCGGTCCCGGCGTAGCGGATCAACAGGTATTCGCGCTCAACGCCAGTGGAGTTGAGCTTGACCAACCCCTCGAAGCGTCCGATCCCATGTTCCTGATGAACCACATAATCGCCAGGGTTCACCTCGGCCAGGAAAGAGGCTGGAGTCACTGGCTTGCGGCGCGCAACGTTCCTGCGCTTGGACCAGCCAAAGATCTCTGTATCCGTAAAAACTTGTAGGGCCAGAGATTGCGATTGCCAGCCCTCAGAGAGTTGGCCCTGGATCAACGTCAGGGTGCCGGGTTCGGGTAATTGCTGAATGTTAGAACCGGGGCTAACTGGAATTGTCGCCTGACCCAGGAATGCTTCATCTCCAAAAACCTCCGAGAGGCGACGGCCCTGGGCTGTGACAATTATCACTCGTTCACGCTTATCGATGGCTTTGCGGCAATCCTGGACAAAGGCGCGTAGCCGACCACCGTAGGAATTGGCGCTCGCGAATGCAGGTACAAGGTGTTCGGTCTCGCGCTGGCGATCGGGACCAAATTCAACCTCAGAGGAAAGCATACTCGCAAACTGGATCTGGCGTCTCTGCTGCAATTGCAGGTTAATTTCCGACCAGGGAATATAGTTTGGGCGTAGCTGCGAAGGGTTCTCGTGATCCTGCTCCCCTTTGATTTTCATTTCCCGCGCCTGTGAGTCCATCTCGCTAAGGGTTGAGCGCAAGTTATCTGGATTATCCAGAACAAGCAGGTTCTGCGGTGAAAGATAATCGAGCAGACCGGCCCGAGGATGTAGATAGGGCAGATAAAAGTCAATATCCTCAAAGGAGCGTTTCTTACGCAGTTCCTCCAGATCGCGTTGCCAGCGTTCGGCGGCATCGCGATGCAGAAAACTGGTATCCAGACTCTCCAGTTCGTGTGCCGCTTCAGGGCCACGGAGCGGCAGAGCCTCACGCGCCGGCCCAATTGTACAGTCTTGAATGGGGTTCAGCGAGCGTTGGGTCTCCTGATCAAACGTCCGGATCGACTCAATCTCATCTCCAAAAAATTCAATGCGAACCGGACGAGGAAGGGTTGGTGGAAAAAGATCAATAATCCCACCCCGGTGGCTGAATTGTCCTGGGTCCTCTACCTCCGCCACAGGTTCGTATCCCAGATTATAGAGATGCTCCAGGAGCAGCGTCAGATCCACTTCCTGCCCAATCGCCAGATCATAGAGCGACGAGAACAGTTCTTGAGGAGGAATCAGAGGCTGTGAGAGCGCCCGAGACGAGCACACGACAATCAGATTGCGCTTCCGGCGAGCCATACAAATCAACGCATTCATCCGTTGCTGGATGGTAAGTGCGTCGCTAATCAGGCGCTCATAGGGGAGGGCATCGCGGTCGGGAAGGAGGAGTACATCATTTGGCTGAGGCACTAACATCTTGAGCGTCTCTATTGCCAGACCAGCCTGCGCCTCATCCGGCATTACGAGCAGCAAGGATTGTTGCAGCGATGAAGAGAGGGCCGCTGCCACAAAAGGGTGGGCAGCCTCAGTAATGCCAGAAAGAGCGGGGACGCCCCCGGCCTGTTGCAATTGTTGAGAGAGGCGGCGAAATTCGGGCCTCTGGGTTAAAACGGAAAGTAATCCCTGTAAAGTCACGCCAACCTCACAAAAACAGATATAGACAGGCAGAGAATGAGGAATAAGCATTTTACCGACCCATACTCCGCCCACAATTTCTAGATGAGTATTCAGACTATTGATACTGTAGCATAAGCCTGAAAGAAGCCGTCGAAGATCTATAAAGTACGTGTGCTCTTAGCAGTCCTCCATGTATTTTATAGCACGAACGCAAAAAACCAAAATTTTGCCTCAGAAAGCATTGTTTTCTTCTCATTTCTATGTCAGTATTTCAGTGTTCGCTGAAATACTGACATGACCATCTGGTTGCAAAGCAAGGAGAGTTTTTTATCAATATAGAAAGCACCAATGTTCTGTCGAGCGATGAAAAGCGTTCAGAGGCGAAAGCTATAGACTGGCAAGGAATTGGCCTGTTTTTACTGCTGGCATTTGGAATAAGCTGGCTCTGTTTTATTGGTCTGAAAGCTCTGGGTGTTGCTATAACTATTCGGGCCGCAATTGGAATGTTTGGGCCGGCCCTGGCAGCATTTTTAGTGCGTGGACCCTTGCGTCACGAAGGCTTTAAGGATGCTGGATTTCGGCCATGGATCAAAGGGAAAACTGGGCGGTATTATCTGGCTGCTTATCTGATTGTTCCGGTAATGATCGCGATCGCGATCGGGCTGACATTGGCACTGCAAATCCAGCACTGGGCCTACGCCGAAAATTTGCATAAAAGTGGGCAGGCAATCGCGGCCACGCTTGTGAAGCAGGGACAGAATGTGCCGGGAAATCCTGATCAACTAGCGGAGGCCAGCGTTTTCGCCTCAGGTTTTCTGGCGTTTACGTTGATTTTGCCGATCAATATGATCTTCACGTTTGGTGAAGAGTTTGGCTGGCGCGGCTATTTGTTGCCCAAATTATTGCCATTAGGAGGCTGGCAGGCAGTGGTGATCACAGGCATAATCTGGGGTCTTTGGCACGCGCCGCTTATCGCATTGGACGGCTACAATTTTCCAGGGCATCCCTGGTTGGGTATTCTAATGATGATGGTGTTTTGTATCGCGGTCGGTGCATTCCTGGCCTGGTTGAGGATTAGATCGGGTAGTATCTGGCCTGGCGCACTGGCACACGCGGCCATAAATGCCCAGGCTGGTTTTGGAATTGTGTTTCTTTCTGTCGGTGACTCCTTGCTTTCTCCAACAGTGGGGCTGATGGCAAGCCTTCCATGGTTGGTGGTAGGTATCTGGCTGGCGATTACCAGACGCCTGAACCCGAGTGATGAACTGGAGACCGCTTATGCAAGAAGCGTTTAAAGCGATTTCCGACCCTACTCGCAGGCTGCTCCTCAAGTACCTGCGTAGGGGAGAGCGCACAGCCGGAGAGTTGGCAGATTATGTGGGGATCGGGCGGACGGCGCTTTCACATCACCTGACCGTCTTGAAGCTGGCCGATCTGGTTCGGGTCGAGCGTCGGGGACAGTATCAGGTTTACTCGCTAAATGCCACGGTATTCGAGGATCTTTTGACAGAGATTTTAAGCTGGTTTGGTGGTCCCGAAGAAGAACAATCTAGCGAAGCAACTTCAGAAGAGAGTGTGAAATATACAGCATCCGAAGATAGTTCTATCACGGAGGAAGAGTATGAACGGTCCCGAAGGATATGATCCTACCAGCGGTATGCCCGGAAGATCAACGGGCCGCTGGCCCCTTTACTTTGCTTTAATCATTATTGGTGTGCAGATTGGTATCGCGCTCGCCAGTTATCCTTTTCTGCCAGATCAGGTTCCCTCACATTGGAATATGAATGGTCAGGTGAATGAGTATATGCCGAAATGGGCAGGGATCACCTATCAACCTCTCATTAGCATAATAGTGTTTTTTTTCCTTCGGACAGTTGCGCGCTGGAGGCCATTGTTAACGGACGATATAACACCGATCCAGAAATTTAACAGTATTGTATTAGCTGGTGTTCTTTTATTGATGCTAGATATCCAGATCCTGACTATTGCCGTTGCCTTACATTATCCTGTTGATGTTTCACTTGTTATATCCGTAGGTGTTGGATTGCTCTTCATGCTTATTGGCAATTATATGACCAAGCTGCGCCGCAATTTCTGGGCTGGCATTCGGACACCATGGACGCTAATAAGTGATACTACCTGGGAAAGGACCCATCGTTTAGGGGCGCAACTGTTTACATTAAGTGGGTTTATTATTGTGCTGAGTGGGTTGGTGCCGATCCCAATGGTACGTTTGATGATTATCCTAATCTGTTCATTGGGAATGGTTGCTGTTCTGTTTCTATACTCCTACCTGGTTTTCAGACAGGTAGCGCAACAACCAGTGAATCTCGATCGTCCTTAATCTGATCGTGCCTGATCTTCAAATAAAAGCCCTTCCATAGCCAATATTAGGAAGGGCTTTTGGTTTAATTAGATGGGGCGCTTAGGTTCTTCTAACGAGGCCATGTGTTCCGGGCGTGCGGCCTCGCGTTTTAGACGGGCCTGTTCTCGACGCTCAGCCTGTTGTTTGCGTCGTTCTTCCGCCTTTTGTTGAGCCTCGGGATCGGCATTCACCAGGTTCATTGTCGTCGCCAGCCCCTGTGTGACAATCAACGGGATTGCCTCGACCGCGCGATCCTCCCCGGTATCCAGCAGGATGGCTTCGTCCCCGGTAGGTATGCCGAGCACATACTTCACGGTATCCATCTTCGCATGAGTTGGACGGCCAATTCCGACACGCAGGCGCGGTATTAGGTCTGTATGGAGGTGATGAATAATATTATCCAGACCCTTTTGACCGCCGGCACTGCCTTTTGTGCGCAGACGGACGCGACCGACAGGCAGATCCAGATCATCGCAAATTACCAGTAGATCCTCAGGTTGAAGCTTATGCCAGCGCACCAGTTCGCCTACGGATTCACCGCTCAGGTTCATAAACGTCTGAGGTTTGACCAGTAGCACTTTTTCTGAGCCAATATTTCCATTGGCGAGCAGGGCCCGGCTGCGACGCTCCGACCAGGAGAGGCCTAGCTTTGTCGCTAATTTATCCAGGACATGAAAGCCCACATTATGGCGGGTTTTGTCATATTGAGAGCCTGGATTTCCCAGGCCGATGATAAGTTTCATAAAATTTTTTAGCGTCCATATGACAGGCGCACCGCCAGATAGGGTGGTAGGCCAGCCTTCACAATTTTTTCCTGTGTTTTCTCAAGCTCGTACGTTACCCGATAGAACTCGAACCCCTTTTCGGTATCATAGATCATAAAGGCCGCGCGGGGGTCGCCATCGCGCGGTTGACCAACGCCGCCGGGATTAATAATTGCCCTGTAGCCTCTTGGAAGCTCCCACTTCCCTTCGGGGGGAGAAAACATTTCATTCGTCACTTGAACCATGCTTTCACTTAGCCCCAGGAGTTCCAAGAGTTCCTCGATCTCGCTATTGAGACGCTCCTCCGCATTCTGGATCTGCGACTCAGGAGTGGTTTCGACTAGAACTTCTTCGACATCATTTTCAGTCTGCGCAGCCTCGCTAGTGAGTACGGGATCTTTCTTTATGTTTGCGTTCGCGTCTACAGTCTGGGCCTCCGGAGTTTCATGAGAGACAAACGCTCCGGCATCCGAAGCGTTTGATACCCCATCTTTAACTTCCGTATCTGGTGTCAAAGATGGAACCTCAGTCTGCTCCTCCCGAGCTTGAAGGAGCTTATTCGCATTCTCCTCGGAGATTGGAGCACCGGTAGCAGGATCGGCATAAGCACTCTCAGCGCTCTCAGCAATCTGCGTATTTACAATCATCGGAGTGATTGCCACCATCTTGACCGTATCCTCATCATCGTAACCGTAGTCAGGCTCTGTGTCCTTGCTAACCAGCTCATCATCATCGGACAGGGGATGAGTATCTTCCTCCGCGATGGTATCGGGCTGCTGGAAAATCACCGGCACATGAGTATGTCCAACAAAGCAGTAGCGGCTAATAAACTCCTGGAAGCTACGTTCAGCCAGCATCTCTGTTGTTAAATACTCCCAGAGTGGACCAAAAGGACTGCCATGGACCAGAGTCACATCTTCAATCTCGATGCGCTCAGGAAGTTCTGCGAGAAACTTTTTATGCTCCTCTGTCAATTGTTCAGCGGTCCATTCAGCAGAGATACGCGCGGCGGAACTAAAATCCTCAAGATCGATATTGCCCACGGCTGCCCAGTCGTGGTTACCCGCGATGATGACATTGGTGCGCCCACGAAGTAGCGTAATACATTCATTGGGGTTGGGACCATAGCCTACGAGATCTCCAAGGAACCAGATCTCATCGATAGGTTGCTGCTCAGAGATCGCATCGATCTTCGCAAGGACAGCTTGTAAGGCTTCCAGATTGGCATGAATATCGCTAAATATGGCGTAGCGCATGTTGTTCCCACTTACAAAAAGATTCGAGGCTTAGATAAGTGAGATTATTCTACCATGTTTGTGTTTCTCTTGCTAGTACCAGCTAAACACGAACCCGAACAACAGAAATGTTCGCCTATTTGATGATGATGCTTTCAAACTACCGGCTCTGTAAAAGCGTATACGGATTTTCTGGATAAGGAGAGGACTGGACCTGAGGTGCATAGCCGTAAGGACCAGCTTTAGGCACCTGCATCGGCAGATTAAACCCCCAATCTAGAAGCTTTGTTGTGTCTTTAAAGCGAGTAATCTCATCGTCGGAGCCATTGCTATGCAGTATCGCCCCGATAAGATGATGGCCGGTATGGGTGGCGGAGAATACCAGACAGCTTCCAGCATCAGGTGTTGTTCCCGTCTTTACACCAGTCAGGCCATCATAGGTTTTCAACCCCTGCTGACCATCCAGGAGAAAGTTTGTTGTGGTCCATTTGTGTTCGTGATGATCCAGGGTAGCCGCCAGTTGGTAATCACTGGTCTTAACGACATCGTTAAACGTAGGGATAGTCATAGCGTAGCGCGTCATCTTGACCAAATCAAATGCACTGGTATAGTGGTTGTTATCATCGAAGCCGTCAGGGTTAGTAAAATTTGTCTGGAAGAGGTGAAGGCGGTGGGCATAGAGATTCATCGTATTCACAAAATTTTCCTGACTACCCGCCAGGCCATCCGCCAGAGTAATTGCCGCATCGTTACCTGAAGGCAACATCAAACCGTAGATGAGATCGCGAACCGTCAATTTTTCGCCCGTAGCCAGACCTGCATTGCTCCCATTATTCTGTAGTACAGCCGTGACTGCCTCTTGAGGTACCGTCAAGACTTGATCGGGGGTTGAAATTCTCAGGGCCACCAGAGCCGTCATAATCTTGGTCGTACTTGCCATTGGCAACGACCTCTCTCCATTAATATCGACCAGGGTCTGGCCGCTATCGACATCATAAAGCAGGGCCGCCTTTGCCGCCAGTTCTGGTGGTATGCTACTCACTGTGAGTACCAGTTTGGGTTTAGGCAAGGGAATAGGTGTTGGATTGGGCACTGTAACAAAGGGGCTGTTTGAGTTATCGAGAGCATCCCCCAGCGCGTAGTGGATGCCAAGTGCTGCTCCCTCAGAAACCAGGGCTCCAACCACTGTTATCAGCAACACCAGACCGATTAGAAAACGAGTCGTATATATACGTTGCATATCACTAACTGATAACCTTTTCGCTAAAGGTCGTCAGACCCTCCAGACGTAAAAGCCTTTTGAAAATAAGACAGTAGAACAGATTCTGGAGAGGCTTCTAAAAAAGCGCCTCCTCTGATGAATAACGTAAAGCTATTTTTATAGCTTTGTACATACTATCGTAAAGAGGAGGCAGATGGTCGCAAAAACCGCTTTCTAAAGCCAGAAATGGCTATTGTACAAAGCTTTTACTGGATTGCTGCCTTCTTGTTTGTTACAGGCCACTGATTATGAAAATCGGTTACCCCCTCGAAGGCATCGGCGGCACGCAGAATGCTTAGTTCGTCGAAAGCCTTACCCAGGAATTGGAGTCCGACGGGGAGGCTCTGACTAAAGCCACCGGGAACCGAGATCCCACAGATGCCGGCCAGATTCGCGGGAATCGTAAAGACATCTTGAAGATACATCTGATAGGGATCGGAGATCTCACCGAGCTTAAATGCGATGGTCGGCGACGCAGGGCTGACCAGTACATCAAATTTCTCAAAAGCCTTCTCAAAGTCCTGCGAGATTAACGCGCGCACCTTTTGAGCCTGTTTATAATAGGCATCATAATAGCCAGAGGAGAGCGCGTAGGTTCCAAGCATAATTCGACGTTTGACCTCAGGGCCGAAGCCATATTCACGCGTTTTCTCTAAAGCCTCCCACATATCGTCGGTCTCCCGGTAGGAGTAGCCATATTTCACACCATCGTAGCGTGAGAGATTGGCGCTGGCCTCTGCGGGAGCAATAATATAGTAGGCCGAAACTCCGTAGCGCGTATGTGGTAGAGAGACCTCCTCAACAATCGCGCCGAGATCCCTGAGGGTTTCGATATTCTTTTTGGTGATCTCAACGATCTCTGGTTGCATACCATCTACCCAGTATTCCACCGGCACACCGATGCGCATACCTTTAATTGATTTTCCCAGGGCTTCCAGATAATTGGGAACTGGATTGGAAGAGCTGGTTGCGTCGCGGGAATCATTTCCGGCTACAGCCTGGAGCATTAGTGCCGTATCACGGGTACTGCGAGCAAAAGGCCCGATCTGATCCAGCGACGAAGCGAATGCGATCAGTCCGAAGCGTGAGACGCGGCCATAGGTTGGTTTCAGGCCCTGCACATTACAGAGGGCTGCGGGTTGACGGATCGAGCCACCAGTATCGCTCCCATAAGCTCCCATTGCCATGCCCGCCGCCACCGCCGCAGCGGAGCCACCGCTGCTTCCACCGGGTGCGCGTTCCAGATCCCAGGGGTTATGAGTTGGGAAAAAGGCCGAATGCTCGGTGGAGGAGCCCATCGCAAACTCATCCATATTTGCCTTACCCACCATCACAAAGCCTTGCTCCTCCAATTTATTGATCATTGTCGCATTGAAGGGGGGCTTGAAATGTGCCAGCATGCGTGATCCGGCGGTTGTCGTAACATCTTGAGTACAGATCGCATCTTTAATCGCGATCGGAATACCGGTAAGCGGCCCCACCTTTTCATCGGCGGCGAAGCGGCGGTCAGCGGCCTTGGCCTGCTTCAGGGCCAGATCCTCAGTTACCAAAGTAAAGGCCTTCACCTGAGGATCGATCGCCCGGATACGATCAAGATGGGCTTTTGTAAGTTCAACCGAAGAAAGCTTTTTCTGACGGAGCAGTTCGCCGGCCTCCAAGATCGTTAATTTATGTAATTCAGTCATCGAGACTTATTCTCCCTCCAGCACTGCGCGGACTTGCAAGCAATTATCTTCTTGAGCAGGGGCATTCGCGAGCAGGATCTCAGGAGGAAGAGATGGGCGGGCAACATCTTCGCGCATCACATCGCTCAGGCGTGAAGCATGAGCGGTGGGTGAGACTCCGCTGACATCGGCCTCCTGGAGGATCGAGATATTTTCTAGAATAACAGAGAGCTGCTGTTGAAGCATCGCTGTCTCTTCATCCGTAATCCCGATACGCGCCAGTCTGGCGACGTGCTGAACGGTTTCACGATCGATCATAAAAAACCTCTTTTTATCATAAAAAACATATTGCAGTAGAGAGCGGAAACTGTCTACCAACGAACATGGAAGCCATGGAACTGTTCGGAAGGGCTTCTCCAGGTAATCTGAACCTCTGAAACCTCGGAGGCAGAAGGCCCCTGACGCAGGAAAGAGCAGAGGCGTTCAAGCGCGGAACGGTCCCCCTGGGCTACTACCTCTACATCGCCATTCGTCTCGTTGCGAGTGTACCCGCGCAGACCCAGACGTGTCGCCTGATGGACCACAAATTGACGGAAGCCAACCCCCTGTACATATCCCTGTACACGCGCATACAGTTCTTGTAGCTGTTGGTCATCGTGCTGATACATGGCCTTCATAATAACATATAAGCCTCAGGCGCGTACAGAGGGCGGGATCTGGAAAGAGCCCTGGGAAAGAGCAGAGGGTAATTGTCGAAAACCCTGATCTATGGTAATCTGTTAGCACACCAGAAAGAGACGTTTCCCCGTAGATTTTCCTGTAGTCGTTCATAGAAATCCTATATCCGAGCCATTTTTGATAATGAAGATGTGCACCAAAAAGTCCGAAAGTGCAAAAACAAAAGGGCAGCGAAAGCGTATACATATATAGTTCACTAGCCGCTTCCAGAGGGAGCCAACCTTAATGAGATATTTAGAATAGGGGAAATACATGCAGTCAGTGCAGGATTTAGCAACCGCTGTCCAGCGAGTGATCTCTAATGTTGAACGTGTAATTGTTGGCAAGGCCGAGCCAGTCAGCTTTAGTTTGATTGCTGTGATTTGTAGTGGACATGTATTGATTGAAGATGTACCGGGCGTCGGCAAGACCGTACTTACCAAATCTATTGCCCGGTCTATTGGATGTAGCTTTAAGCGTATTCAATTTACACCGGATCTTTTACCAACAGATGTGACCGGTGTTTCTATTTATAATCAGAAGAATGGGAACTTCGAGTTCCGACCCGGTCCAGTAATGGCGCAGATTGTGCTAGCGGACGAAGTGAATCGTGCGACTCCTAAAACGCAGTCAGCTTTATTGGAAGCAATGGAAGAGGGGCAGATTACAGTAGATGGTGTGACGTATGGTTTGCCGAAGCCCTTCATGGTGATGGCAACCCAGAACCCCATTGAATATGAAGGGACATTCCCTTTGCCTGAAGCTCAACTTGATCGCTTTATGATGAATATCAGCCTGGGGTATCCTAAGCCTGCCGACGAGATTAATATTCTCAATAGTCACCAGCATCATCATCCGCTGGACGATCTCACTCAGATTATGACGGCTGAAGATCTGGTGCTTATTCAGCAGCAAGTGCGTGCTGTACATGTTGATCCGTCAATACGGGAGTATATTGTAATGTTGGCGACAGCGACGCGCAATCACTCAAGCATCTATCTTGGTGCCAGTCCCCGAGGCTCGCTTGCGCTTTTCCGCGCGGTTCAGGCGATGGCGGCCATCCAGGGGCGTGGGTACGCGATACCTGATGACGTGAAATTATTAGCGAGACCAACATTGGCCCACCGAATTATTGTAAAGCCGGAGGCGCGTGTGCGTGGTATCACTTCGCAAGCGTTGCTGGACGAGATCTTACAAAGCGTGCCGGTCCCAGGTGCCTGGGTCGGTGGAGGGAAAGGGCGGTAAATGTATGCGGCCCTGGCAGGTTCTGCTTTTAATTATCATTCTGGCCCTGTTCTCTTTTAGCAGTGGCTGGCGGGTTCTCTACCTGATGACCTATGTCCTGATGATCCTGTTTCTCCTCTCCTGGGTGTGGACTCGATACAGCCTGCGTAGCCTGATTTTTCGGCGAAGTGCGACTGGTGGACGGGTTCAGGTGGGAGAAACCTTTGATGAGCGTTTAATGTTGGACAACACCAGCTCGGTTCCTAAACTCTGGGTGCAGATTGTGGATGGGTCGACCCTACCCGGTCATCGAGCCGGGTATGTCGCCAGTCTTGGAGGGCGTAAGCGCATGAGCTGGCGTGCGCGAACCGTCTGCAAGCAACGGGGCCGTTTTCAACTGGGACCTGTGAGTGCGACCAGCGGAGATCCTTTTGGGATGTTCAGGCGCGAGCGCACATTGACGGGGCAGCGGGAGATTCTTATATTGCCGCGCATCCTGCCAATCACGCAATTTTTGCTTTTCACCGGTGGCCTGCCGGGTCGAGGTCGCGTTTCTCGGAGGGCCTGGCAGACGACGACCAACGCGACAACTATACGAGAATACGTCAGTGGCGACTCATTGAACCGCATACACTGGCGTTCCAGCGCGCACTATAATAAACTTATGGTCAAAGAGTTTGACCTGGACCCGGCCATGGATGCCTGGATTTTTCTTGATCTGCATACCGATCAACAGGCGGGCAGGGGTGAAGAGTCTACTGTTGAGTATGGTGTGACCATTGCTGGCTCAATCGCTACGTACCTGCTGCACCAGGATCTATCTTTAGGTATGATTATCAATGGTCAGAAGCGAGAATATCTCTCTCTCGATCGTGGCAATCGACAGATAGAGCGGGTGCTGGAGTTGTTAGCGGTAGTTGAAGAGGGGGATGGGCCAGATCTCAAAGAGGCTCTGGCTCTGGAAGCCTTTAATTTTAGCCGCAATACCGTCATCTTTATTATCACCCCTTCAATCTCTCGGGACTGGCATGATGGTGTTCGCCATCTGATTCGTCGAGGTGTCCAGGTCGCGGTAATCGGGCTGGATGCAGCCTCATTTAACAAGGAACCAGACGACGAGGATACGCTAGCTTTTCTGGAGGGCGCGGGTATCCCGGTTCTGCGGGTACGTGCGGGAGATCCTTTAACAGAAGTACTGGAGCGCGGACCCCAAGATCGTTACTCTAGACGGAGGTGAGGGAATGCAAGAAGCGAGTATTGAAAGGCTCTCTAAAATTTTGGATAGGTCGACTCGTGGAGGAGATAAAAAGGCCCCACAGCCTCGCAAAGCGTTGCCACCATTCCGCCTGGGTCTTGCTGAAGGCTGGTTCTCGCTCTTTTTGCTGCTGGTCATTATGTACACTACGATCTGGTGTGTTCAGGCTGCCGGCTGGGTTGAGCATATGGAGGTGCTCTCACTGACCGGGGGCCTTGGGCTTCTCATTGGGGTACTTACTGCCAAACAGCGGCGGCTGCCGTCGATTGCTGTCCATTGCATGGTCATTGTTTTCGCGTTGCTGTTGACAATGTGGCAGACGGCGGGAGCATTCTATAATGGTAGTGTTCCCAGGGTAATTGTCAATATGCGGGCCTGGATCGATCTGGCCTTCAATGGAGGCACGAATACTGATGATGCTACCTTTCTGTTCCTGATCGCAGCCCTGATCTTTTTAATGGCGTATAGTAGTGCCTGGCTGGTGTATCGGTTCCGGTTGCCCTGGATCATGATTTTCGCGAACGCTACCATTCTCTTGATCAATCTGAGCTTTATTCCCAGCGGCTATGTTGTGTTCTTAATTGTGTTTCTGGTCGCCTCGCTTTTGTTGGTTTTGCGCTTCCATCTCTATGACTCTCTTCAGCATTGGCGTAACCAGAGACTTCGGTTCTCGGATGATCTGGGCTGGGATTTTATGCAGGCGGGGGCCCTGATCTCTCTGGGCATTGTTATTTTCTCATGGGTTATGCCGTGGGGGTATATCAATGAAGACATGGCGCAGATCTGGAATACCGGCACCTGGCAAGCTGTGATTGATAATTTTAATCGAGTTGTCGCGATCAATGGCGGGGTGAGTGCTGCCAACCATGGGAGTTTCCGCGATACCCTGACGTTGGGGGGAAATCCCAATTTAACGCAAGAAATTGTGTTTCGCGTCAAAACCGATGATGGATCTCAGTATCTTAACTCCCTTAGCTATGATGCCTACGATGGTCGTACGTGGAGGATCAGCCCAACCTCCTCTCAGGTTATTAAAAAGGATACGATTTTACCCGCAGTCACCAATGTTGCTCATCAAATAAAGCAGACGGTGAATGTAGTGAACCCACCAAATGAGCAGAACCCTTATATCCTTGGATCGCCTCAGATCAGTTCGCTCGGGCAGGATGCTCAAGTGCTTTCCTTGAATGCAACAGGGGAGTCGATCTCCTGGGTTCGTACCAACGGGCCGATGGCCGCTGGTAATATCTATACTGTCACTTCATATGTATCTTCGGCTGATGAGAAAAGTCTGCAAGCTGTTCCAATGCCAGCCGACTCACCCAAGTTCCCCAGTAACTTTGAGGGAGCACTGCCAATTAGCTACTATGATCCCAATGTTGTCCGTACCTATACCCAACTACCTAAGAATCTGGACCCGAATATCGGACTGCTGACAAAGCAAGTGACCGCTAATCGGAATACCATGTACGCGAAAACCATAGCGCTAGAGGCTTATCTACGTAGCCATTACGCATATAATGTGAATATCAATCTACCGGCGGGAGAAGAGGGAGTCTCGTGGTTTCTGTTTAGAAGCGGCCATCAGGGCTATTGTAACTACTTTGCCTCGTCGATGGTTGTGATGGCGCGTGAGCTGGGGATACCGGCTAGAGTAGTGATTGGGTATACTCACGGGACACAAGATCCACAGAAACACGACTGGGTGATTCGTGGAGCGGATGCCCATGCCTGGGTGCAGATCTACTTCGGGGGGTATGGATGGATCAATTTTGAACCCTCAGCCAGTTTTTCGGACTTTTCGCGTCCGCAGCCAAATCAATTTGGCACAGCCAGTGGTACAAACTCCAGCAGTACGGGCGGATCTGCCGCCGCGCCCCAGGCCCGACGCATCAATCGTGGGCTGGATCAACCCGAGTCAGCTAGTAACGCGACCACGGGTGCAAACCATTCACAGGTCTCGCCTGTAGGAATAGCAGGGACGTTCCTTGGATGGCTTTTGTTGCTGGCTTTGATAGGTCTGGTGGTGTTTGCCCTTTGGTGGAGTCGACTTTTCCGGGGACAGCGTTTATCGGCGCGCATCTATGGCCGCATCTGCTTACTCTCCGAATGGGTAGGTTTGAGGCCAGCGAGATCTCAGACCCCTTATGAATCGTTACAGGATCTGGCGCAGGTCAGCAAGAGTCAGGCCGTCTCATTAGAACGGTTTGGAGACATCTATGTCAGGGAGTTATGGGCAGATCCCGAGAGCCTGGAACACCCACGTAAGACCGGAGAGATCGACGAGCTGCCAGGGCTCTGGCAGCGTATGCAGACCGGGTTGTTTAAGGATCTGGCGCGTCACCCTTCTTTCCTATTGGATTTTCCACGTAAAGGTATCAAAAATATCCATAGTTGGTGGAGCAGCCTGAAACCCAGTCGGAGATCCACACAGGATCTTCGGGAAGAGTCTCTGGACGATCGTGAATAATCGCGCGGCTTGACCGCAGCCTCAGGTTTGCGTACACTATGTGGCGGGATGCTCAGAAAAAACTTCTGGATAGAGCAGAGCGTTCCGTCACAAGCCACCTTATACCGGGAGAGGAAGTATGTATGTTGGACAATAATACAGAGGCATTTGAAGAAGATTTGAGGAGCGATATGTTAGCTCCCGTCGAAACTGTGGAAGATGATCGGGGATTGGAAGTTGCTGGTGCCGGTCCTATGAGGCTTCAAACGTTGGATTTCGCGCGCCATCAAGTTATCGCACCCAACGGAAAATTCTATGTACTGGCAACGTACGATGATCGTCATATGGGGCGGGGTTGGGTTACCGCTGTATACCCCCAGCAGAACAATCTTACATTAATTCGTTTGCTGCTTGTTGAGCGGAGCAGCGAAACACTAGATGACGCGATTGATTTGCACCAGGAATGGGCTAAAGAACTCTCTCAGGGACGCGTGCCCGAGTTGCAGAGCAAAGTTCCAACGGAATCGCAGGGATAAAAAAGCATCTCCATATCTATTTTTGTTGAAAAAAAAGTGTGTAAAAGTGATCTGGACTGGCTTCTGGTGTGGTTTTAGATCACTTTGCCCTTGACAAAGAAATGTCTGATGTCTTATACTCGAAGAGGATAAGATAGGTCATAGGAAAATACAGAGACGCCTCCCGTTTAACGGTGAGCGTCGTTTTATGCCTCGAAATTTTTGAAAGGAGAATACGACATGAGTATTGGCGACACCACTCAGACCACCCGGTTTTGGCATCTTCCCGTAATCGGACGTTGCCTTGCTCTGCCCATTTTCTCCGGCGCTGGATTGCCCACTTTTGTTGGCATGGTTGGCAACAACGGGAACAGTGTGCCCATTTTCAGAGGCGATCCCCCGACACCATAAAAAAGAGAGGTGTCGTAGAGACAGACCTCGACCGTGGGCATTGGAAAAATCCAGCCCACGGTCTTTTTTTGTGAGCATTTTTGTACCACCCCTTTGAACAGAAAGAGAGAGAAGACGTGAGCGGTGCCTGTTGAACCCTGTATCGAGAGTACGAGAAGTAAGTAAAGGAGAAAATAAACAATGGCAATGCGGATAGAGAACGCTCTCATAGGAGAGGTTGTTATAGATGAACAGACAGAAGCCGTTGTTTTGAAGCACATCTTCAAAATCTTTAAAAAATCGCAACCGTTGCTGCGCTGGCCGGGCCGCAAGGTCGAGGAGAAAAAAGTTGTCTCGGCCCTTGATGATATCAATCTGAATATTCAGCGGCGGGAGATCTTCGGGATTCTCGGAGCTAATGGATCCGGGAAATCTACTTTGATCCGTATTCTTTCCACCCTGCTGATCCCTGATCGGGGCGAAGTCAAGATCTTTGGCTACGATATCCTCAAAGATGAGCGGATGGTTCAGAAGTTGATCAACCGCGTCAGCGTTGAAGCCTCATTCTTCAAAAAGCTTTCACCGATGGAGAACCTGCTGTATGCCGCCCGGCTCTACAACATGCCGGCCAAAGAGGCCCGAGACAGGATCAACGAGATCCTTATGCGGCTTGGCATCTCTAAAGATCGGGTGCAGCAGCCGCTGGAGAATATGTCGCGGGGAATGCAGCAGAAAGTCGCGATCGCCAGAGCTTTTCTCACCGCGCCGATCATCCTACTGTTGGACGAGCCTACAACAGGCCTGGACCCGCGCTCCAAGATCGACGTGCAGAGCTTTGTCAAAGAGTTGCGTGACGGGCATGACGCCACTATCTTGATCACTACACATGATATGGACGAGGCCGAAGCATTGTGCGACCGTGTGGCGATCATCGACAAAGGTAAGATTGTTGCGCTCGGGGAAGTAGAGGAACTGAAGCGTGGGATCGCCACTCTGATGGGACGCAGCGACGCTGAAACGGTCAGTATGAATGAGGTTTTCATGCACTATACCGCCTCTCACAAAATTACAGAGGAGGATCTTGAAAAGTACGGAAGTTGGGAAAAAGCCTTTGAGGCTTTGGAGGCCCAACGCCAGGAAGAAGAATAAAACCCATGTCATCACTTATCCATCAGGGAAGAGCTACCTACGCATTTTTCGAGCGTAACTGGAATCTAACGAAGCGCTACTGGGGTTGGGAAGTCGTTTGGCTTATATACAATATATTGAATTCTATGAGCGTTACATATATTGGAGCCAGCGCCGGGCTTATAACCCACGATCGGATCAATACCAGCTATCTCACATTGTACCTGTTGATCGGTACCGCTGTCTGGTCGTATCTCAGTGTGACCTTCGAGGGCGTCACAGATATGATCAACATTGAGCGTTGGGAAGGCACAATCGAGCATACCTTTATGGCTCCGATCTCGCGCTTCACCCATCTGATTGGGAGTTGCTGGTACGCGATTGCCCATGGCCTTCTCTTTACGTTCTTGCAATTGATTGTTGTCGCGGCTTTTTTTAAGTTAGATCTCAGCCATGCCAACTATTTAACCGCGATCTTTATGCTTTTGATGGGAAGTGTCTCGTTTATTGGCTTTGGGATTATGGCAGCAGTACTACCGTTGCTCTATACCGAAAAGGGCTCACAGATGTCCTTTATCGTCCGGGCAGTGTTATTGCTGGTCTCGGGAGTCTACTATCCCGTTGAGGTATTGCCCGGTTGGATGCAGCCGCTCGCAAAGATCTCTCCTGCGACTTATGTACTTGACGGGTTGAGAGCAGGCGTATTACGTAATCAAGTGATCTGGTCTGGAGAGATCTGGTCCTATACCTGGCCCTTAATTGTCACTGGAATTGTGAGTATCCCGCTAAGCATTTTCATTTTCCGGCAGGCTGAGATGTATGCCAAACGCACCGGAAAATTGAAGCGCAACGGCTAAGTTTCCCCTTAATTTTTTAGATGATGAACATATCAGATAGGGAGGAAGGAGTTTATGACATGCATCCTTTCTCCTGCTCTCAAGAAAGAATAGATAGAGATGAGTAGAAAAGAATTGATGAAGATGGCGTTGATAAAGGCCGGTGGCAAGATGCCCACCATTAGAGATACCACGCGAGTAGAAGGGCAACATCTGAAGAGTAGGTTAGATTTTTTGCGGATGAGAAAGAAGGTTTTTGATGAAAGACCTGCCAATATTATATCCAGAATTCAATATACGCGCACCTGAAATGGCGGATGTAGAAGCGGTCACGGCCCTGGTCGCGATCTGTGATGTTGCTGAGTATGGGAAAGCGCATTATTCGTCAGAGATGATCCGCGCGAACTGGCACGCCCTGGACCTGGCACATGACGCCTGGCTCATTATAAATGAGTGTAAAAGCATTGTTGGGTATGCTGGGCTCTGGTATCACCATATAGATCGTATGTTTAGTACTATCAGTGTGCATCCTGAATATCGTGAGTATGATCTGGAGGGATGGTTGTTTAAGCTCGCATCTGCGCGCGCGGAAGAGCAGTACGCCGAGCAGATGAGGTCTGTCACGAGCTGCATTTATGTACAAGCGATTGAAACAGCCTCACGTTTCCCTTGTGAATATGAAAGTGGTAGGGACTTAAGTTTTCAAGTTCTTGCTTAGAAACGTGTCGCATGGGATAATTGTCCATTGTGAGTAGGTACTGCAAAAAAAAGAAAGTAATGGTACGAGAAGATGCATGTATTGCCAGAGATGTTTATCGTGCGACCCGCCGCAATGGATGATTTTGATGAGGTTGTCAATCTGCTTACAACTTCTCTGTTAAAAGAGTCAGGTACATCTTTGCCGTCTTCCGAGAGCCTGCGTCAGATCTGGACAAAGATAGATCTGGAGCATGATTCCTGGTTGATTGTGACGGGGACGGGCGAGATGATTGGTCATGGGCTTTTGCTTAGTCAGGTTCCTGGTCAAATGAAAACAGGAGTCTATATTCATTATGATTATGCCGATCAGGGGATCGAAGCTTTTTTGATGCGACTGATTGAAGATCGAGTTATGCATAGGCTTCGTCAGCAGGACCAGGAGCAGACCTTGCTGCGCTGTACAGTGAGTGGTTGGAATCAGGCTGCGCAGACATATTTGCTCTCTGACGGATTTCAGAAAGTGGAGCAGCCGGAAGTGGAGGAAGAAGATTTTTTAAGTCAGGGAAGTTTGTTTGAGAAGTCTCTCGCGGGACAGAAACCTGCCTGAGGAGATCAGGAGCGAGAGTACATACACTCTCGCTCCATTACCACGCGTGTTACCCGTCCAGGTAATCTTCCCAGGCCCAGATTGACTTTTTCGAGCCTTCCGATAGAGAAAGCGCGGCGATCTCATCTAGATCGAAAAGCTTCAGATTCGGTTGGGTTATAAGTCCGTTGCTTATCGTAGAGGAGGGAAGAAAGCAGCCGTAGGTGACGATAAAGCTTTCTTGCTCGGTTCGACTATCAATAATCCTGCCGATCGTCGCCTGGAGATCCGTTTTTTCGGATAAAGCCCTGACAATACACTGCTCAGGAGTCTCAAGAGGGGCGAGAAAAGTGCCGGGCAGTTGCCACTCCTCGTCTCCACTATTTCTCACGAGGAGCACTTGCCTGTGAAGCAGGACGACCCCTTTAATCGCTACACGAAAACAGGTATTTTCGGCTTCGGAAGCAGGTCGTTGTATATTGGATGCCATATTATTTGTTCTCCTTTTGTAGATACATTTGAAACGACTGGTAAGGTGGGCGGATCTGTTTCTGTATTTATCGCATACAATCCGTGTGCTGTACAAATTCAGAAAGAAGTGACTTTGTGATGAATGGTATCGTCATTATACATAATTGCTACTGCTGGTCAGAGAATAGCCAGGAGAGGTGATGGAGATGGTAGAGTTGGGGCTTTTGATCGCGAGCACAAATGAGATTGATGGGATACGCCTTGTCCTACTCTCATAATTGCTTGTGGCGGTGATTTTTATTTTTATGGGTGGGGGAATTGCATTCTATACATACAGACGCCAGCAGAAGTAAAGGGTAAAGAAAGTATTTGTAGATAGATAAGCATGCCGGAAAGAGAGTAATATGGTTCGGCAATCCGCAACTCCCCTGATTGTGGGAACAGGTATACTACGCATAAGTGGAAGCGCGACGACCGCGATTCTTGGGTTTTTCCTGGCGCAGCTCTCATCTCATCATGGACGGGCAATTACAAATATCGAGGTGGGACTACTACCTGTGGCATTTTTTATTACAGAACTGATGCTGGCTCCGGTGATGGGGGCGCTTTCCGATAGCTGGGGACGGCGGAAATTCTTATTAATTGGCCCCTTGTTTGGGTGTGCATCAGTTCTACTGGTACCTTTCGTCCCTGAGTCTAATCCCATCCCTTTTCTGATTGGTCTGCAATTAATCTCTGGGGTTTCCTCCGCGATTATGGTGCCGACAGTCCTGAGCTATCTGGCCGATTTTTCTGTAAGTAGTCGAGTGCGCCGGATGCGCGTGATGAGCTTTTATGAGCTGGCAACCAGTGGTGGATTAGGTGTCGGGATTGTTGTAGGAGGCCTGGCCTGGGACAGGCTGGGACGCAGTGCCTTTTTTGTGCTGGCAGGTCTTTATCTGATTGTTTGTGTCTGTATGCTGATTGCGCCACAGGTAAAGCAGATCGTCGAGTCAGTTGGTCCAGGGCAGCGGCTGAAACGGTACACACTGCTTTTGAAGATGCCTCGGCTCTTCTTGTTCATTCCCGCCTGGATTTGTATCTGCGCTCTGATTGGGATCTGGCTCTCATCTCAGCTCACGTTTGTGCTCTCGTCCCCTCACCATTTTCCCTCCCAGCTTTTGATGGGGAGTATGCGTGGACATAGTAGCGAGCTCAGTCTGGTGTTGGGAGGATTAGTCGGCGTTTTTGGAGTGAGCCTTCTATTCTGGGGGCTGTTCATGGGACGAGTGCCACGACTGGTTTTGATGCTGAGCTCAGTATTTGGCATCTTTCTGATCTGTGTCGCGCTTTTTGGGATCAACCATCGGGGAATTGGCAACGATGGGCTGTTGTTTGTTTGGGTGCCGGTCTTGCTGATTGGTATCTTTGCGGGCTCTGGCTTTGCCCCGGCTGCCCTCGCCTATCTGGCGGACATCTCAGAGGAATCGGCCCGTGATCGAGGGATAGTGATGGGGCTGTACTCAATCTTTCTGGGGCTGGGTCAGTTGCTTGGCAACAGCCTGGGGGGGATCTTCGCGCACTGGTCGGGCTTTGATGGCCTGATCTATCTGACCGTTCTACTGGGTCTTGTTGCGCTTGGTTCCTTGCTCTGGCTCTGGTGGCAGGAGCGATCGAGAGAGCAACCTCCAAAATCTCAACAGATGAAGGATGTGCGGGTGGGAAGGGAGGCTTCTTTTATTGCGACCACCGAGTGACTGTTTGGGTTTATTGTTCAGGCCTTTTAATGTTAAAGGTTCCTTGCATCTGGGCGATCAATTTCTGCTCCCCATGAGTTGAGGCATGAACTTTTGCCGATAATACAGCAGTTGAGCGGCCCAGATGAATAAATTCGGCTCTGGCGAAAAGTTCACCGGCGATTACAGGCCGCAAAAAATTAATTTTAGCCTCAATTGTACTGGCCTGACTGCCCATTGGCAGCGAAGCAAGCAGCGTCATTGCCATTGAGGTATCAGCCAGCGTAAAAATCACGCCGCCATGGACGATCTGTTGAGGATGGAAGAGCCGCTTATCAACCGTGAGGTGGACGGTTGCTCCACTTATTTCGTCGGCCTCCAGCCACATCCCGAGTAATTGAAAGTAGCCGGAGGCACGAGCGCTTTCGATTAATTGCTTGCTTGTAAGTGTAGGTTTCTGATCAGACAATGGCATGTTCCTCTTCTCTGCGATCTTGCTCTCAAGCTGTGTCGCTTTAGCGGTTGCGGAGTACCCGCTCCATCTCGCGCTTCACATCGCGCTCGGCAAGGGCGGATCGTTTGTCATATAACTTTTTACCACGGCAGAGCCCTAATTCCACCTTGGCTTTCCCCTGTTTCAGATAGATCTTCAGCGGAACCAGCGTCATGCCTTTCGCGGCCACCTTCGCATACATCTGCTCAATCTCGCGGCGATGCAGCAAGAGTTTGCGATTACGCACGGGATCGTGATTGTAGCGATTACCATGATCGTATGTTGAGATATTCGCGTTCTCCAGCCAGACCTCATTGTTACGTACGATCGCGTAGGAGCCTCGGAGGTTAGCCTGACCCTCACGGATCGACTTGATCTCGGTTCCTGTCAGGGCAATCCCTGCCTCAAAGGTTCGTTCAACAGTATAATCATGATATGCCTGGCGGTTTACCGTAACCACCCGATTATTCTCTTCTTGTTTCTGTTCCGCTACCTGAGCGGCCCCTTTTTTTGCCATAAAAAACCCTCACGCTCCTTCTCCAGGAGACGTTTCACTGTGATTCTCTCTTGACAACCGGCGTGTTGTGCACTACAAGTAAAAAGAGAGATAGACTGCCTGTCCATGGAGTTCCTCTATCATACAACAAACCAGAAATGCCGTCGAGATACCGGTCGATCAATTTTCTGCTTACCCCTTCGAGGTAGATGCGGACGTCATGGATATTGAAAGGAAAGAATGATGGCTTGCTTAAGGATCTGGCGTATTTTCCCTGGTCGGGCCTCACTTTTTCAGAGAAAGGAATAATCATGTTCTACCATCTGGGTAAGATTGCCACACGTTTTCGGTGGTGGATTGTTGCTATGTGGGTGGTGATTGGGCTGGCAGCCCTGCCCTTTGCTCCCCAGGCCAGTCAGGTATTGAAGTCCGGTGGCTTCTCTAGCCCGGATGCAGACTCACAGAAGGCTATCGATCTTCTGGTAGAGAAGCTTCATTTAAACCAGACCGTCGCTCAGGTAATTTTCACGAGCAAGACATATAGCGCTGATAGCCCCCAATTTTATCAGCAGACGCAACAGGCCCTTTCGAGCATTAAAAACTGGAAAGAAGTGGCTGTTGTTGAAAGTTATACCGACAATCCCCGACAGGTTTCCAGGGATCGTTATGCCGCTTATGTCAATATTTTGTTGAGGGGCGATCCAGACTCTTCCGCGAAGCTTTTTCCAGAGCTTGAGAAAAGACTCCAGCCCGTGCCAGATCTTCAAGCCAGGATCGGCGGAGCCCCAGTCTTCTACCATGATATTCAGGCGGTGAGTGAGCAGGACCTGCGCCGGGCCGAGCTGCTCGCGTTCCCTTTCGCTGTGATTGCACTGCTCTTTGTGTTTCGTTCAGTGGTCGCTTCGATTCTCCCGGCTCTTGTGGGAGGAGCGGCGGTCGTGGTAGCTCTTGCTCTTGTTTTTCTCCTTGGGCACTTTACCGATCTCTCCATTTTTGTTCTGAACATTACCACATTGTTTGGTCTGGGACTTGGTGTTGACTACTCCTTATTTATGGTTAGTCGTTTCCGAGAAGAGTTGGAGCGGGGCCATGACGTAAACGAGGCCGTCGCCATCACCGTGGGGACCGCCGGTAGAGCCGTCACCTTCTCCGGCCTGACGGTTACGGTCGGCCTGATGGGTCTCACCTTTTTCCGCATTAACATGCTGCACTCGGTTGGTTTGGGAGGCATTATGGTGGTGATGCTGGCGGTGGCAGCGGCGATTACCCTGTTGCCGGCGATGCTGGCGATCCTGGGGACGCGAGTAAATGCTTTGCCGGTTCGTCTCCCGCGTTTTGGCCGCAGACGGCTGGAAGATCACGAGCTGCATCAGGGCTTCTGGTATCGGCTCTCTCATTTTGTGATGCGCTACCCCTTGCGGGTCTTTTTCCCTGTCTTATTCTTATTAATTGGGTTTGGTTTACCGTTTCTAGGAGTAAGGTTCTCAGCACCCGACGCCTCGATCTTACCGAAGAACGTGCCATCGCGCGCGACCTACGATCTTTTAACCTCACGTTTCAACGAAGAGGAGACCACGCCGATCCTGATGGCCGTTCAGACCAGAGGCAAAGTTCTAACGCCTGAGAACATACAGGCGCTCTATAGCTACGTGCAGCGGGTTCAGGCCGACTCACGGGTCCGGCGAGTGGACAGTATTGTCAGTGCCGATCCACGCTTTAGCCTGGACCAGTATAAAGTCCTGTACACCAATCCGCAATTTATCGGCGATCCCTATATTGGAGCGCTTTTAAAAGCATCCGTTGCCGATAATACTGTGCTTGTTCAGGTGGTAAGCAAGTACCCGATGTTGGACGAACGCTCACAGATGCTTGTCCAGACCATTCGCAACACTGATCCCGGCAATGGCATCAAAGTATTGGTTGATGGTGGGACGGCGGGCGATATCGACTACGTGAGCTCGCTCTACTCTGATTTCCCTAAAGCTGTGATCATTGTCGCCATTACTACCTACATCTTATTATTCCTGTTGTTCCGTTCGGTTTTACTGCCCCTTAAAGCAATTATTATGAATACTCTATCGATTCTAGCAAGCTATGGAGCCCTGGTACTGATTTTTCAAGATGGCTTTCTGCATCAGGTGCTAGGATTTACCCCGCTGGGTTTTGTCGAAGCCTCCAGCCCGATCCTGCTCTTCTGTGCCCTTTTTGGTCTTTCCATGGACTATGAGGTGTTTCTGCTTTCGCGGGTACAGGAAGCTTTCTGGCAGACCGGCGATAACACCCATGCCGTCGCCATTGGCCTGGAGCGCAGCGGTGGGATCATCACCAGCGCCGCCGTCATCGTAATCGTGGTGAGCGCCTGTTTTGCCACTGCCGATATGATTCTGGTAAAGGCTCTGGGCCTGGGTATGGCGCTGGCTGTCCTGCTAGATGCCACGCTTGTGCGAGGACTGCTGGTCCCGGCCACGATGCGGCTCCTGGGAGATCTCAACTGGTGGTTACCCTTTAAGGGCGTACAGCGTCGCCCCCCGCTAGATTTGGAGGGGATTCCTTTACCAGGCGAAGCTGATACTAAGGTTGTTGTGGGAGAGATATCCAATCGTGATGCTGGTATAGGAGGAGCCCGATGAGCGGAGAACATAGAAGGAACACAATAGGGAACCGCGTCGTGAAATCCTCGGTCCTCCTTTTCCTTGTAATCCTGTTGAGTGGATGTAGTTTTCCGGGGATCGCCACAACCAGCGCGCAATTGCCAGTTGTGAAGGTACCAAAGTCCTCGTTGCCACTGTCACCTGTGCGTTTTCCACAGGATGAGGCTCCCCACAAAGATTTGACCGAGTGGTGGTATTACACCGGTCATCTCACAGGCAAAGACGCCCAAGGGAAAGAGCACCGCTATGGCTTTGAGTTCGTCTTCTTTCAAGCTCTCCGTAGCGACCTTCCCCCCATCTATCCGGCGCACTTCGCCATCACTGATATCACGCGCGGAGAGTTTCGCTACGATCAGCGTCGGATAATCGACGCGAATGCTGTACTTCCCGATGGAAGCAGTGATAAAGGGATTGATTTACATGTGGGAGATTGGGTCATAAAAGGCTTGAATGGGAAAGATCAGTTAGTCGCTGGAATGCAAAACTACAGCATGCGACTGTCGCTGAACGCCCAGAAG
>CAXTTV010000033.1:28464-31197 GCA_964247295.1 uncultured Ktedonobacteraceae bacterium | reverse complement strand
GGCAAGAGCTGCTCTGAAAGAGCAGCCGGAACCAGATAGCTGAGCAAAGGGTGCTCATTTTTCCAGGTTGTCGCATTAGTTAGAATAGTAGCCAGCACAGCTAGCGTCTCCCGAACTCATTTTCGAGGGCCGGGCGACTAAAGTAGATGGTCGTCGGCCTTCCATGGCAACCGCTAAGAGGAGCATCCGTCTGCTCCAATTGTTCAATCATCTCCCGCATCTCATTAATTGTCAGATAGTAGTTTGCCTTAATCGCCGCTTTACAGGCCACATTCGCCAGCGCGTGCTCCTCCCAGGTTTCCGCGTGGCCCATCTCCTCGGGAGCCGTGAGATCGATCAGAATCTCGCGCAGGGATTGGGCTGTAATCTGTTTGAGCAGTACCTGAGGAACGGCCTTTGTCAGCAGCGTCTGATCATCCGTCATCTCCAGCGAGAACCCGATCTTTTCCAATTGTGGAAGCTGCTCCTCGATTGCTCCCAGCTCAGCCGTTGAGAGATCGAGCTGAACCGGATTAAGCAGCAGTTGTGAGGTGATTTCACGGGCCTTAAGCGCCGCCACCATCTTCTCCAGGAGAATTCGCTCGTGGGCCGCATGCTGATCTATCAGATACATCCCATCTGGTCCTTCAGTCACAATAAAGCTCTGCATCATCTGACCGATCACCCGCAAGGGAGGAAGCCGACGGCCCTGCCCGGTGGTTGATCGCGCCTGACCCAGCTCCAGAAAAGGGATCGCCGCTGATGATATCTGAGCCTCTTCCGGCTGATTGATCCTTTCTCCCTTTTTATCATCAGTAGATTGCGAGCCAGGCATCTCTTCATCGGTAGCAGGTATTGTAGCTGGGGTCACCTCGGGTTGTAGATCTGGTGTAAGGACCTCACCAGTCTGCTCGGAACGCCCTCGCGCCTGTTTATGAATATGGCTTTGCCAGAGGCGCGACTGATTTGGTGGGTGTGTCCCGGTCTCCTCCTCCGTTACCGTCAGCCATGGATTATCGCGTGGAAAGACATGTTTGGCCCGAGCTTTCTCATCCCCGGATGACATCTCTGGGGTCGTCTCAGGCTCGTCAGAAGCGTTAAGCAACGCCTCCAGCTCCGGGTCCAGCAGATCATCCTCTGATGGTCTGGCTCGTGTGGGGCGTGCTTCGGTCGGGGGTAGTGCCATCTGCCAATCTTCCAGTCCGCTGGTTGGCAGGCTTTGAGATTTTTTAGGCTCTGATGCGGATCGGTCGGGTATTGTTTGGGACTGTCCATGGCTGCCACCGCCCCAGGAGGGCATCTCCGCCTCCGCCAGCACCGCCTTGCGGGCCGCGCGCATCACCGCCGCATAGACGCGCCGCTCCTTCAAAAAGCGGATCTCCGTTTTGGCCGGGTGGACGTTCACATCGATCTGCGAGGGATCGATCTCAATATTGATAGTCGCGATGGGATGGCGACCGGAGAGCAGTAGCGAATGGTAGGCCTCTTCAACCGCGTGGGTTAGCATGCGGCTCAGCACCCAGCGGCGGTTCACAAAAAACGACATATGCTGTCGGGTACTTTTATAGCAAGTTGGGCGACTCACATAGCCCGTCACCACCGGATACTCAGGTTCTTCCTCCCGTAGCTCCCCCTGGATCGGCACCATCTGATCCACCACCGAGAGGCCGTAGATCTCCAGTAAAACACTGGAAAGCTTTCCATCGCCGGGCGTCGCGAATATCTGCTTATTCTCACTTGTCACCGTAAAGCGGATCTCGGGATACGCCAGAGCGTACTGCTCCAGAAGATGGTGGCAGTGACTGACCTCCGTATTGCGGCTCTTCAAAAACTTCAAGCGGGCCGGAACCGCCTGGAAAAGATTGCGAACCGTAATCGCTGTCCCCTCAGGAGAGGCCGCCGGCGTCACCTCAGAGATCCGTCCACCGGTCGCGCTGATCTCTGACGCCTGATTAGAACCACGGGGGCGGCTCACCAGGGTTACCTCCGCCACCGCCGCGATACTTGCCAGAGCCTCGCCACGAAAGCCTAGAGAGCGAATCTGTTCGAGATCATCAATCTGGGCCACCTTACTCGTCGCGTGGCGTGTCAGGGCCAGAGAAAGTTCGGAGGCAGGAATACCGACCCCATTATCGGTCACCTGAATCAACTGAAGGCCGCCATGCAAAAGATTCACGCGGATCTGTGTAGAACCGGCATCAATACTATTCTCAATCAGCTCCTTCACCACCGAGGCAGGACGTTCAACCACCTCGCCGGCAGCAATCTTCGCGGCAACATCAGGAGCAAGTTGACGAATCGGCATAATGAAAAATACTCCCCTGGCTACACAAATCTTAATGCAGTACATCTTTTTAAGAGTTTAAGAACGGTTGTTCGGAATGTAATTATAGCATAGCCGTGTTCAGAATAGTAGGAGAGTAGCCTGGAAGCCTGGAGGGGTGCAGTTCAGATTGTTGCGAAGTGAGCCAGAAGATAAGGATGAGTCAGACAAAAGAAAGCTCCTTCAGGTGTCGTAGCGCGGCGCTGGTCTGCCTTCCACCTTGCATGGTCCGTAGATCGGGTCACGTGTGGACCCGTGGCAAGGGGACACACTACCTGCGCTCCCAGGCCGCCCCATCCAACGGATTGGGAGACCCATCCGGATGGGGTGATAGCGGGTTCCCTGGACCTCTTCGGATCATCGGTGCCCATTCTCATCAGACGGATGGGTGGGGTGATAGGGAGATAGGGCATCGTGTTCCCACGGGTCCC
>CAXTTV010000033.1:0-28454 GCA_964247295.1 uncultured Ktedonobacteraceae bacterium | reverse complement strand
GGTTGGTCCTTCTCCCGCCCCTGTGCCCCCCCCCCCCCCCCCCCCCCCCCGACCTACCCCATTCGACTCCCCTTCTCTGTACAGCAACCCCTTTCCTCCTATCCTCAGGATAATCTCCTATGAAAGAGGAAGCGCCTGAGAAAAAATATACGGTGAATACCCGATGATAAAGAGGAGAATTTTGCTATAGTATAAAAGGTGAAGAGATGTTTCAGCCTGTTAGGTGGAACATCTTTCTTATAGGAGAACAGGGTAGTAACCGAAAAACATTGAAAGTGCCAGGAGAGGGAGAAAAATGCAGAGCTTTAAATCCGCAGTTATAGCACTTGCAGATGGTTGTTTGGGGGGTCTGCGAGGACGCTCTGCTTTGCTGATCGGGCCACAGGAATTTCGTCGTTCCTATGAACTAATGCTTAAACAATCAGGCATGAAGCAGCTTTACCATGCTGACACCTCAGAGGATATTTTGCATGTGCTGCCGGACATTCAACTTCTTTTATACATGCCGGATAAACAATCGAATGAAGGTTTAAGCGCCATCACCATCGCCATGGGGTGTCGTGAGCGCCACACACCACTCCTTATTTTTGATCTGGCAGAGAGTCCTTCAGTCGAGAACGAGGTTGAATTATTGCCGATGGTCTGTTTATATACCCCGGATGACCTGCGGTGGATCTTCGCCAAAAGCCAGCGGGCCCAGACAATGATGGCGAGTTAGGATATAATAAAGGTACGAAAAAACAGGGTGGTGTAAAGGACTTACCTGCCCCTTGACCGAGATCGGGGTCAATCCCTAATCTCTGAGCAACCGCCTTCGTGGTATCAGAACAGATTGTCAGGCATACAGAGGAAGTGATGGAAGTAATCAAAATATCCCCGCGTGGGTATTGTTATGGCGTCGTAGATGCCCTGAATAGTGTAAGAAAAGCGGCCAGAGACCAGAGCCTGCCCCGGCCAATCTACATCATTGGCCAGATCGTCCATAATCGGCACGCTATCGAAGAATTGACCAATCTGGGCGTTCTCACTTTAGATGGTCCGAACCGGCTGGAGATTCTAGAGCAGGTGAATGAGGGCACCGTCATTTTTACCGCGCACGGAGTCTCGCCTGAAGTTAAAGTGCGGGCCGCGAACCGGGGTTTGACCTGCATTGACGCCACCTGCCCCGATGTCACAAAAACGCATGATCTTGTCAATGATCTTGTCTCGCGGGGCTACCACATCCTCTACATTGGCAAAAAAGGCCACCCGGAGCCTGAAGGTGTTGTTGGTGAGGCTCCCGAGCATATCAGCCTGGTTGAGACCGAGGCAGACGTAGATGTTCTGCACTTAACGCGGGAGCAGCAGCAGAAGCTAGCCGTCTCCACACAGACGACGCTTTCGCAGTGGGATACGCGTCGCCTCATTCAATACATCAAGCAGAAGTATGCGCAGGCCGAAGTGCATATCGACATCTGTGCCGCTACCCAGACGCGTCAGGAAGCTGTAGCTGAGCAGGCCAGGGGTGCCGATCTGACCATCGTTGTAGGAGATCCGCGCAGCAACAACTCTAATCGCCTGGTACAGGTTTCAGAAGAACTGGCGGGCGTGCCCGCCATAAGGATCGAGGATCTCTCACAATTAGACGAAAAGTGGTTGAAGGGAAAAAAGAAAATCGCCGTTACCGCCGGAGCCTCCACCCCGAGTCAATTAACTAGAGAGGTTATCCGCTTCGTCGAGAATTATGCATCGTAAGGGAGTCACGGCTTCCACGAAGAGCTTACGGAGAATGGGCATCGCTCCCGCCACCATCGCCACACACGTGGGCGGATCTTTCAATCCTTGGATGTTTTGGCTTCTGACAACATGTGTGGGGCTTCTTCCCACAGGTCCACACGTGACCCGATCTACCGGCCATGGCAAGGGTGGTAAAAATTTCCCAACAGCGTCGCATGCGACGCTGTTGGGAAATTTCAAAGGCTGAGAAAGGAAGGACGCCCCTAGGTGCAGTAGGAGCGCTTCGCTCTGCGGGCCGTCCTACATCGCGTCCACGTATCCTTTTCGATCGCCCATTTACACTTTCCTAGCGGAGTCGCAAGCGATTTCCCTATCTTCGTTTTACGAGTGGCGACAGGTCGCAATAATTTGCCGGGCCTGCTCGTGAGCGCCCAGCTTCATCAAAGTAAGCACCTGCTGAAAAATCACATGGTGTAGTAAATTGCGCCGAAACTCAACTTCCTCACCCTGACGATCCTCAAGCTTGCGCAGCTTTAACACAAAAAAAGCCAGGCGCAACAACTCAAAGCGTCGGATCTGCTCCGGTGTCTCTAACTGGACACTTACCGGGATAGTCGCAATATATTGTTCAGCCTCGGTGCTGGAAAAGCGGGTCATTCCCTCTTTTGGGTAGCCAGACATCGTGAAAACTCCTATCATGCTGTGTAACTATGCCCTGCCAGATCCCGCCAGAGGGCATCCCCTATTTTCCAAACCGTTTTTTCCTTCAATCCGATTGTACCTCACTCATGGTGAGATTCAGTTAACAAGCGAGTAAGAAAACGGTTGAGAATACGGATTTTGCTGTTACAGTTTGTCAACATTTTTTAGTTCAGAGGCGAGCAAACCGTGACAGACGGTATTTTATCTGACAGAACAAAAGGTGTGTAAGCAGCGGTACATGCTGGCTTATATACAACTCTTGTTCTATTTTAAAATATTTTGCCTGAATGGCCCTAAAGATAAACCAAAAGTAGGGGGAGGGATAGGAGGAAAGGTAGCCTGAAGGGTTTATCTTCGCTCCTCCAGGCTCAAGATTGGTGGAAATTACTGAGGGCCAAGCAACGTATGCCGGATCAGCATCAGGTGTGTGAGGGGTCCCAGACCTCCGGGGACTGGTGTCAGAAACGAGGCCTGAGGAATCACGCTGGCACCATCCACATCACCAACAACCTGACCGTCAAGCGTATTAATCCCGGCATCCAGAACGATTGCGCCCGGCTTCACCATCCTGGCTGTAACGCTATGTGGTCGGCCAGTGCTTACCACCAGGATATCCGCCGCGCGCGTGATCTCTTCCAGTCCGACCGTTCGCGAGTGACAAATTGTGACCGTCGCGTTCTGTTGCATCAGCGTCAGAGCGATTGGTTTTCCTCCAACGTTGCTCCGACCAACCACAACCGCGTTTTTACCATCAATGGAGATCTGGGCCTCCTGGAGCACCGCCAGGACCGCGTCAGCCGTCGAAGGGATAAAGCTGGGAAAGCCGAGTACCAGATTGCCGGCATTGCGTGAACTAAGCCCGTCCACATCTTTCTCCGGGCTCAACACATCTGTGACCGTTCGCTGATGGATATGCGAGGGCAACGGTAAAATCACCACCACGCCATCGGTTGTCGAATGATTGCTCTGGTGTTCTACCTCGGCGCGAAGCTCTTGCTCGGAGATCTCAAAAGGGTACGTTAATGTTGTGCAACCAAGACCAATGAGACGGCAGGCTCGCACCAATTGCCGACTATATACCTCTGCTGCAGGATCGTGGCCGACCAGAAGCTGCGAAAGACGCGCTCCCCGTCCGAGCCGTTGATGAAATCGCGTGGTCTCAGCCTGGAGATCAGCCGTCAGTCGCTTAATCAGAAGCCCACTATTAAAAATCAGAGCGGACATAGAAAAACGCCTCCTGAAAGGGGAACAGAAATATGACCTATCTCTTTATAATATCACTAGGATAGGGGAACAAGTGGCAAAGGGTAAGGAAATGCGATACAATGATCAGAAAGATAGACTATAGTGATACATCTTGAAACGGGGTTAATGTACCTATCGAACATATTGGGATAGCCATTTGGTACAGCAAAAGGAAAAGTGAGGGAAAATAGTGGCTAGCGACTGTTCATTTGATATAGTTTCGCAGTTTGACGAGCAAGAGTTAGTAAACGCCGTTGACCAGACCAGGCGCGATGTCGGAACGCGGTATGATCTTAAAGACACCAAAACCGAGATTGAGCTGAACAAAGATAACATAACGATTACGACCGACAGTGATCTATCGTTAAAGAGTGTGAAAGACATTCTGGAGTCCAAAGCTGTCCGACGCAAACTCTCATTGAAAATCTTTAAACCGAAAAAAGAAGAGGCGGCGGCTGGCGGGCGAGTGCGCCAGGTTATAGAGTTACAACAAGGCTTATCGCAGGACGAGGCCAAAGAGATCAGCAAATACATACGCGAGAACCATCCCAAGGTGAAGCCGCAGATCCAGGGGGACGCGGTACGCGTTACGGCGAAGAGTCGAGATGATCTTCAGTCAGTCATTTCAATCGTGAAGCAGAAAGATTACCCTCTGCCTCTAGAGTTTATCAACTACCGGGGGTAAGTAGGGGAAGGGTAGCTGGGAAGTGGTAAAAAGCGGCAGAAGACTACTGGAAGCGATGAAAAGTTGAAGAACGCACAGATCTTCTACCGGGTCTATCCAGAGTACTTTAGTACCAAAAAGCAGTGAGAGGCCCAGATTTGTTGTAACCTAGTTTTAACTAGGCTCAACAAGGCCCTTGGAAGGGTGTATACCTGGAAGACTGGATGGTGAGTGGGCTTTCCGCGAACACAAGCTTACGTAAGCCATTTACCAGGTTGGATAGTTTTGAGAAGGTGGACCTGCATGCCTGGGAACAAAGAGACATTCAGCACTGCAATGGACGCCGCCGACCGTTTCCGTTGGAATAGTCAGTGGACGGAGGCGACGCAAGAATACCAGCGAGCATTGGCAGAGTTCCCAGATGATGCGATGGCGCGTGGTGGCTTAGGGTTCTGTTATATGCAGACCAAACAGTGGCAGCCGGCCCTGATCGAATACGAACGTATCCTTGATCAGGAGCCGAGCAATGTTATTGCCTTAAGTAAGACTGCTGAATTATATGTGATCCTCAACCGTAGAGAGGATGCATTTCTGGCGTATTTACATCTGGCGGATCTTTACTCTCAGGCCGGTCAAGGGGCGAGAGCGGAAGCGGCATGGCAAAAGGCGGTCCAATTATCGCCTGGCAATCCGGAACCGCATGAGCGTCTGGCCGGTTATTATTTTGAGAAAAAAGATATAGCTTTAATGATACAGGAACGCCTTGCAGCCGCGCGTGCTTATCTGGCGAATAGCAATGTTGATGCGGCACAAAAACAATGTGAAGACGTATTACATATAGATGCAAATAATATTCAAGCACAACAGATTTTAACCGAATTGGCGATGGGCCAGGTGCACCCATCCAGCTCACTTTATGCGGGAAATGGCCAGTCCTATACTATGATGGATAATCCGACCGGTGGGTCGGTGGATGGAAACCCTTTGTTTGGTTCCCATCCTACTAGCAATCCCGTCGGTGAAGTGGGTTCGTTCAACAATACAAGCGGAGGTAATACTGGCATCATGGGTAACATGGGTATGGGTAGCGCGGGCAATTTTGGTGGAGGGAATAATCCTGGGCAGAATCCCGCTATGGCAAATATGTCTGGTGGTATGGGCCAGGCCCCTCAAAAACAACGTATTACTGCCAGCCAGGTCACAGGGGTTTTAAGGCAAGCTCAAACCTTTCAAACCCAGGGTCGCTTCAATGATGCTATCGACCTCTGTGAACAGATTCTGGAGAGCGGTTTTGATCGACCCGATGCTCGCTACTTTTTAGGGTGGCTTTATCAGGAGCAACAGCGCTGGGATGAGGCGATTCAACAGTATCAGATGCTGCTGAATGATCCCGATTACGCGCTTTCATGCTATTATGCGCTTGGGCAATGCTACCGGGCGCGTGGCGATATGCGTACTGCTACCGTGCATTTTGATGAGGCGGTCGATCGCGTCAATCTGGATGCTCTGACTTTAGAGGAGTCTGATCAGCTTGTTCAGCTTTGTCAGGAGGCCGCTGAGTCTCATCGGATGCTGGGCGAACAAGATCAGGCACTGACGGTTTATAACGCACTTCTGGGCTTTCTACGCAGCCGGGGCTGGAACGAGAAGGTTGCTCAGGTTGAATTTATGTTGCAGCAGATGCAGAATGCCCGTCCGGGGGCTCCTGCGGCTCCCCCACCTCCTTCTTCCCAGCCACCGCAGATCCAGATGTCTGCCGACTTCTCGACGATGAACTTTAATAGTATGCCAAATATCGCGCCGCCGCCTGCCGCCCAGCCGCAGAACCCTTATGGCATGCAGCAGCCACCGGCTCCGCCTCAGCAGCCAATGGCTCCGCCTCAGCAGGCTGGGCAGCCAATGGCTCCGCCTCAGCAGCCAATGGCTCCACCCCAGCAAGCTGGGCAGAACCCAGCGATCCAAAACTCGACTGCCGGCGATTTACCAGATTGGCTTACCGGTATTCTTAATGACGCTGAAAAGAGTCAGGTAAACAAACAGGCGACTCCTCGACCGCCTCAGCAGCCGCCGACCCCGCCTCAGCAGCCGCCGGTTCAGCAGAATCAGGCTAGCTTCCTGATGGATCAGCCGCCTGCGGCCCCGGAGAGACCTATAGCTACTCCCCCGACGGCTTCTACTCCGCCGGTTTCACCAGGCGCAAACTCATGGTTGACGGACGCTCCTCAGCAGCCAGCGCCTCCCCCTGCTCAGCAGCAGGGCGCGCTTGATCCATTCGCACCACCTGCGCCGCAGAATCAACCGTTGGCCCAGGGGCAGCTTGATCCATTCGCACCACCTGCGCCGCAGAATCAACCAGCAAATCCATTCGCGCAGCCTCAGAAGGATCTGCCCGATCCATTCGCGCCACCTCAGCAGCAACAAGGGACCGGTCCACAGAGGCAGGCGCAAGCGCAACAGCCCGGATCTGCCGCAGATTTCTTTTTGCAGCAGCCAGGGACGGGACCACAGGCTCCTGTTTCACCGCAGACAGATCCCTTCGCTCCGCCAACGACGCCACCTGTTTCGGCTGCTCAAATCGCTGCCCAGCAGGGACCAGGTGATAGCGCGATTAATGCCTCGCTCATGGATCTTCTCAGTGCTACTAAGCCAGTTCAGCCTCAACAGCCTCAGCCGCAGGCTCGCTCACCACACTCTGCTGAGGATCTTCTGAGTCAGATGGCTGGAAGTACAGGGAAAGATCAGTCGCTGCGCAATATGGCCGATGCGGTACTCACCAGCACTGCTTCTTTGCCCGAACAGGTGCGGACGCAGGTGATGCAATCTATGCGCGATATCCAGCAGTATATTCATCATGGACTGCTGATTCAGGCCACTGACGAGTGTTTGAAGGTGATCGAGATCGCTCCACAGTATCTAGATGTACATCAGATACTGTCTGAAATCTATGTACGCCAGGGCAAGATCGAGCAGGCGGTTACTAAATACGCTATCCTGGTTGATACCTATGTCGCGAATGGCCGGATCGATGATGCGATCTCCACTTATCGACGTATTCTCCAATTGGAGCCCAACAATCTTACGTACCGCGTCCGACTCATTAATCTGTTGCAGCAGCAAGGGAACAAAGAGGAGCTACTGCGCGAGCGCACGGCTGCTGCTGAGGGCTATCTCCGTCTGGGCTATATGGAGCGCGCCTTGACCGAACTGGAGCAGGCGCTTCAAGAGAGCCCGACAAGCGTTTCAACGCGTCTGAATTACGCGCTGGCCCTGCAAAAGTTGGGACGAACAAATCAGGCGGTCGCCGAGTATCAGCGGGTGCTTCAGGTAGATCCACGTAACCTGGTGGCGTTGGTACGCTGGCATATCGCGATGATTACTGGGACCAGTCCTTCATCGCGTTCTACCTCGCTGGATGTGTTGACGCGTGTACGCTGGCAATTGCGCGGCGAAGGCCAGCGCAACTACGACATGATTGTCCGCGAGTACAGTCAGTCAATCGAGGTATACCCGAACAATGCCGATCTGCATTTCGCGCTTGGGCAGGTTCATCAGCAGGCTGGTGCTTATGACAAAGCGCTGGACGAGTATAACCTGGCGATGCGCGATAGCTCTTACGAGGTGATGGCTCGCGTTAGCAGCGCCCGCTGTCTGATGAAGCAGGGCAAGCCGGAAGCGGCGATCAACCAGCTAGAGCAGGCCTTACAGACTGTTCGGAAGAACTCCGCATTGATTGATCCCAGCGTCTGGGCGGCCCGGCCTCGTGAAGAGGGTGAGGAGCATCAGGCTCCCGAAGTTGAGATCTCCCGGCATCTCGCCGATGCCTATGGTCGCACCGGTCGTAAGGATCAGCAGGACGCGATCCTTCGTCAGGTGAAGCAGGCGACCACCTTCCGCGATGAGGTGTCTTCGGCGGTGGCCGAGATCTCCGCGCGGCAGGGCGACTCGGATCTGGCTCTCCAGGAGTACCTGGATTTGGCCCATCATTATCGCAATAAGCGTCAGACGGATAGTGCCATTAAAGTCTTAAACGAGATGGTGCGACTGGCCCCGCAAGATCCTCGACCGCATGCTGAACTGGGGGATATCTATGTGAACCGGGGTCTGCTCGACGAGGGTATTGCTGAACTACGAATGCTGGCCGATATCTATCTGCGCCAGAACAAAAAGGAAGAGGCCGGCGACGAGCTACGCCGGGTCGGCAACATCTATGCCGAGATGGACAATACTGAGGACGCTATGCGATCCCTCAGGCGGGCGGCGGAACTGCGGCCCTCCGATATGGATCTGTTGCGTGAGGTTGTTTCTTACTTCTGGCAGTGGGGCTTTATGCAAGATGCCGTTACCTATCAGGTATCGATTGCTCGCTACTACTTCGAGACCCATCAAGTCAAGGAGTCGGTCGCGGCCCTGCAACAGTTGATCGCCCTGGATCGCAACAATTATGAGGCCTATGACATGCTTGGGCAAACGTATCAATCGGTGGGTGAGTATGATCAGGCGAGCCGTGTTTACCGGAACCTTGCCAAAGTGAACCCCGATAGTGATATCGCGCGGGAGCGACTGGCCTCTTTACAGGAATTACGCACCAAAAGTCTGTAGGTAGGAGACATCAAGCAAAGAGGCGAGATCACAAAGGGTGATCTCGCCTCTTTTTTATGGTGTTAGAGAGTCGTTCTGTTTTTAAGGAGTGCCGGTTATTTTCTTAATCGCCTGACTTTTCACGGTGTCCTCAGAGTTATCTGACCGATTTTCCGTCGCTTTTTCGCCTGTTGGTGGTAGGTCCTTCTTTGGGGTTGGTAGTGGTTTCGGCTCTTTTTTCGCCTCCGGCTTCTTCAGTTCTATGGGGGCAGGCTCCGGCTTTGCTATTTTCTGGCTAACCTGAGGCTCTACAACTTTCTCTTCGGCCTTTTTGGCCTCTCGGGCGGCGCGTTCAGCCTCCTGATGCTTGCGATAGGCGCGCTCATCAATTTTGTGCTTGACCTCAACCAGCGCTCTGTAAAGCTTGTAGACCACTGGTTGATAGATAAGATCGTGTGTATGCAAGAAATGAATGGGATAGCCCCCAAAGCCCCGCTTGAAGACGTAGACGCCCCACATCTCCTCCCCCTCCTGAAGGATTTCTGGGATACCTCGGAAATTATAGTATGTGCAGCCATACGATTTTGCCCATTGCATGCCGGTCCACTGTAAAAGATAGTTCGGCATCAGGTTACGATACTCATTGGAGGAGGCCCCATACATATACCAGCTCCACTCGCCCAGCCGCAACATAATGATCGCCGCGATTGGCTTACCCTGGTATTCAGCGGTAAACATCTCGGCTCGGGCATCCTCGCCATAGACTTGCATCACCTGCTCATACATCGACTGATCGTGAATAAAAAAGTTATCGCGCTCACCCGTAACCCGATAGATCTTATAAAAATTATCAATATCTTGCTTTGTGTGTCCCTGGCGAATCGTCACGCCCTTGCGACCAGCCAGACGAATGTTATAGCGCCATTTCTCCTTCATACCGGCCTGGAGCGTCTTTTCATCGGGAGAGATATCCAGTACCCACTCGTTGCGGACATGCGTCGCATTCGCGATCTTCTGGAAGCCACGTCTCTTCAGAGCCCCGAGCCACTGCTGATTATCGTCGGAGACGCTGGGCTCGATCTTCAGCATAAAGGCGTTACGTCGTCGGGCCTCAACCTTCACAAAGTTCAGCATAATTGTTAGAGCGGGGGAGTCGGGATTATCGATGACGGGACCGCGTGGAGAATAAAAATAGGTGCGTTTAATGATCGGCGCTTTCAGAATAAAGACCAGCATTGCCGCGCACAACTGCTCATTATCATCAACCACCCCAACATACATCACCTCGGGGCTAAGCTGACGGAACTGCCCCCATTCATAGGACTGCGTAATATTGCAGCAGACGGAAGAGGCGACAAAATCGTTCCACTGCTTTCTATCAGAAATAATTCGTGCTTCCATAATTTTTAATAGTCCTTTTTAGATCCTCGTGGGCGCACCACTCACAGGCAAGGCGCGCCCACGCACTGAATACTCTGTGGTTTTTGTTGGGAGAAGAGAAGTATAGATTAGTCCCACTGGGAGCGTTTTCAGGCAGTATAGCATAGGCTGAAGAGCAGGGGCAACGAAAGGGGCCATATAGTCCATAGTGTGGGAGCTACTAAGGTGAAGAGAGCTCGCACAGGTCATAAAAGCTCAAAATGGTTTGTTATAGGCAGTCCGCATTGCGTAATCGCCAATGACTGGGATTTTATAGATTTTTCCCTGAAAGGCGTTGATTAACGCGATCAGCCAGAAAACAAAGAAAGCAAGATCAAACATCAAGCCAACGCATTCCAGAGGGAAAAAGATTATACCAATAAAATTAAAGATAATTGCCGCGCCGAGCGCAACGAAGCCCATTAACATCCCCTGGAAAGCGTGGAAGCGCACAAAGCGGTTCTGCTTCTCAATCAGGAAAAAGATCAGGCCGAGCAGTGGTGAAAAGAAATAGCTTAATCCGGCTGCAATATTTCCGGTCATTCCAATACTGGAAGGGCCGAAGGCATCGGGCGATATCCCCTGTGCGAATGGTTGTTGGAAGCCAGGTTGCCCCTGCTGATACATTCCCCCTCCATAGGGCTGTTGAGGCTGAGGGGGTATGTAACCGGGTTGCCCCTGCTGATATAGATTTTGCGGCTGATTATACGCTCCATACGGTGGTTGTGGTTGATTGTACTGGTATTGCTGCTGTTGCTGATGATCGGGTTGCTGATAAAGATCCTGTTGGTAATGATTGTCGTGAGGTCCGGGGGGTTGCTCATGATATTTACCGTAATCAATATGTGGTTCGGGATCGGGTCCTGGTGCTTGCGGGTCCCAGCTCATCTATAAAACTCCTTGCAAGTGAAAAGACAACAAGAGAAACAAAGATAACGTCATATAAATATAGCATTTTTCACGCAAAAAAGCTTATTCATCATACAAAAGGATCTTCCCTTTAAGTAAGACGTTGGAGATGCGGCTTTTTGTCTCACCGAAGAGAAGATCCTGATTTTATTTAGGCGCTGATGTTTAGGTGAAGGAGCCGGTATTCACAAACTTTTCGGCATAGTCACCGATTATCGGCACCTTGTAGTATTTCCCCTGGAAGGCATTCACCATACAGATGATCCAGAAGACAAGTACAACGATACTGACGATACCAGAAAGTATTCCCAGGGGAAAAGCGATAAATCCCGGCAAGACCCTGACGAGAATATTGAGTAGAATCCCAGGGACGGCTAGAAGGATCGATTGCATGGCATTAAAACGCACAAAGCGATTTTGTTTTTCGAGTAAGAAGAAGATCAGGCCAGTGATTATACCCACAATGTAGCTGAGGCCGGCGGCCACGTTCGCGCTCATTCCCATGCTGGTGGGGCCCATGGCATCCGGAGAGGCTGTGGAACCGAAGGGCTGCTGGAAAGCGCCAAACTGCTGTTGCTGGAAACCACCAGGTTGTTGGTACTGTTGCTGACCGTATGGTTGGCCGGGTTGCCCATATGGTTGTCCGGGCTGCTGATACGGCTGGCCGGGTTGCTGATATGGCCGACCGGGCTGTTGCCCATATGGTTGTCCAGGTTGCTGGCCGGGTTGCTGGTATTGTGTTTGACCATATGCCTCTTGCTGAGGTGGGTTATATGGATTGCCAGGTTGGGGGCCACCAGCGCCATAGTTGTCGGGTGAGGAAGATGGGGGGGTGTACCCACCATAACCACTATAAGGGGGTTGGGCATTTGGGTTCTGTTGCTGATTAGGGTCCCAGCTCATGTTTCGCTCCTGACTAAAAAACAGTACTTTTCTTGAAAGAAAAGATATAAGATGAGTTCACCACTTACTATAACGAAAAAAGCTTGTACTGCCCAAATATACGAGCAGATGAGGGTAAGGGTTGTTTGTGTTAAAAAAGATGACTCCAGAAGATAGACGAAGCTAACTGCAATTGTTAGCGCATCAGATAGTTTGGTCGCGAAATCAGCGTAGAGAAGATCGCCGATACTAATAGAGGTTTTATCGATAGTCTTCTCAAGAGCTTTTCTGCCGCGCTGCCGAGCGCGTGTTCAGCCACAAAGGGATACTGAGAACGCGCCACATTTTCTCAAGATATTTAGCCCTGATCTACCTGGAATGCTCATCTTGATCGGCAAACGCGACTTTAACCACTTGATCCATCGTGTCCGCCAGGGTGAAGCAGATGCGTTGACGGATCTTCGAGGGGATTTCAGATAGATCCTTCTCGTTCTCCTCCGGTATAATGATATCAAGAATGTTCGCCTGGAAGGCGGCCAGAATCTTTTCTTTAAGCCCCCCAACGGGTAGGACGCGCCCACGCAAGGTAATCTCCCCGGTCATAGCGATATCACCCCGGACGGGCCGCTGTGTAAGGGCGGAGATCAGAGCCGTCGCGATGGTAATGCCCGCCGATGGACCATCTTTGGGGATGGCGTTCTCCGGTAGGTGGATATGCAGGTCGGTATTTTCCTGAAAATTGGGATCAATCTGAAGCTCGTCCGATTTTGTACGGATATACGAGAGGGCCGCGATCGCCGACTCCCGCATCACATCACCAAGCTGCCCGGTAATCAGCAGATCACCCTTGCCCGACATCGTTGCGACCTCGACCGGTAGCAGAATACCACCGTTCTCGGTCCAGGCCAGACCCGTCACCACCCCGATCTGGTTCTGAGCATTGCGCTCCGCTTGATTATAGCGAGGCATTCCCAAATACTGCTCAACGCTATGAGCTGTTAGACGGACACGCGTGTTCGGTTTCTCCAGAACTTTACGCGCAGCCTTGCGACTGATCGCCGCCAGTTGGCGCTCAAGATTGCGTACTCCAGCCTCACGAGTATAGTTTGTGACCATATGCTGCATCACCGTTTGAGGGATACGCAGTTGTTCCGGAGTCAGGCCGTGCTCAGAAAGCACCTTGGGGAGCAGATAGCGCTGGGCGATATTCACCTTCTCCTCCAGAATATAGCCGGGGAGCTCGATAATATCCATGCGATCGGCCAGGGGGCGGGGGATCTGATATTTTACATTGCCAGTACAGATAAAAAACACCTCAGAGAGATCGAACGGGATTTCCAGATAGTGATCGGTAAAGGTGGCATTTTGTTCTGGGTCCAGAACCTCAAGGAGGGCCGCCGCTGGATCTCCCCGATACTCAGACGAGAGCTTATCGATCTCATCGAGCAGAAAGACAGGATTGCGCACACCGACCGTTTTCATTGACTGAATAATGCGTCCGGGGAGCGCGCCGACATACGTGCGGCGATGTCCCCGGATCTCGGCCTCATCGTGAACACCACCCAGAGAGATCCGCGCGAACGTTCGACCCAGGGCTCGGGCGATCGAGCGGCCAAGAGAGGTTTTCCCCACGCCTGGAGGGCCGATCAGACAAAGGATCTGGCCGTGCCCCTCTTTGAGGGCGGAGCCACTCCGATCCGCCAGTTGCTGGCGAAGTTGACGGACGGCCAGGAACTCAATGATTCGTTCCTTAATACCCTCCAGTCCGTAGTGGTCCTCCTCCAGAATGCGGCGCGTCTGCTCTATATCAAAATGCTCAGTGGTGCGTTCCGTCCAGGGCAGAGCTAGTATCCAGTCAATATAGGAGCGTAAGACCGTAATTTCCGCCGACTGCGCGGGGGTACGTTCCAGACGATCGATCTCTTTACGAACACGAGAGGCAACCTCTGCTGGCATATGTTTTTCCTGCAAGCGAGCGCGTAACTCATCGGACTCAGAAGAGGTCTCCATCCCCAGCTCCTCTTGAATAGCGCGGAGCTGTTCCCGCAGATAGAATTCCTTTTGAGTGCGATCAACCTGGGAGCGGACACGATTGCGGATCGTAGACTCCAATTCCAGAATCTCAATCTCATTTCCCATAATCACACAAATCTTATCCAGGCGTTCGAGTGGATCAAACGTCTCCAGCAGATCTTGTTGTTGCTGAGTATCGGTCACCAGATGGGCGGCCAGCATATCGGAGAGGCGAGCAGGAGTTTTAATTGCCACAATTGAATTGATATCTTCGACAGAAAAGCGGCGATTAAGTTGTGCGTAGCGCTCAAAGAGGTTTGTTGCATAGCGAACAAGTGCATCGGCCTGGGGGCCTTGCGCCGCAGGTTCCTGTGGAGACTTAATACTCACACGAATAAATGGTTCGAGGTCCAAAAACTCTTCAATCTGAATTCGACGAATACCGCTCAAGAGAACCTGAAGACTGCCATCCTGCTGACGGTGCATTGTTGTAATCTCAACCAGGGCACCGAGCGGAAAAATATCTTTCGCCTGAGGGTCGTCGATATCGGGAGAGCGTTGAGAAGCCGCCACAAGATAGCGATTGGGTTGCATCATAGCTTCCTCAATCGCTCGGATCGACTTCTCACGCGCAATAGCCAGCGTCATGCGAGTGCGCGGAAACACAACCATGTTTTTTAACGCCACAAGAGGATACTGCTCAGTTGTATCCGCAGATGCATCTTGTTCCTGGCGTTCTGAATTGTTCACGGGTTCCGCCTGTTTCATTGTATTTCTTTTTTTATACTATAGGAATAAGAGGCGCGGAGCATCCCCGTTTGGTTGAGCAGAGCCGCGCCCACCTGAAAAACGGATGAGCCAGCTTCAGGCAGACTCATCTTCGGAATAAGGCGCGGAGCGTTCGCTGCGCGTCACCAGTAAGGGTTTGGAGCGTTGCGTGATCACATCGCCACTAATCATAATTTTCTTGACATCGGCGCGTGATGGGATCTCATACATCACATCGAGAAGAGTATCCTCGACAATGCTACGCAGACCGCGAGCCCCAGTTTTTTGATGCAAAGCCTTCTCAGCCGCCGCCTCCAGAGCCTCATCGCTAAAGACAAGCTCCACTCGATCCAGATGCAGCAATTTCTGATACTGCTTAATAATCGCGTTCTTGGGCTCGGTCAGAATGCGGACCAGAGCCTCGCGGTTCAAATTATTTAACGAGACCGTTACGGGCAAGCGTCCAACGAACTCAGGGATCAGGCCATACTTCAGAAGATCATCGGGGATGAGATTCGTAAGAATCGTCTCCTCGCGCTCCTCTTTTTTCGCCTCCGCGCTCTTGGGAGCGCGGAACCCCATAGATTTATTGGCCCCAAGGCGCTGCTCTACAATCTTATCCAGGCCCTCAAAAGCGCCTCCACAGATAAACAGAATGTTCGAGGTATTGATCTGAATAAAATCTTGGTGGGGATGTTTACGACCGCCCTGTGGTGGTACATTCGCCACAGTCCCCTCAATAATCTTTAGCAAGGCCTGCTGTACACCCTCGCCGGAGACATCGCGGGTAATCGAAGGATTGTCAGACTTGCGAGCAATCTTGTCAATCTCATCGATATAAACAATGCCGCGCTCAGCGCGGGCAACATCGAAATCAGCCGTTTGGATCAGGCGCAGCAGAATGTTCTCGACATCCTCGCCAACGTAACCGGCCTCTGTCAGAGCCGTGGCATCCGCGATACAGAAAGGGACATCGAGAATCTTCGCCAGCGTTTGAGCCAGCAAGGTTTTCCCGCTCCCGGTGGGGCCAATCATCAGAATATTGCTTTTCCCAAGCTCCACATCGTCGATCTGCATTCCGGCACCAATGCGCTTATAGTGATTATAAACAGCCACAGAAAGCGTCTTCTTCGCGCGTTCCTGACCGATTACATACTGACTAAGCTGCTCATAGATCTTTTTAGGTATCGGGATCTTGCCTGTTTGTAGGCGCGGCTTGGCGACAGTAGACTGTTCTTCCTCAATGATCTCCCGGCAGAGATCGATGCATTCATCGCAGATATAGACGCCACCGGGTCCTGCGATAAGTCGCTGTACCTGATCCTGACTTTTACCGCAGAAGGAGCAGCGGTACGTCATGCGCGTATTTTTTGAATTAGGCACGTCTGTCACCTTTCCGTTCTCTGAAACCTGCCAAACAGGTTTATTGTGTTTGGGTGTTCAGTTCTTGCTTCATCCAGCACTGCCCGCTCATCAGGGCTTATGTACTGTCCACAAGCGTTACTTTCCGCAGAACATGCGGTAGGGTAAAAAGAACAACTGTCCTTTGCTTTCACCATCGTACACATCTACCTTGCCGATCTCGATCCCTGACAGTTCTCTTTAAGTGGAAGGGTCAAGTTTGTATGTACCGGCATAGTATCAGTATAAGAGTTATCGGTCAATAGTGATGATTGTGAATGTCTCAAATACACAAAATAGAATCCGCCCTTTGAGAGGGACTTCCAGATGGTATTTACTATGATACAACATCTGGAGATCCTTGTTTTATTCGCGATCGCGAACATTACTCCTGGGGGACCGTCTTCGTCTCAACCTTCTCATTGGTTGTTGGCTCAGCCTCAGCAACAGCCGCGTCGATCGCGATCGCGGCTGCCTCAGCATTCGCGATGCCGTCCTCAGCCGCTTCCTGGGCCTCCGGCTCGGCCTCGGGATCGGGGCCAGCGACAATATCCACCAGACGTGAGATTGTTTTCTCGCGTAGCAGACTCAAGGCCAGTGAACGGATCTGGGTATCGGTGCGGGGGAGCGTCTGACCCATTTGAGCGTAGGCATTATAGAGCGCCTCCACCTCTTCAGGCGAGACCTGAATCTTCTCTTCCTTCATCAAGGCATCGAGAATAAGCTGCTGCTTCACGCGTTTCTCCGCCTCAGGACGAACCTCTTGCAGATACTCTTCTCGCGACTTGCGCATCATCATCAGATACTGATCCAATGAGATATGCTGGGGCTCCAGCATGTGACCAAGCTGGTGGAGCATCTCCTCCGCCTCTTCGTCGACCAGTTTCGGATGGATGGTCAGATTAGATTGCTCAATCACCGCGTCCAGTACCTTCTCACGAAGAGCGTTTGTCTGCTCGCGCTTCTTATTGCTCAAAATCTGATCGCTGATCGCCTTGCGAAGCTCTTCCAGATCCTCCAACTCACTGATCTCTTTCGCGAAGTCATCGTTCAGCTCGGGCAGATCCTTATGCTCAACCTTGTGGATTTTAATCGTGTAGGTTGCCTCTTTGCCGGCCAGCTTCTCATTGCTATAATCTTCAGGAATGGTCGTAGTGAAGCTTTTCTCCTCGCCAGCCTTCAGGCCAACGATATTCACATCCATCCCAGAGAACAGGCCATGGCGCTCATTGGTCAGCTCAAAAGGATTATCCTTGAGATCAGAAATTGTCTGATCGCCGGAGACCAGCTTCAGGTCAACCGTCACGCGATCGTTGTACTCGGCGGGGTGTTCAACCTCTTTCCACTCAGCCTTGCGCTCGCGCTGCTCTTCAATCTCATGCTCCACCTCTTCGGAGGTAACCGTAGCCTCTTCACGGTCAAAGTGCAACGACTTATAGTCACCCAGGGTCGCGGGTGTCAGAACAGGAACCGTCAAAGTAAAATGATAGGGCTGGCCCATCTCAAATACAGGGGCGTCCATCTCAGGCTGCGTGATTGGGCTTAAATCGTTCTCGCGAACGGCATCGCGATATGCCTCGGAAATCAGCGTATCCAACCCTTCCTGATAAATATACTCTTTCCCAATTTTACGCTCTACCAGAGAGCGCGGAGCCTTACCACGGCGGAAGCCCTGAACATCAACTTGTTGAACAAGCTTTTTATAGGCTTTATCCGAGGCTTTCTCAACTTCGTCCCAGCTCACATCTACCGTCAGGACGGCCTCACTGGATGGCAATTTTTCGACCGAGACCTTCACATTTCCTCCAAGTATATGACGTGTGTAGTCAAATTTAGCACGTGCACCGGAAGGCATCAATCCCCATCTTCGAGGCACAAAGGTCTCGAAGGCAGGCAAAAAAGCCTGGCGCGGCCAGCGCTACACACAGGTTAGTAGAAACAAAGAAGCAGGGAAGCAAACAGAGGCAAGCATCAACTATAGACCACTCCAGACGGCGAGCCTGAAGCCTTCAGCCTGGATACCTGTATTCAACTCGTAATGTTATCGGGTGGATCGTGATCTATGCTACATGTGGGTTGCGCCTGTGCTGCCCAACTTCATTAGGCAACTGGAGCGGGAGACGGGATTCGAACCCGCGACATCTTCCTTGGCAAGGAAGTGCTCTACCACTGAGCCACTCCCGCTTAATCCATGAACTCACGCACATCCACTACTCGTAGCAAGCAAGTAGAAGATGAGATGGGCGATGAGAGACTCGAACTCTCACGGCTTGCGCCAATGGATCCTAAGTCCATCTTGTCTACCAATTTCAACAATCGCCCAGGTTTCCGAGAATAGGAAAACGTTTATACCTGAAAGATGATACACCAGCGTGGGTAGTGCTGTCAAGATAAAAGAAAGCCCTTTTTTCCTCATCCTCGGGCTTACTTATACATTACTCAGGCCATTTCTGTTTTTCCTGAAAAAAATTGAGCAACCTTAAAACTTTCTGAGAAATTAGGATCAAAGTACTATCAAAGCCTGTATAGAGATACCGATAAATATTAGTGTGAGATAAGGGAACTCTTCTCCAGAAGATTTCATGAGTGGCTCTTAAAGAGAAGGCACTGGTAGTAAGTATATCGACCGGAATCGATAGGCGTGGAAAAAGCCAGTTTCGCTCTGCCCTTCTCTTCTCTTCTCCTGTTTGCCTTATCTTTACCCTTTAATGATTTTTGCCTGTTGAATTTTTTTGCAGGAGGGTTTTATACGCTCAAATACAAAGTTTAAAAGCGTATAAACAAAATATGTCGGGCGTGAAAGATACATGCTCATGTTTGAAAGGAGCAATTAATGGGAGCTTTTACCAGACGGTTTTCGGGCTGTTTCCTGGCTTTGTTTCTCTGGTGTTGCCTCTGCTCTGGTTATGCTGGAGCATCCGCTCACCATACCTCGAAAGTCCAGCTTCGGCCCGATAGCTTTCAGGTGCATCCAATGTACCGGATGATGGCGGCGGCGGCTACAGATCAGGTCTTTAATTGTCAGGTGGCAAACCAATGTTATGGGCCGAAGCAGATACAGGCGGTCTACGGCTTATCTCCTCTCTTTAATAGCAATTTTAAAGGGAATGGTCGCACAATCGTGATTATTGACGCCTACCAGAGCCCGACGATTTTGCACGATCTGCAAAAGTTTGATCAGATTTTCAATCTGCCCAACCCCAAGTTCCATATTACAGCTCCCGATGGCCTGGACAGCTTTGACCAGAGCGATCCCGCTCAAGTTGGTTGGGCTGGTGAGATCACTCTGGACGTTGAGTGGGCGCACGCTATGGCACCTCAGGCAAACATTGAGCTCGTGCTGGCTCGTAGTTCGTCTGATGACGACATTCTTCATGCAACGCAGGTCGCGATCGACAAAAATCTTGGAGATGTGATTACTCAGAGCTTTGGTGGAAATGAGACCTGCTCAGATCCCAATACCCTGGCGCGCCAGCATCAACTGTTTCTGGAAGCAGCCAAAAAAGGGATTACTGTTCTGGCGTCAACCGGTGATCAGGGGGCGGCGCAACTAAGCTGCGATGGTTCCAACTATGTCCAGGCGGTTTCATCTCCGGCGATCGATCCTCTGGTGACTGCGGTTGGTGGTACAACTCTTCATGCCAATGGTTTGACCGGTACATACGGCTCTGAGACCGTCTGGAACAATGGTGATAGTGGTAGCGGCGGCGGGTATAGCACGATCTTCCAGCGCCCGAGTTATCAGGACGGAGTTGTGAGCAATAGTCATCGTGGTATCGCCGATATCTCAGCCGTCGCAGATCCCAATACTGGCCTGCTAACCATCTGGAGCTCCTCCGGTTCCGGTAAAGATTTGATCTTCCTGTTCGGTGGTACCAGTGCGAGCTCGCCCCAGTGGGCCGGTATCCTCGCGGTCTCCGATCAGGTCGCGCACAAACGTTTAGGGTTTATCAACAAGGCCCTGTACATTATCGGAAAAAACAAGCAAGTGGTTGGAAGCGCGTTCCATGATGTTACCAGTGGGATTAACGGTTTTAAGCAGGTTGGTCAGAACGGAAAAGTCACGGCGGTTGTTAAAGGTTTCGCGGCCACCAAAGGCTGGGATGTTGGTACTGGTTGGGGGACGCCAAAAGTGTCAGGTCTGGTCTCGCTTTTAATCAAGAACGTTCACGACAACGATTATCTAAATATCTAAAACATAGACCTGCACGTATCTTCTCAATCGACGAGCTTATTTACCAGGCAGGTAGTAGAGCAGGGGCCATCCTCAGGTGGGGGTGGCCGATTTTTTTTGTCGCCTCCTTTCTTGTGCATACGTGCTTAACAAAAGATGATACAATTTGACCAACAAGACAGAAGTGGAGGCTTAGACAAGCATGGTACAAGATGCACCATCTACAAACCAGGCCGGTGAGCTTAAAAGGCCGGACCTCTATATCAATCGCGAATTAAGTTGGATAGAGTTCAATCAACGTGTGTTTGAAGAGGCACGCGACCCTCGACATCCGCTTCTGGAGCGTGTCAAATTTATTTCAATTTTCGACACCAATCTCGACGAATTTATGATGATCCGTCTGGCCGGTTTAAAAGACCAGATTGCGGCCCGTGTGAGTAAGCGTAGTCCGGATGGCCTGAACGCAGTTCAACAGCTTGAAGCGGTTCGTCAAAGATTAGCCCCGATGGTGCAAGATGTGCGTCGATACTGGCAGAACGTCCTCCAGCCATTGCTGATCGAACAGGATATTCATATAGTCAATTACGAACAATTAAGTAATAAGCATCGGGAAAGCATGCGAGAATATTTCGAGAACGAGATTTTTCCCGTCCTAACTCCCCTGGCCGTTGATCCAGGCCATCCTTTTCCGCATATATCTAACCGCAGCTTAAATCTGGCCGTAGTCATGCACGAGGGGAACCTTGAGCGTTTCGCCCGAGTGAAGGTGCCGCCCACTCTACCCAGACTCGTTCCAATCAAGATTAACGAGCCAGAGCAGGCAGGCATCTGCGCCTTCGTCTGGATTGAACAGTTAATCTCTGCTCATCTGAACATGCTTTTTCCAGGGATCGAGATTGACGAGTCCTATCCGTTCCGGGTTTTACGTGATGCTGACTTTGAATTGCGCGAAGATGAAGCCGGAGATCTGATGGACTACATAGAGAGGGGGCTCAAGGAGAGGCGCTTTGGTTCTGTTGTAGATTCTGGCTGTTAACCCATCGATGCCGGTTCGGATTCGCGAGATCCTCCTGGACAACCTGGAGATTACCCATGAGGATCTCACTATTGTTGATGGGCCGCTGGGCATCGGAGACGTAATGGAGCTTCATAAGCTGGATCGACCCCAGTTAAAAGACCCTCCCTTTGTCAGCCGAATAACACCCGCAATGCGGCTGGGCGAGAGCGAGACCGATATTTTCAGCATCATTCAATCGCATGACCTCCTGCTGCACCATCCCTACGACAGTTTTGATACCATCGTAAATTTTATTAAAGCCGCCGCCCATGATCCCAACGTCCTGGCGATCAAACAAACGCTCTATCGCGTGGGTGGTTCTAGTTCGCCCGTCGTCAATACTCTGCTAGAGGCAGCCGCCAATGGTAAACAGGTCGCGGTCCTGGTAGAATTAAAAGCCCGTTTTGATGAAGAAAACAATATTGAGTGGGCCAAAGCTCTAGAGCGAGCGGGCGTCCATGTTGTCTATGGTTTGATTGGCCTGAAGACACACGCCAAGGTTGCCCTGGTGATCCGCCGGGAGGCTGACGGATTGAAGCGGTATATGCATCTAGGGACCGGAAACTATAATGCCAGCACCGCCAAAATCTATGAGGATCTGGGCCTGTTGACCTGCAACGAAGATATCGCGATCGACGCCTCCAATCTTTTTAATTCCCTGACCGGCTACTCGCGTCAGAACGTCTACCGCAAATTGCTGGTCGCGCCAGTTGGATTGCGGCAGGCGGTTCTGGAAAAGATCACCCGAGAGATTGAAAAGCATAAAAAACATGGGAACGGTCGGATTTTCTTTAAAATGAATGCTCTGGTCGATCCAGAGATCATTTATGCGTTGTATCAAGCCTCGCAAGCTGGCGTCTCCATTGATCTCTGTATTCGGGGGATCTGCTGTCTCCGGCCTGGAGTCGCGGGCATCAGCGAGAATATCCGGGTGCGCAGCATCGTCGGGCGTTTCTTGGAGCACAGTCGCATCTACTACTTCGCTAATGGGGGAAGAGAAGAGCTTTATCTTGGGAGCGCGGATATGATGCAGCGTAACCTGGATGGGCGAGTCGAAACCTTATTCCCAATCGAAGATCCCGTGATCCGGCGCGTCATCCAGGATCGCCTGATCCAGAAAGTCTTGATGGATACCGTCAACTCACGGGAGCTCCAGGAGGATGGTCGGTATGTTCACGTACGGCCAGAACCGGGAGAACCGCCATTTGATTGTCAGGAATGGTTTCTTACACATCCGCTTTTCAGGGGAGACAGTGACTACAATCAAGACGCCATTGTTGCCATTCCCTCAAACGCCTGATTGAATGCTTAACTATATAGAGCCCTTGATTAAAAACGACTTGGAATTTTCCATCGTTTTTATCAGGGGTCTGGTTAAAAATAGAGAAGTGGCACACTGCATAGAAAAACTTTGTAAATTTATTGCCACTTCTCCTTCGAGCTTGTGAGATCTATCGGATCTATAGATCTCTTACTTTTTGTAAATTTTTGTTGTTACCCTCTTTCCTGAAAGAGCAATTATATTACTCCTCTTCGTTATATAATGCCTCTTGAGCTACGAGAGCAATTTCATGATCAGTTTGAGATGTAAGTGCTCCGGATACCCCTATTGCCCCAACCACTTCATCATTTACTCGAAGCTGAATTCCACCTGCGAACGGAACGAGAGGACGTGGCTGTTGGGTGATTGTTGGGAGACCAAAAAGGATTTGTCCAGGTTGGACTAGAGGATTAAGGTTCACAGTATCAAGTTTCAAAGCGAGAGATGTATAAGCCTTACCAATGGCAGTATCAATGGAGATTAGAGTTGCTTGATCCATACGAGTAAGCGCTACAAGGTTGCCTCCTGTATCTATTATAGCCAGCGTTGTTGCCTCATTGCGTTTTATAGAGGCATAAAGACCATTCTCAAGGGCTTTTTGAGCCTGTTCAAGCGTAATATTCATTACTTGCTTTCCCTTCTAAGCGCAAACATCTTTTCTAACACACAAGTATAATTACTTCTATTTTTGATAGAAAGTCTTTCTCCTGAACATGATTTTGTTTATGTGTGCTCATAAAAGTATAAAAGAGGTTGCTATTCTAGAACCAGGAGTGTATTTATCCTAGTAGTGGAACTATCAGGTTTAGGAGGATGGATGAAAAATCAAGAACGGCGCATGGAGTTAGCTAACTTTTTGCGTAAGAAAAGAGCCCAGATATCACCATCGGAAGTAGGATTGCCGCCGGGGAAGCGTCGCCGTACACCTGGCTTGCGTCGAGAAGAATTAGCTTATTTAGCAGGGATTGGAGTGACATGGTATGTCTGGTTAGAGCAAGGGCGTGTGATTACAGTTTCAGCCCAGGTCCTGAAGAGTATTGCTAAGGTGCTAAGCCTCACGCCTGAAGAGGAAAATCATTTATTCGTTTTGGCACAAGTCCCTTTACCATATGTATTTTCTGAAGTCACACCTACTATTGATCCAGCAATGCAACAGATTCTTGATGCCCTGGAAACTTATCCAGCCTATGTTTCAAACCAAAGATGGGATCTGGTTGCCTGGAACCAGGCAGCGTGTCGTGTTTTTGCTAACTTTGAGAAAATGGCTCTAAAAGAACGTAACATTCTGAGGTTTGTATTTACTCATCCTGCACAACGACAAAGGCTCGTTAATTGGGAAGAAGAGGCGCAGAGCGTATTGGCTCTTTTCCGGGCTAGCTGTGACCGATTTGTTAGAGAGTCCTGGTTTAAAGATCTCGTTGCAGACCTTCACCAAATAAGTCCAGAGTTTCGGGAATGGTGGCCCCGGCACGATATTCGTGCAGTTCATGGGAAATATAAAGAGATTGAACATCCTTTGGTTGGACGATTGCTTTTTCATCCAATAGTATTAGTATCAGAAATACCATCCTTGCGAATGGTTATGGAAGTGCCATCACTACAAACAGATACTGCTCGTAAGCTGGAAGATCTTATGGATATGGACTTTATAGAGGCAAGTGAAAGGAATAAGAAAAAGTAAGCTTCATTACTTAAGAATAATTTGGGATATAAGTTAGTGATGAACTATGTTTAATAAATTATAATAGTTAATAGATCAAAACTTTTTGAGGATGAAAATATAATTGACCCCCTCTTCTCAACATTTATGAGAGAGGGGATCAATCTTTTCCAGCAACTGTGGCTCGGTCAATTGCTGGAAGAAACTTTTCTATCGCAACCGGAAAGCTTTTACTGGTAAGTAATAAATGAAACGCCGGCACCAGGAGTAAACTCCACATTGACAACCGCGTAGGGATCGGAGCCCCAATTCATATTACTGGCGACAAAATGTCCGTTGCGTAGAACTTTTTCAACGACAGCCACGTGGCCGCTATCCCAGGCTCCATGGACACCAGGCTGAAGATCCACAATCGCCCCTTTCACAGGTGTGCCAGAGACCTTCCAGTGGAAATCACGGGCGCGATCCTTCCATTGCCAGGCCTCTGCTCCACCGTGGTTCCAGGGAACAAAAAAGCCATGAAGCTGGCGGAAGCGCTCATCGGCCCACCATGTGCACTGACCCTCAGGGAATGTATTTGCCCAGCCCTTAGCCGGATGTTGGACAGGTTTGGGCTGGGGAGGTACACATAGGTGTTGCCCGGTCGAGAGTACATAAGGCTTATTCAGGTGGTTATGGGAAGCCAGGTTCTGTATAGTCGTATGGTGATGTTTCGCGACCGAATCAAGAGAATCTCCACGCACCACAGTGTACGTAGTATCGTTTTTAGAACAAGATTGAGCGGAAGCGCCAAATAGGTTTGCTCCCATCGAACCACCGACAAGAGATAATCCAACGATCGCAACAATGACAATCTGTGCCGTAAGCAAGCGAGCGAAACGATTTTCCTTGAAGTAGTGCCATATTCGTAAGGGAATATGCATTAACCTCTCCTCATTACAGTTACAACGAGCCAACATGTCCAAGGTGGCCGCTTCATCGCGGGGAGAACACCCCTGGGCGAACCACTTTCATAATAAACCGTGTGTAGATAGATATATTAGCGCATACCTATTGCAGTTACTGCTAACATCACCTGATATGCAGGACTAATGTCCTTGCGTACACCGGTCCATCCTATTACTGTAATAGATCGCTATGGACATTTTGAAACATCGGCAAGAGGAAAAGAAAAAAGAGAGCAACAAAAAGATAACCTGAAGAGAAATTGGATGAAAAGGTGGTTGACAGAGAATCCTGAACGTAGTATAGTAGTGCGCGTAGTCAAGTGGCATCAAGGCGTATGCTGAGGTAGCTCAGTCGGTAGAGCACAGCACTGAAAATGCTGGTGTCGCCGGTTCGATCCCGGCCCTCAGCACTTTCTATTTTTGGCCTATATAAAAGAGGGAGGAAGCCGTATAGCTTCCTCCCTCTTTTATATAGGATCTTACCAGTGCAGGATCTGCGATTGCTGAACCGGATCACTTGGGGTAATGCCGGGAACGGTCGATGTAATCAGGGAATAGGCGATAAAGCCAATCTCCAGCAGGATCAACAGGGCCAGGACCGCAATCACAATTTTTACTGTGGTACTGGTACCACCACGGCGGCGTGAAGAAGCCATACCCATCTGGTTATAGAGCGGCTGCGGCTGAGACATACAAACCTCCTTGTATCCAACAAAAAAAGCACTGACAGTAGTCAGGAAAGAACATGTCAAAAATACACAAAATGCCTTAACGAAATATACACACGTATAAACATGTATATATTTACATGTATGTCGACTGGCATCCAAATTGGCACATAACTATTCCTAAAAAACCATGGTTCCGCGTTCTTTTGTAGAAGAGCAAGTATGCACAAGATAGTTAAATAGATAGAGCAAAAAAGTTTTTAACACAAAAAAATGTATCATGTTGGTACTTTCGGTGTCATTCTTGCGAGACAATAGATCATATGCTATTGTAAAAATGTCCTCGTCGGGGTGGCCCATGTATGCAAAGAACGAGCAATGAAAAGTGCTAATCGCAAAAAAGATTATTATTGGTGTGTGTGGAGGGATAGCTTCTTATAAAGCGGTCGAGTTAGTTAGCCGCTTGCAACAGGCTGGAGCCCTGGTCGATGTTATCTTAACGGAGCGGGCAGAGGAGTTTGTCAGTCCACTGACGTTCTCCGCTTTAAGTCATCGCAAGGTTTATATGAACCTTTGGGAATCATCCGGTGAGGCTGCGGAACTTCATATCTCTTTAGCCCAACAGGCGGACCTCTTAGCGATCGTGCCGGCGACGGCGAACACAATCGCCAGACTGGCGCATGGGCATGCGGATAATATGGTGACGACAGTAGCTCTGGCGACGCGCGCACCCCTGATCCTGGCACCAGCTATGTATCATGCGATGTATACACATCAGGCGACCCAGAGTAATCTGGAGATACTAAAGAAGCGTGGGGCTCTGGTGATTGAGCCGGAGGTGGGACGACTGGCCTCCGGGGATATCGGTCCTGGACGTTTACCAGAGACCTCAACCTTACTTGGGGCTATAGAGATGACTTTAGGGCAGTCCGGTGACCTTGCGGGCCGTCACGTCGTTATAACAGCAGGTGGCACGCAAGAGCCGATCGACCCAGTTCGCTATTTAGGAAATCGTTCATCTGGTAAGATGGGCTACGCCCTGGCGACCGAGGCTCGTAACCGGGGAGCGCGAGTCACGCTTATCTCTGGTCCTGTAGCTTTAGATCCGCCTTATGGCATTGATGTATGGTCAGTTGAGACTGCTATACAGATGCGAGATGCCGTTCAACGTGCGATCGTCGATGCGGATGTACTGGTGATGAGTGCTGCGGTCGCGGACTTTCGACCGGCAGAGCCTGCACGGTATAAAATAAAAAAAGGGTCCGCAAATACTCAGGGGAACGATCAGGTTGAGTCGCTTACTCTGCATCTGGTGAAGAATCCGGATATTTTGGCGGAAATTGGGGAGCTCACAGAGCACCCGACCGGGTTTGATGATGTGCATTCTCATTCCTTGGAGAGGCCGCGAAAGCGTTTGATCCTCATTGGTTTCGCCGCCGAGACTCACGATCTGGAGCAGTACGCTCGTTCCAAGGTGACAAGCAAGGGACTTGACCTGCTGGTTGCCAATGATGTCAGTCGTACTGATAGTGGCTTTGGTACCGATACCAATCGTGTCTCGCTTTTCTATGCCGATGGTCGGACCGAACACCTGCCGACGCTCCCAAAAGCGGATGTCGCGGTAGCTATCTGGGATCGTATTATACCCTTGTAAATGTATTCACCCAATGTTGGGATGTAGAGGGGATTGTGGAGATGGTATTCTGGGATGGTGGGATGGTGATGCGTGTGGACAAGGGGCTATCTATGGGAAGTTTGTTTCTAGATTTATTGGGTTCACGAAATTCGCAGGAGGAATCCAGCATGGATCGTGCTGCTAGCGCTGGTTTTGAAGGCATCGCTCAGATGCTGCTTGAGCAAAAGAAGTTAATGGACGCGTTGGAGGCTGAGAATCGCGAGCTGCGTCGTCAGCTTAGTGATCTCCGACGTGGGATTGGTGTCGCTGTGGTGATCGAGGGAAAAACCATTCAGCTCGCTACTGATCAGGGTGGCGCGGGCATGAATGCTCAGGCTCAGGCCTCGTTGCAGAGCTTGCAAACTCCTCCCACTCCAACCAGCGCGCCTCCTCAGAATGGCAATGGGTATCAGGCCAACCGTACAAATACTGGCGGTCAACAGAATGTTAATCTTAATAGCGAGAAGCGTGAGAACGGGAATGCCCGTACCGGTCTTGCCGATAGCTTTGTTCTTTGACCTTTTTATACATAAGCAGACCTTTCAGCTAAATGAAAGGTCTGCTTTTTTTTATTTGCGACACAGGTGAGGGTGCTTTCCCACGGGGGTGTCTGACCCCTTTTGTCTTCGTAGCAAGACTCTCCACTTCTTAACAG